>NZ_JBVIIT010000032.1:56414-107806 GCF_055569615.1 Streptomyces sp. NPDC031379 | reverse complement strand
CCTGCACGCGGATACGACGCGCACAGCCAAGCCGAGGCAAGCGGTGTCAAGCATCAGGTGAAGCCACAACGTCAAGCATCAACCGAGACAAGACAAAAGCTTTGAAGCCCCGTGCGGTGGAAGTTTCCCTACATCTTCAAGGGCTCGCTTCGCTCGCCGTTGCTCCCGGCCTCCTGAACTGCAAGCAGTCCGATCACAGATCGGAGGTGCCGCGCACAGCGCGGCGGCGCCGGACGGTCGCCGGCGCGCCGCCCCTCCTTGCCTTCGTCACCGGGGCCGCGCGCCGGCGACCGTCCGCGCCCACAAGGGGGCGAAGACCAGGCCGGGGTAAGGGTGAGACGGCCCAGCCGAGGTCAGAACACCGTCGTGGCTGGGGCGGCCGGCTCCACGGCTTTAGGCAGCCACTTTGGCGCGAGCCTCGAAGATCAGGGCCCAAAATCGGGCACTAACGGGCAGGTCCACAAGCCTGCCCGATTCGCGGGCTAGCGTAATGGGCCCTGATCACTCACGCCAAAGCAGCTCCACCGGCCGCTCGGTCAAGTGCGAGCCGTCTGCGGTCCAGCAAAGAAAGTCAGGATCCTTCAGGGAAAAGCTGGGCCCATCGCTCCACCTCAGCGTCCCTAACTTCGATCTCTATCATTCGCTGATACATCGCCTCAGGGAAGGCCGAGAGGATCGACTGGGTGTCGCGAGGCGACCATACGAATACATCGCGCAAGAAGCTCGATATGCTCTCATTTATCTTGACGATGCACCCATAAGTTCGTTCAAGCTCGCTGGTCAGGTGATGAGTTGACAGAAGCGACACGTGCGAAGCCGTATCAACCATGAGTGCGACTCGACGGAAACCAGCCTCTGCGGCCTTACGAACGAACTGATCAAGCGCCTCCACAGACACACTCTTCCCGCGCACTTCGACGGTAAGCAAAGGTCCACTGTCCAAGATTACTTGGACGTCGCCAGGGAAGTCCCGAGACGGGTCGTTGATTCGGCGCGAAATGACAATGTCGTAGGCCATATCAAGGCCAGCCGCAACGCACGCTTGCAGTTTACGTGGAACATCCTTGCCGCTCCCAACGAATTCTTGCGTCGCAGAAATGAGGCTTGACTCCACTACGGCGCTGCCCACCACAACGTGCCGCCTTTTTTCCGCTACAGCAATGCAGACCGCCATTACTGCCACGAGCGCATTAAATGCCTCATCGGCGGAATAGTTCTCTTCGTCTACCCTTGCGAGCGCAGCCCTAAGCCGATCCAGGTATGGCCGAGCCTTACCCAGGACTGCGTCAATCTCAGAAAAATGCTGATACCGGAAGAACGGCTGGTTGTTTATCGGCTCCGGACCAGTCGCACCGAGGTCGAACCCGAGCTTGCCTGACATCGGCACCACAACTCCGTGGCACAGGCCACGGAGAGAAAAGGCGCGCTCGCCGTGCTTCATTTTGATGGATTGCGGATCGACGTTCTCGTCACAAGACCGTGCCAGCAACTCCGTCACCAAAGCGGCTGTGTAGGTTTTCGGTGCGTCATCCTCACGTAGCGACTTAGCGAGAAGTGTCCATTCTTCGGAAAACTCACCCCCCGAACTAGCGGCCTGATACGCCGCCTCCAGAACCGCCTCAGCTTCACTCTTTTTAATTGTTATTCCCACCGCTCCCCCATTTATGCTCTAAATAAGTTCAAGCTGTTCATGGCCAACCTGGTTAGGGATCTTGGCGCTGTCAGGCTCAAGGTGCCCGAGCTGTTCCATCAGGGACCTGGCGACGACCTTGCCCAACTCCACAGGAACAGCGTTACCGATCTGCCGTTGCATCTCACGCTTTCCTCCAGTGAAAATGAATTCATCCGGGAAAGTCATGATCCGCTTCATCTCGGCAACGCGAAACCTACGTGCTCGCTCTTCCCCGTTCGCGTTCTTCACATTCTCCCAGTGAAATGGCCCGACCCACGGGCCTGGCTGAGCCTGCAGCGTCGTAGATGGACGGTCCGGATCTGCCTTCAGCAGGAAGGTCCAATAGCGGCTGCGCCATTTGAACTCGTTGCGACCGCCATAGCGCTCGGTGTGCCACAGGTAGTTTTGGCCAGGAGGAACTTCCGCAGCGAGTTCGGCGTAGGTGCCCTCAACAATCTCTCCTGCCTCGGGAACATCGGGGAGTCCGGCAAGCGCCTCACGAAGGCTCGTAAAGGGAATCTTGCTGTGGTCAATCACCCGATCCCGCTCCGACTCGCCAGAGTGCGTAGTCTCCGGGAAGTGGAAAGGCTTACCATCGCGTCGTCCGACGACGAACACTCGCCTGCGAAGCTGGGGGACTCCGTATTCGGCCGCAAGGAGCACACGGAACGTCGGGTTGTAACCTGCGTCCTTGAGCCCCGCAATTAGCCGATCGAACTGAGCCTGATGGGTCTTATACGTCAGGCCCTGCACATTTTCCAGGATGAAGGCTTCGGGCTTGCTCTCGCGGACCACCCGGACGTACTCGTCGAGGAGAGAGGCATTGGGATCAGCACTGTTGCGCTTCTCCTCGATCCAAAACCCGGACTTGCTGAACGGTGTGCAGGGAGGACCACCGATGACCAGGGTCGGATCGCCGGGCTTCAGCCCGCCGGCTTCCAGCAACTCTGCGGTCGGGATCGCTTGGATATCCCCGCACAGTGTCTTGGTGTGCGGAAAGTTGGCCGAGAGAGTGTCCAGAGCCGTCTGGTCATAGTCAGTGGCAACTGCGACGCGGAGTGGGGAGCCAGAGCCGTCCTGGACCAGCGGTGGCTCAGCAGAGCTCTCGATGGCGCAGTCGAGGCCACCGGCCCCGGAGAACAGACTGATCACGGGAAGCTCATGGTTCACCGCGCCACACTAACGTATCGCAACCTACGGGGGCTCCGTGATCACTCCAAACGACGCCAGCTAGCTCGCCACTGTCCCCACTCGCCGCTTCCGCCAGGCCAGGGGGTCATGCAGAGAGGACTACTACGTCGGTGTGCCACGCGCGAGCCTGAGAGGCACATGACCAGCCGCATCCCTCCCAGCTTCCGATGCTCGACCTCCTGGCAGGGGGCTGGCAGGCGTGGACTATGTGTGGACCAGCACCCACGTTTGCGGACTGCTCGACACCCTGACCTGCGGAGACGGCCGGGACGCAATCGGCCTCCGGAGCCGTGTGCGCAGGTTCGAATCCTGCCGGGGGCACTCGCCGAGGATCAGCAGAGATCAAGCGCTGACCAGGGCGGATGCCGACATGAAGGAGCGGGAGACAGTCTCACTGTCTCCCGCTCTTTCTCGTTGTTGCGCATCAATCACGTGTGAGGAGCGTGTGGGCCACGCAGCCGCCCGCCGCCACGCTTCCTCATGGCTCCTCGCCAGCTCTGCACGGGTGTGGCGCGGAGAGCTTCTGATCCGTAGCGGCCGCAGAGGGGCAGACCGGCCATTGTCGGGCCGTACAAGGACGCTGCTGAGCGTGAGGGGTTGTTGTGGTTGTGGTGGCTGCGGTACTTCGCTGCTGTACCGCAGGATCTCGGCGGGGGTGACCACGGAACGGCATCTGATGGTGCAGCTGCCGGCCGGCGACAACGACGACGTATCCGCGGCTGCCCTTGCTGTCCCCTACGGCGGCGCCACCGCGGTTCCCGAATGCGGTGATCAGTAGTGGCAGCGTGCGACCGAAGACCGGAATGTGCCTTATATCGCAGACATACCCTGTGTGGCAATATGTCGGGTGTGGCATTGGGCGCTGAAGACAGGCGAGAGGAGTGCACCATGATCGCCAAGCTGCTCGGCAAGCTGTCCTTCACCCGCCACTACGGTGCGTACGGGGCCCACGAATGGGATGCGTACGCCGGCGACTAGGACTGAGCGCACTGCCGGCGGGCGCCCCTGGGCGCCCGCCGGTTCCCAGCCACTCTGCCGACGATATCGGCCTGGACAGGTACGAGAACCAGGGACCATCTCATGGGCCGAAGGAACGAGCCGCCTCGGTTGCCCGGAGGCAGCTTCGCGGCCTGGAGCCGCGACCGGCTGGCACTGGCGCGCCGCGGCGCTGAAGAGTGTGGGGACGTCTGGCAACTGGAGCCGGGTGTCTACGTAGCCGCTGCGGCCGGGCCGTGTGAAGCAGTCCTGCGCCGCGCGCAGGACTTCCCCAAGGCATCCTCGCCCCTCTTCCCGCCGTCGAAGCGGTCGAGCGGAGCACCAACACCCGAGGAGCGTGCGCACGCTCACGCCGCCCGTATGCGCGGACTACGTGCGCAGGCGGTTGCAGCCCGGATCGGTGAGATTGCGCCCCAGACCGCTCGATTCGCCGACCAGTGGCCCACGGGCCAGGACGTCGAGGTTCTGCCCCCGGTCCGGCACGCCCTGGCAGAGATCGGCGTGAGCTACCTCTTCTCCGAAGACGCTCCCACCCTGCTGCCCTATGCCTCACAGCTCTTCCTGGCCCGGGAGGTGCTCGTACGCCCCTCGCGTTGGGTATGGCCGCGCTGGATCCCCACACCGGCACGGCGGTTCCGCACACGGCAGCAAGTCGCCTTCACCGACGCTTTGCGGCCCATCGTCCGCCGGCGTCGTTCATCGGGCCGGCTCGGTGACGACATGCTGGGACAGATGCTCCGGCCCTCCCCCCACTACGGCCTACTGCCGGAAGAGGCGATCCTCGACACTCTCCCCGGAATCACCGTCGCCACCTTCGAGACCCCTTCCCGGGCAGCCGGATGGATCCTGCTCCACCTGGCCCGGCACCCCCAGGCAGCGGGCCGCGTCGCGGCCGAAGCCGCCTCGCTGCCCGCGGACCCGGCCGCGACTACCAGCACCCACCTCGGCAGCCTGCAGTACACCCAGGCACTGGTAAGTGAGGTGCTCCGGCTGTACCCCCCGAGCTGGCTGCTGACCCGGCGCGCCCCGCGACAGACTCAGCTCGCCGACTACACCATCGACGCCGGGTCCACCGTTCTCGTCTGCCCCTACACCGCCCACCGCGACGCTCGGGAATATTCCGAGCCGGACCAGTTCCGGCCCGAGCGCTGGCTCGATGATGCGGGCTCACCGGCGAAACCCGGGGTCTTCCTCTCCTTCGGTACCGGGCCGCACGGCTGCGAGGGAGCCGCTCTGGCCATGGCGATGCTGACGCTCCTGACTGCGCAGACCGCCCGCTGCTACCACTTGAGCGAGCCGCCCGGACCGGAACCCAGCTACCAGGTCACCACCCTCGAAGGTCTCGCAACTGTCGGCTTGCGCCTGCGCGCCACCTTGCGCGACTGAGGGCAGTCCTGCTTTCGGTGACAGGCCGCCTCCGCCAGCGACTGGCGACCAGCGAACGTCGATCAAGTTCGAGTGCCGTTCCGCACCCGCCTGAATGACCAGCTCATGGTTCGCTCATCCTGTGTCGCTGGTCGAACTCGTCGGTGAGCATGCCCATCATGACGAGGTCGTGGTGCTGGCCGGCGAAGAAAACGTGTTCCCGCAGGCGCCCCTCTTCGGTGAAGCCGAGCCGACGAAAGAGTGCCAGCGACGCCTCGTTGTGGGCGAAGATCGCTGCTAGGCATTTGTGATAGCGCCGCTCGGCGAACATGAAGCGCAGCAGCAGCACTGCGGCTTCTGCCGCGTAGCCCTTGCGCCGATGGTCAGCGCCGATCGTGACATCACACTCGAACCAGCCTGAACGAGGGCCGGTGCGATGTGAGCCGACTGTGCCGACCAGCTCTCCCGTGGCCGTCGCTTCGACTGCCAACCGGAAGCGGTCGTCATCGCACTTGGCAACGGCTTGCTCCTTCGCCCAGGCACGGTGGCTCTCGGCGGACCGTGGCAGATCCAGCCGGCTCCCTCGCCGCCCGTCGTCGTCGGCGAAGCGCATGAACGCTGTCCAGTCGTCGGGCTCGATAGCGCGTAGGCGTACCCGATTACCAGTCCAGGACGATGCCATGCCCTATTTTCACGCTGCTGTGCGCGCGAGGCCGAGAGGCACACCGAGGCAGGTGTTGCCCGCCATGCTCTGTCTCACCGCTGATCGTCGTCCTCGTCGGGAGCGGCGGGGTCGCGCAGCGGGCGGGCGCAAGTCCGACTGTGTCGGAGGTGTGTCGCGAAGCCGAAGAAGTGAAGGGCCGGGTCTCTGACCTGCGGCCATCTAATCGATCAACGCTGGGCCCCCCGGTATCGGTGCCGCCGTTACGTTGCTTCTCCGACGGTATTCCGGTGCACCGTGCCACACGGTTTCCATCGAAACGGCAATCCGAAAGAGCGCCCCTCACGTATCCAAAATGCAGCCGCAACCAGGGATACGTCTCTAGTCAGGCGCCGATCGCCTTGGCCGCGGTGATCAATTCTTTCCATGGAGACCCGACGAGCGTCCCGGCTGCTCGATGAGGAAGCGCTGATGTACGACCCGAACCCCGACGACGACCGGCGCGAGCAGGTGCTGCGCGCCGCGGCGGCCTGCTCGGTCCAGGCGATCCTGGTCGACCGGCTGGAGGGACGGGACGTACCGGCGGAGGCGTCGCCGTCATGACCAGTGCCGACACCCTGTGTGCCTTCAAGCGCGATGGCCGCGTCGTGGTCGTCGGGGCTTCGCTGGCGGGGCTGCGGGCCGCGGAGGCTCTGCGGGACGAGGGTTTCACCGGATCGTTGACCATGATCGGTGACGAGTCGGGCGAGCCCTACGACCGGCCTCCCCTGTCCAAGCAAGTACTGAGCGGGTGGCTGCCGGCCAGGGGCACCACTTTGCCCCGCCGTCGTGGCATCGATGCGGAGTGGCTGCTGGGCGTGCCCGCCAGCGGGCTGGACCTCGCGACGAACCGCGTGCGTCTCGCCGACGGACGCGAGGTTCCCTTCGACCGGGTGCTGATCTCCACCGGGGTACGGGCCCGGCCGTGGTTCGTCGCGTCGGAGGCGGCCCTGGACGGAGTGTTCGTCGTACGTACGCGAGAGCATGCCGAGAGCCTGCAGCGGGCCCTCGCGGCCGGGCCCTCCCGTGTGCTGGTCATCGGCGCGGGATTCACCGGCTCCGAGGTCGCCTCCATCTGCCGCGAGCGGGACATCCCGGTGACCGTCGCCGAACTCGCGCCGGCCCCGCTGGTCGGGGCGCTCGGCGCCATGATCGGCGAGGTTGCGGCGGACCTGCAGCGCGCTCATGGTGTCGACCTGCGGTGCGCTGTCAAGGTCGTCCGGCTGGAGGGCGACGCGCAGGGACGGTTTCGCCGTGCTCACTTCGACGACGGCAGTTCGGTCGACGCCGATGTGGCGGTGGTGGCGCTCGGGAGCATCCGCAACACCGAGTGGCTGCGGGAGTCGGGACTGGCGGCGGGCGTGTGGGGAATCACCTGCGACACGGGCTGCCGCGCCCTCGACATCAACGGCCGCGTCACCGACCACGTCTTCGCCGCGGGAGACGTGGCACGTTGCCCGAACCCCATCTACGGATACCGGCTCCTCTCGCTGGAGCACTGGGCCAACGCCGTGGAACAGGCCGAGGTCGCGGCACACAACATGGTCAGTGCCCAGGCGGACCGCTGGTCCCACCTGTCCGTCCCGCTGTTCTGGTCGATCCAGTTCGGCGTCAACATCAAGTCCGTCGGCGTGCCGACCTTCGCCGACGAGGTGGTCGTCACCCAGGGGTCGGTGTCCGACCGCCGTTTCGTCACCGCATACGGCTATCGGGGCCGCGTCACGGCTGCCGTGAGCTTCAACAACGGCAAGTGGCTGGACCACTACCGACGCTTGATCGAGACGGCCGCGCCTTTCCCGCCCCCCTGCCACACGCCGGACCAGTCGGCCGACAGGAAACCGGTGCCCGTCGACTTCCCCGGCCCCGCCCTGCTCGCTCGGGGCGCCACCGTGGTCGTCACGGGCCATGACCCGGGTGAGCGCCGCGTCACGGCCGTGCACCGGCATCGGCAGGAGGAAGGCCGGACGACCACGGCCGAGACGCCCGGCACGCTGCAACGGATCTTCGACTACTCCGCCCGGGCCGACCCGTACCCGCTGTATGCCGAGTTGCGCGAGACGCCGGTGGCCCGGCAGGAGGACGGCAGCTACGTCATCAGTACCTATCGCGAGATCACGGACCTGCTGAATGACCCGCATCTGAGTTCCGACGCGCGCAACCTGTCGCGTCCGATGCCCTCAGCCGAGGGAGGGGCCACCACCACGTCGTCGTTCATCCACATGGACCCGCCCCAGCACGATCGCCTGCGGCGTATGGCGATGCGTCACTTCGGCCCCCCGCACACCCCGGGGCTGGTGACCGGCATGGAAGGCGACCTGACCGCCACCGTCGGCAGCCTGATCGACGATTTCGCGGGCAAGGAGCGGATCGACGTCGTCGACGATTTCGCCTTCCCGCTCCCCGTAACCGTGACCTGTCACTTGCTGGGCGTGCCACGCGAGGACGAGCCGCGGTTCCACCTCTGGGTGAACGACATCATGCACTCGATCGACTACGACCCCGAGACCGACCCGAAGGAGAAACTGGAAAACGGCGTACAGGCCCGCAAGGACTTGCGCCAGTGCCTCGGCGAGCTGGTGGAACAGCGCCACGGCCGTCCGGGCGACGACCTGCTGTCACGGCTGGCCAACGACGACGGGCCCGACGGCCGGATGACCGACGCCGAAATCGTCGCCACCGCCAAACTGCTGCTGATCGCCGGCCACGAGACGACCGTCAACCTCGTCACCAACGGCATGCTGACACTGCTGCGCCACCCCCAGGTGCTGCAGCGGCTGCGCGACGAACCGGACCTCATCGTGCCGCTCGTGGAGGAACTGCTGCGCTACGAGCCTCCGGTGCACATCATTCCCTGGCGGGCGGCGTACAGCGACATCACCGTCGCCGACACCGTCATCCCCAAGGGCTCGCAGATCATGCTCATGCTGGCCTCGGGCAGCCGCGACCCGGACCGCTTCCACGATCCCGACCGCTTCGACCCCGATCGGCGCGACAACCAGCACCTCGGCTTTGGCAGCGGCATCCACCTGTGCTTCGGCGGCCCGCTGGCCCGACGGGAAACCCAGATCGCGCTGGGCGAGCTGGTACGCCGCCTCGACCGGCCCCGGCTGGTCGACGACCCGCCGCCGTACCGGCGAAGCCCCGTTCTTCGCGGCCCGATCCATCTGGACATCGAGCAGGGGGACGGTTGACGCGGCAGCCGAGGGCAGTTGCGAGGTCGTGGGAGTTCCCCGCGCACGCCACTTCGGACCCGCAGCCGCGAACGGCGCCCCCTCCATCCCGGTGCCGGCCGATCCCCCGCCGGAGGCATCGTTCTGACCGTGGTCTTGGCTGCAGGGCGCGCGCCGCCCTGTCGGCGGGGCGCTGCGTGCAGCGGGCAAGGACGAGAAACGATCTACCGCATGCCAAGCGGGGACGCCAGCATGGTCCCCATGGGGGATTCCACCGTGCGCACAGCGTTCCGTCTCACGTTCACCGACTACCACCAGGACCCGAACGACAGCGACGTCCTACGGCGAGCAGTGACCATCCATGCCGACCGGATCACGTTCGACGACGGCCACCTGAACCTCTGGCTCACAGGCACCCACGTCGGAGAGTTCCCACTCGACATCATCGAGTCTGTCTGCCCTCACGGCGATGCCGGCAGGAGGCGTGAGACGCCGGAAGAGCAACGGGCTCGCTTTCCGCGGATGGGCCACCCATGGTCATCAGAGGACGACGCCCACCTCCTTGCCCTCTACCAGCAAGGAGAACGTGACTTCAATGCCCTCGGGAAGCAGTTCGGCCGGAAGCCCAGCGCCATCCGGTCGCGACTGGCCAAGCTCGGTCTCGAAAGCCTCGCCTGACAGCATCGAGGCTCAGACTTCTGTGGCTGGGAACGGCGTGCGCGGGGTGCTCCCATCCCGTGCGCCGTGCGCCGTCGACCCAGGCAGAGTAGAGCCGAGCAGTGCCGTGATCAATCCTCGCAGTCGGCGTCCCCGTCCTCACATCCCGGCCGTACCGCCACCGGTGAGGCCCGAAGCCAGCGCCGGGAACCAGAAGACGGCGACGGCCAGGGCGATCGAGGTGAGTCCCACGGCACGGGCCACCAGGCGGCCGGCCGGAGCAAGCTTCTCAGTGGTGATCACGGCGGTCAGAACCACCATGGCCCACAGATTCATCACACCGAACGCCGCCAGCAGGACCATCAGCGACCAACAGCAGCCCAGGCAGAAGGCCCCGTGGTGGGCTCCGGCACGCAGATCGCGCGAGCGCCCCGGGTACGAGGCGTAGCGCAGCATCAGCCCGATCGGCGAGCGGCACCTCGCCAGACAGCGGTCTTTGAGGGGCGTGAGCTGGTAGACGCCGGTGAGCGCGAACACGGCAGCGGCCACTACGGTCCCCGCAACCGCGGGGAGGTTCGCCGCCCTGCCCAGGCCGGCGGCCAGCCCATACGCCGGCAGCCCGGCCGCGGCCCAGACAAGCAGGTAGGCGACCGTGAAAACGACCATGCGCGGTGCACGATGCACGGTGATGGTGCGTGCGTAGAGCGCGGCGACGGGCGCCGTGGCGGGCAGCATCATCGCGGCCATCATCAGCGTCCACATGGCCAGGAAAACGGGCAGGCCCAGGCCCATGGTGCCCGGCATCACCTGCATGCCGCCCCAGCGTGTCACCACCCAGACCCAGGCGGCAGCCGCCACGACCAGCAGCAGTCCGGCGGGGCCCGCCCTGCGGCGGACGGTGACCAGCCAACCGGTCACGCGGACCACGTGAAGGGCGCCGAGTGCCCGTTGCCGCCGGAGAAGTCCCAGGACCGGCCGTACACGCCGTCGCCCGTCGCCCGGGTCGACCGGGCGATGGTCAGCGTGCTGTTCACCGGGTGGAACATGCCGGTCAGTCCCATGACCGGACCGTCCTCGCCGAACTGCGGGGCAACCTGATCCTCGATCTCGATGTCGATGGCGCCGCCCACCCGCGCGGAGTGGCGGCGGCCGTCGTCCCGGTAGTCGATGGGAACGCGCTCCACGCCGAGGACCTCGCCGATGAGCGGAGTGAGTGCTGCCATCGGCCCGCCGGCCTGGCCGGAGAAGATCTTGCCCAGCGCCTCCGCCTGGCCGTCGTCGGCCGAAGCGTCGAGGTACAGAGCCACCTGCCAGCCGCCCTCGGCCATCACCCGGGGCGCGTCGATGAAGACGGCGACGTTGTGGTCGGAGACATCCACGCCGTCCACGTTCCCGCTGTCCACGTGGAACGCGAAGGTCACCTGGCAGCGCTCGTGGTCGGCCGGTGCGGTGAGGCCCGAGGTCGTGCAAGGGCACACCACGTCGCAGTTGCAGCTCTCCAGATACGTGCCGTTCAGATTCCAGGGCATGGCTCTCCGCCTCCCTCTTCTACGTCCCCCGCGGGGAAGGGAATGCACCGGGAGGATCCGTTCCGTCCCGGTGCCCCTCTTCTCCAGGCTATTCCCGACGACCCCCGTCGCGCAGATCCGCCATCAGCGCAGCTCACGGCCCTGGTACCGCGTCGTGGGGGGCGCCCGCGGCGTCGGATTCTTCATGTGACGACGTCCTCTTCATGGCCCGTTCGCATGCCACAGACGTGCCACACAGGCGGTACGCCGGGTTCCAGCCGGTGGCCCCGCCCCGGCGGGTGGATCCACGGTTCCTACGGGGCGGGCTCGTAGGTCACGGTCGTGCCTGGGCATGCGTCCGCGAGCTGACCGAGCGCTTCGGACTCGACGGCGTCGACGGTGAGGCCCCAGCGGAGTTTGGTCGCGGTCCACTCCGAGGCGTACCTGCATGTCGCTTCGACCGCCGGCGGCAGCCATTGGGCCGGGTCCTGGTCGGCCTTGCTGCGGTTCGAGGCCGCGGAGACGGCGACGAGGGAGGTCGTGGCGTCGAGGTCGTTGGCGTACGCCTCGCGCCGCGCCGCGGTCCACTGCGAGGCCCCGGAGTCCCAGGCCTCCGCGAGCGGAACCATGTGGTCGATGTCCAGGGCGGAGGCCGAGGTGATCCACTTGGCGTCGTAGTACGACCACCAGCGGCCGCCCGAGAGCTTGCAGCCGGGGAGGACCCCGGGTGGGTCGACCGCCTCGGAGAGGAGCACCTCGGCCCGGGTGTTGCAGCCGTCGGCGGGGATCTTGCCCGCGTTCCAGTGCTTGAAGCTGGTGCGCTCGTAGCCGTCGCGCACCTCGGCGGCGAGCGGGAGGAAGTGGACCGCGGCGGCCATGGGGAGTGTGTACGTCTCGGCGGAACGATCCTGCGCGTGTGCCGGGGTGGGAGCCACGAGGGGCACGAGGAGAAGTGCGGCCGCGACTGCGGCGCGCCTGAGGTTTTTGGTCACGCGTCGCAGAATTGACGGCTCGTAACTCGTTCGAGGTACTCGACTCGAACGAATGAGCCGTCTGGATGCAGGAGTTCACCGTACAGGCGTGCCAGAGCACACCCTTCGGGGAACAGCGGCTTCCCGAACCGGCGACGCGCGTTCGTTCTCGTCCCCGTCGGCAGTCGGCGTGATCGGCCCCCTCCGCACAAGGCCGGCTGCGAGCATGGGGAGCCGGAGGGTGAGGGGGGTACATGCAAGGGGACAGTCGTACGGCCCTGCTGATCGGTGTGGGGGCCAATCCGGGGGCGGAGCGTTGCCTGCCCTCGCTGGGGGCGACGGTCGAAGCGGATCTGTGTGTCCTGGACGCGGCTCTGCGGGACAGCGGATACACGGTGGAGACGCTGCGCGACCCCACTCGCAACGAGATCACCGAACGCATCACCGGTCTCGCGAAGAGCGCACCGGCCGATAGCACGCTGCTCCTCTACTTCACGGGACACGGCGTGCGGATCGGCGACACCGACTACCTGGTACCCGCCGACGCCCGCGCCCCCGCCGGTGCGGGCGCCGGTCCGGCAGGGTGGGCCCAGCCGCACGTACGGGAGTCGCTCCTCGACGCCGACATCAGCCGGTACCTGGCCGACTGCGGCGCCGGCACGGTGCTGTGGCTCATCGACGCCTGCCGTGAGGCGACGGACGGACGGCCCGTCGTCTTCGGCAGCCATGTCGTCAAGGGTCCGCCGCGCAGCGGTTTCGCGATGATGACCGGCTGCGGCCCCGGTGAGCGCAGCGGGTTCGCGGAAGCCGGCAGCTTCTTCACCCGGGCACTCGCCCGCGCCTTCGATCCCCTGACCGAGGCCAGGAGCGTGGAGGAGGTCTACGACACGGCCAGGCGGGAGACAACGGCGCTGGCCTTACGGGAACGGGCCGAACCGCAGGCGGTATTGATCCACTACGGGACCGATCTGGCGGAGCGGACCAGGTCGCGGGAGATCGCACGCGGCCGACGGCTGCTGGAGGCCTGGGAGGACGCCGTGCGCGCGCCGGCGCTCTGGGAGCGGGTGCCGGAGTGCGACGCGGAAGCCGTCGCCCCCATGCAGGACTGCCTGACCTCTCTGGCCACCGACACGGCCCGCCACGTCGACCGCGCCCGGCAACGGCTGCCCGATCCCTGGGCCGACGACGACTATCCGGTGCGGCTGCTGACCGGCCGGCTCCCCTTGCTGCTGGCGAAGGGCGTCGAGTTGTCGGTCCTGGAGGTCACCGCGCTGATCGCCGGTGTGCTGCTCCACGAGGCGTCCTGGGCCGAAAGGCTGAGTCAAGCCGCCGAACTCCTCCCGCAGTTCGTCAGGCGCGACAGCGAGGCCGACGACCGGCGACGGCACTACGAGCAGATCGCGGAGCGCCATCCCCAGATCGCCGAGAAGCTCACCCACTCGTACCGGTGGCTGACGGACCCGGCCGACGACCGGCACGCGGTCGTCCTGTGGCTGGTGCACCGGTGGATCGCGGAGCGGTTCTCGACCGACGAGGAAAGCGTGCCCGCCGCCCTGGCCGACGGGTTCGCGGCGCGGCTCATGGGCCAGGGGTCGGCGCCCGCGGGCGAGAGGCTCGGTGGCCGCGGGGCGGCGCTGGCCGCGGCCCTGCGTACGGTCGCCGCGGGCGTCGCCGTCGGTGCTCCTCCGGAGGAGCAGCGGCTGTCCCCGGCGGACCAGCGGCTGTCCCTGCCCGACCGGCACGTCGTACACGGCACCCCGTGGCGCCTGCGGGTACGGCCGCTCGCGGCGCTGCTGCGGCTCGCGGGGCTGCTCGCCTTCGACGCCCGGCGCCTTCCGGAGGTCCTCGCCGAACATCTCGCCGTCTCCGATCCGGTGGTGCCGCGCGAGGTGATCACCGTGCTCCACGACGCCTGCTGGGACTTCGAACAGGACGGGGCCACGCCCTCGTACCTCCATCTGGACGCCCTCTGCCCGCATCCGGCGATCCACGCGGCGCTCGCCTCGTTCGTGGAGGACGCCGACGACCTCGGCCATGCGCTGCGCGAGTCGGCCCGCCGGCTGCCCGAGGACGAGGCCGCGCTGCTCCGGGGTCTGCCGGCCCGGCTGACGGACCACCGGCTGCGGCCCGACGGGGAGCACGGGGTGGACGCGTACGACGTGCCGCTCGCGCGTTTCACGCTGGAGCAGACGGAGATCCGGCGCCTGCTGATGGGCGAGAAACTGTACGACGGCGAACCCGAACTCGCCCTGCGCGAGCTGTACCAGAACGCCATGGACGCCTGCCGCTACCGGGAGATGCGCGCCCGCTATCTGCGGGGGCTCGGCAGGGAGCCCGGCGAGTGGTCCGGCCGCATCCGTATCGAGGCGGGCGAGGACGGCCGGGGGCGTTACGTCGAGTGCATCGACAACGGCGTCGGGATGACCGTCGACCAGCTGAAGAGCACCTTCACGCGGGCGGGCCGCCGCTTCGACCAGTCGCACGCGTTCCGCCGGGAGCAGGCCGCGTGGCTGCGGCACGACAGGTCACTGCAGCTCTACCCCAACAGCCGTTTCGGCATCGGTGTCTTCAGCTATTTCATGCTCGCCGACGAGATGACGATCGTGACCCGGCCGGTCGGCCTGGACGGACGCCCGTCCCGGAAGGCGCTGCGCGTCGAGATCCCGGTCAGCGGCAGTCTCTTCCGTGTCCGGGAGGAGACCGGGCCGGACGGCGGGGCGCTGCCGGAGGGCGGCACGCGCGTACGGCTGCACCTGCGCCGGGAGGGAATGCTGACCGGGGACTCCGTCGTGTCCGTGCTGCGGTCCCTGGTCCGGATCAGCGAGTTCCGGCTTCACGTGCGCGGGGAGGACGGCACCGAGGACGTCTGGCTCCCCGGGCTCCTCGCGGCCGGGGAAGGACCCCGGGCGGCGTCCACCGAGTCGGCGCTCGAGGCGGTGCCGGGCACCCTGTGGTGGGTCGGGGGCCGGGGGGCGATCGTGTGCGACGGGATCGCCACCGACAAGCACCCCTTCGGGTATGTGCTCAATCTGTCGGGCGCGCACGCGGGAGAACTCAGCCTCAACCGCAAGAAGCTGGAGGGCTACGACATCCGGTGGGCGCGGGAGCAGTTACGGCGCGGTGCCCCCGTGCTGGCCGACCGCGCCACGCTCGGTCTCGGCTGGCTCCGGAGCCTGGAGTCCCTCGAGCCCGCCGTGGCCCGCATCCTGTGGCAGACCTGGCAGGGGCGGAAGGTGCTCGTCACGGGCGACCACGGCCGGCGGGTCGACCTCGACGAAGTGGGCTGGTTCAAGCTGGACTCCCTGGCCGACCGGGCGGGCGGACGGGAGGGGCAGGGGGCCGCGGACATGGTCCGGCCCTGGCGGCTGGCCGTTCTCGGACTCGATCACCGGGCCCGGCAGGAGGCGGCGCCCCTGTCCCTCGCCGGGCACCCCGTACCGGAGCCGGGCTGGTCGGACATCGCGGCGCAGGTCGACGGCGACTGGCGCTCCGCGATCCTGGTGGCCCGCGAGCAGAACACGACCGTGGCGAAGGTGCTCCGCGCGACGCGGGGCCTGCGCGTCGCCCATCCCGGGCTGGCGGGGCCGGCCGTGCGGGGCGGCGGCGATCTGGAGTGGACACCGGACTTCACCGACTGGTGCGTCATGAAGGGGCTTGTGGGCAACGAGCCCGATCCCTTCGACGGCATGACGATGACCGTCGGCCGCAAGCCCATGTCCCGTCGCAAGCCCGTCCATGAGGTCCACTACCGGCACGAGCCCGGAGATCTCTCCGGCATCGCCCGCGCCTCGGCCGTGTACCGGCGGCCGCTGGGCGAGCTGGCCGAGGCGTGCGCCCGGTACGCGCCGTTCGTGGAGAACGCGCTGTTCATCGTGCCGGACCACCACCGCGATCACGTCTGCACCGACGCCGAGCTGAGGCTGCTCTACCTCCAGGAGGACGAGCGTGCGCGTCGCTGGCGGCCCGCCACGAATCCCTGGGACGTGCGGGTGGTGGCCGCTGCGACCGGCCTGGACGCGGACGAGGCGCAGTGGCGGTTGGCGCGGTTCGCCTGGCTGGGACGCCCGCTGCCCGACCCCGCCCTGGTGGCCCGTTGGGATGCCGTGTCGGCCGACATGTTCGAGCTTGTGCGCCACTACCTCCTTCCTGGCCCCGACGGCCGCCCGGTGCTGCCGTGGGCCGCCGTCATCGAACTGGCCGCGGACCTCGAACTCTCCGTATGGGAGGCGGAGCGGCTGCTCGGCCGTGAGACGGAGGGCCTCGGACTGGTCTTCCGCCGGCGGTACACCAGGCGGTCGGCCGGGCGGGACGTGGTCCCCTCACCCGAGACCGGCAACCTCGCACGGCGGCTGCACGTCGAGGAGGTACGCCTGGAGGGCGGCGTTTCGCTCCGGGACCTGGCGTTCACCCGCTCCCACGAGTGGTCCTGGGAGGAGACGTCCTGGTTCGCCGAGGAGTTGAGGGCGGCCGGAGTGGATCTGCCGGACGCCGGGGACCTGCTGCGGGCCTGGGACGATCTGCCGACTCCGAGCAGGTACGCGTTCTCCGGGGAGGATCCCGGCTGGGACGGTGCCGACTATCCCGTGCCGGCCACCGCGGCCGTGCTGTTCACCGCGAGCCAGCGGCTCCGCCAGAAGCTGTCGTTCCTGTGGGACACCGCGCACCGGGAGGCCTCAGACCTGGGGCTGGGCGCCGGCCTGGTCGCACCGCCCCCGCCCGAGGAGCTGAGGTCGTTCAGCCCGTCGGCGGCCGAGACGGAGGCGCTGGTCGAGCAGGGCCCGCACGACGACGTGGATTACGAGTGGTTCGAGACCCCGAGCTGGACCCCGCTCACCGCGCACCGCCTCGTGAACTACGCTCGCGCCCGCAACCTCGGGGCGCGGGCGGCCTATCAGGCGCTGGCGCCCTTTCGCTCCATCGGCGCCCTCGTCCCGGAACTGTCCGCCGACGCCGAGGCCGCTCTGCCGGACGAGGTGCCCACCGCGCACGACGCCGTGGCGGTCGATCCGGCCCACCGCCTCTGCGCCCCCGGCTCCCCGATGGTGCCGCTCGAGGTGGTGAGCATCGCCGGACGCCTCGGCGAATCGGTGCGTGACACCTGGCGGCGTATCACCCCGTACCTCGCCCTGGAGGGCACGCCTGCGGCGGTCACCGACGTGCCCGACACCGTGCCCTGCTGGCAGGACCTGGCGATCCTCTCCGAGGGCCTCGACGGCCGGCTGCCCGCCCTGACCGGCACGGTGGGCCGGGACCGTCTGGCGTTCTGTGCCCGGGCGACGGGCGAGACACCGGCGTGGGTACGCGGGCGCCTGGAGGTGTACGCGGGCATGTTCGGGCTCCGGTTCGAGCACGTCGACGAGCCGGACAGGGCAACCGACGGGCAGGAGAAGAGGCGATGACGCGCACCCGCCGGCACGATCACAGCAAGCCGTACGCCGACGAGGATCTCGGCGAGGTCGACGCCGACCTGTTCACCCAGTTCCCCGCACCGGACGGGCGGGGAGTGATCGTCGCGGGGACCTGTCCCCGCTGCCACGGCCCCACCAGGACGCTCTTCCCGTGGTGCCCGCCGGGAACCGGGACGAAGGGCGTGCTGAGCCTGCTGCTGGGGATCGGGACGGCGCGGAGAGCGGAGGACGGGCCGGATCCGCTGCTGACGGAGGTGCACTTGTGCGAGTGCGGCCACCCTCATCCGCACTGCCCTCCCGACACGTCGTACCTCGGGTGCGGCGCACGCTGGCGGATCCGGCGATGAGCGGCCGTTCCGACCGCCGTTGGGCCGAACTCGCCCGTGAGCTGGAGTTCACCCGGCTCCCGGAGCTGCGCAGACAGGCCGAGGGGTGGCGCACCGGGCTGACCGGGCTCACGGCGCTGTTCGCGGTCCTCGTTCTGCTCAAGGGCCGTGACGACCTCACCGACCTCCCCGGTTGGGCCCGCGACACCGCCACCGGGCTACTGCTCGCCGCGTTCGTGCTCCTGGCCACCGGTTCACTCGTGGCCGTACGAGCGGCGCACGGGACCCCCGAGGACGAGATCCTCCTGGGCGGGCAGGCGCTGCGCCGCTGGACCGAGCGGGAGGTCACCCGGGTGAGACGGGCACTGGCCTGGGCAGCGCGGTGCTGTGTCCTCGGAGTGGTCTCGGTGGTCGGGGCGCTCGTCCTCGCCTGGGGGACGACGAGCGCCCCGGCCGCGTCTCCGGTCGAAGTGAGGACGGGCACGGGCACGGTGTGTGGCGAGTTGGTCCTGGTCGACCCGCAACGGGTGGTGATCAGGACCAAGGCGGACGGCACCGTCTCGGTGCCGCGCACGACCGCCCTGAGCATCGCCCCGGCCGGGGCCTGCGCGGCAGGGCCGTGACACGAGCGGGCCGGCGGCGACGAAGGGGAACTCGGGGTCGGGGTGGCCACGTTCCTCGGTGCAGTCCCTGGTGGCAGGGGCCAGGACGGCGGCCGGCCGTGGGGGGCCGTCCGCGGACGGCCCCGGGATGTGTCCCGTCACGCGGGCCGGGCGCCCGACGAGGCCGTGACCGTACGCCAGCCCGTCTGAGACGACCGACGAGGCGGTACGCGAGCCCGTCCCAGCGGAGGACCGACCCCCACGGGCACACGCCCGCGGGGGCACTGCGCGGGCGGCCTCCGCCCGGTGAGTCAGCCCGTCGGCTCTGCTTCCCTGGACGGGGACCGGCGGGGCGTCGCGCGGTCCAGGTGGATCACCACAGTCGTGTAGAAGCGGTGCACCGCGTCGTCGACGCTGCGGATGAAGCCGGACTCGGCGTTGCCGCGGCTGCTGCCCATGCCCTTGAGCAGGGACAGGCGGAAGCCGGTGATGCGGGTGCCGCTGTCCTTGGGGAGCAGGTCCGCCGGCTCGGGACGGAGCCGTTCCAGTGTGCCGCGTGGGCCGGCTGTCTCTCCTTCGACCAGGGTCTCGATGTGGAGGTCGGCGGGCGCCTCGGCCAGGGATCGGACGAGCCGTTTCGCCCAGGACAGGGGGTAGCCCTGTTCCGGTGCCGGGATCTCGATGGAGGTGCGCAGTCTGCCGGTGCGCAGATCCGCGCTGATGGCCAGGACGCCGGGCGTGCCCTCGATGCGCACCTCCGCCAGCAGCCTTCCGTCCTGGCAGAGTTGCTCGGCGAGGCGGCTCCGGCGTGCTCCTGGATCCGTTCCCCGCCTGGCGCGCTGGACGGGCAGTACCTTCTGCCCAAGTTCGCCGCCCAGTCCGAGGCACACCTGGCGGATCAGCCGCTCCCAGCTCTCGACGACCTCCAGTGCGCGCGGATCTCCCTGGCACAGGGTTTCGTCGTCGATGCCGTTGCGTACGGGTACCCAGGCCGGGCCCATGTTCTGGAAGCCGTGGCAGCCGGAGTTCTCGTGCTGCAGGTAGTGGAGCAGTTCATGGAGGAGCCAGGCGTGCGCCTTGTTGCCGACGCCCTCGTGCCGGATCAGCATCTGGGCCTGGTGGGCGACTTCCGCCCAGGAGAGGTGCCTGAGCGCGACCTTGTGCTTGCGCCGGCCGTCGATCTTGACGTTGACGAGGGGGCTGCCCTCCAGCGCGACGTCGTTCGACAGCGTGATCACGGCCTCGTAGCCGCGGCGCGCGGCGATGTCCATGTACGCCTGCACCTGTTCGTCCTTGAGGGCGTTGCCGTTGGTCTTCGTCTCGACCAGGGCCGTCCACAGCTTGCCGGCCCGCTCGACGCGGATCACCCCGTCGGGGCGGCGCGGCGAGTCACCGTGCGGCAGGGTGACCTCAGTGAAGGTCTCCATGCGGCCTGCCGGGGCACCGAACGCAGCGGTGAGTCTCCTGCCGAACTCCGGTACCTGCGCCATCACCGACAGCAGTACCGAGGTGGCCCGCATCTCGCGGTCCCGGTCGCTCTTGAGCGCGGACACCGGAAAGAGCCGGGCTTCCCGCCAGGAGTCGTTCTCCGCCAGGGTCTTCTTGCCCGCCTTGGGCAGGGTGACCTTCTTCTTCGCGGTACGCGGCCGAGCGGTGGGCTTGCGTGGCGCGCCCCCCTCGTCGGGCCGGCGAGGAGAGGGGACGGCTCCCAGCGTTCCGTCCGGCCCCGGCTCGCCGGCCGGCGCCGGGGCCGTGGGGTCCGGCTGTTCGTCGGCCGCCGGGTGCTCCCGCGTCTCCGCTGCCGCCGCGTCGTCCTCGATGTCGACACCGAAGTCCGTCGCCAGACCGGCGAGGCCGGTGTCGTAGCCCTGGCCGACGGCGCGGAACTTCCACTCCTCTGCGCGCCGGTACAACTCGCCGAAGATGACCGCGCTCACCGAGTCGATGTCGTCGATGGCGAAGCGGAGCAGATCCTCGCCGGCGCCGTCGGCCAACGACAGGCGTACGCCCTCGAGTTCACCGAAGCGCGCTCCGCCGTACCGGCTGGCGGCCACGACGATCCGGTCGACGTCCGCAGGGACCGCGGTCAAGTCGAAGCTGATCCGGTCCTCGTTGCCGTCCACCGTCGGCGTCTTGCCCAGGAGCTGCACGCTTCCGTCGGTAGCGACCGGGTGGTTGTAGAAGTAGAAGTCGGTGTCGCTGCGCACCTTGCCGTTCAGGTCCAGCAGCAGGACGGAGACATCCGCGTCGCCTTCGCCGGTCGGGCTCCCCCAGCCCAGACTGACGATCACCGAACCGGCATGTTCGCTCAGGGCCGCCAGTGCCACGTTCGAGCCCTTGATCATTTCTTGCACACTGCCCCCCAACTGACGCAAGCCGGGCGCAGCAGCACTCCCGCCCCGGCCGCCTGGTACGCGACGCACTGTGACGCGCCGCACACGGGCAACTGTAGTGCCCACGGAGTGGAGCGCGGGGAGTCGCTCGGGATCGCCGGGCTCAGCTTCCGGTTCTGTCCGGGCCGGAGCCGGGGACCTCCTCCGGTAGGGGGCCGCCGGTTGCGGTGGGGGTTCCGCTCCTGCCGTGCGCATCCGGCCGTAGGCGTACATGCAGCCCGCCAGGGCGAGGTCGGACAGGAGCATGAAGCCGAGGGAGTAGGAGCCCTTGGCGCTGTGGACGGCGCCCATCACCAGGGGCGGTACGAAGCCGCCGAGGCCTCCCATCGCGCCGACGATGCCCGTGACGCTGCCGACCTGGGGCTGCGGGGTGACCCGGGAGACCAGGGCGAAGACGGAGCCGCTCGCCGTGCCGAGGGCGGCGGCCGTCAGCAGCAGGCAGATCGTCACACCCGGCACGAGGGCGGGGTCGAAGGACTGGACGGCGGCGAGGAGCGCGACCGCGCCGAGAGCCCAGGCCGTGACGATCGCCGGGTGGACGCGGTCGGCCAGCCGGCCTCCGAGGGGGCGGAACACGACCGTGATCGGGGCGAAGCCGGCCGCTCTGGTGCCGGCGTCCGTGGGGCTGAGGCCGTACCAGGTCCTCAGGTACGTGGGGAGGTAGACGCCGAACGCGACGATGCCGCCGAAGCCGATCGCGTACAGGGCGGACAGTTCCCACGTGACGCGGAGGCGGGCGGCCCGGGCGGGTGGCCAGGGGGCTGGTGGGCACCGGGCGGCCGGGGCGGTCGTTGATCAGGAACGTGGCGAGGACGGCGTACGCGGCCAGGGCGATCGCGATGACCAGGAAGGGGAGGGTCGTGCCCTGGTGGTACATGCGCGGGGTGAAGAAGCCGGACAGGGCCACGCCGCCCATGCCCATGCCGAAGACGCCGAGCGCCCCTCCCCGCAGGGCCGGTGGGAACCAGGAGTTGACGAGGGGCACGCCGGTCGCGCACGTCGTACCGCCGAGGCCGAGGAGGAAGCCCACCGCCAGGAGGGCGGGGTAGGCGGACTTCGCCGGGATCAGCAGCAGCACCGGGATGATCGTCAGGGCGCTGATCAGCGGGAACATCAGGCGGGCGCCGTAGCGGTCGGTGAGCGCGCCGACCGGGACGCGGCCGAGGGAGCCGACCAGCACCGGCACCGCGACGAGCAGCGACTGGGCCGTGGCGCCCATGTGCAGCCGGTCGTCGAAGTCGGCCGCGAGGGGGGCGATCAGGTTCCAGGCCCAGAAGGTGAGGGTGAAGCCGACGGTGGCCGTCACGAGGTTGTGCCAGGCCGCCGCGGAGGGTCTGTCACCGGTCATCGTCACGCTCCCAGGGCGCCGGTCCCTCCCGGGGCCGCAGCGACGCCGGCCTCCCTGTGCCGCGCAGGCCACGGGCGGCCCCGGCCGACGTCTCTCATGATCGGGGTGCGGAGATCCGGCCGCATCCCGGGCGAGGCGGACGCGCGCCGGTTCACTCCCCGTCCGGCGGGCTCCATGCGGCGACCAGGTCCAGCAGGCCGGGGAAGCGGGCGTTCAGGTCGGCGACCCGGACGTGGCTGCGGCGCTCCAGGCCGTACTGGCGCTGCCGGATGATCCCCGCCTCGCGCAGCGCCCTGAAGTGGTGCGTCAGCGAGGACTTGGGGCGGTCGAGGCCGAACCAGCCGCAGGTGTGGTCGAACTCCTGCGACTCCAGGAGCAGTTTGCGCACGATCCCCAGCCGCAGCGGGTCGCTGAGCGCACCCAGCACCACCTCCAGGCGCAGTTCCCCGGCGGTCGGCTCGGGCAGCGGATCGGGCAGGCCGGCGGGTTCCGGCAGCCGCACGATGTCCGGTCTCATGTCCGGTCTCATGTCCGCTCCGGCGGACAGGGTCGGGGTCAACTGCGGCTCCTCCCACACACTCCTTGTACGAACCTGATCGTACTACGTGCTAAGTTCGACTCTACTCGTACAAGTACGAGTGGAGTCGTACAGTCGCTCAGGGAGGACCGTGCCGTGCCAGAAACAGACGTGCGTACCGCCGGAACAGACGTGCGTACCGCCCGAACGGAGCGCGGCCGGCCTGCGGGTGAGGCGCCGGTCCGCTGGGTGTGGCTCGCCGCCTGGCCCGTGACCGCCGTGTTCGTGCTGTCCAACGCGGCCACCCCGCTGTATGTGCTGTGGCAGCGCGAGATGGGATTCTCCAAAGGCACCCTGACCGTCGTCTTCGCCTGCTACATCGCCGGGTTGCTGGGTTCGCTGCTGGTGTCCGGGGTCGCCTCCGACCGGTTCGGCCGCAAGCCCGTCCTGGTGCCCGCGCTGGGGCTCGCCCTCGTGGCCTGCCTGCTCTTCGCCACCGCGGGCGGCGTGGCCGCGCTGATCGCCGCCCGGCTGTGCGCCGGGATCGCGGTCGGGGCCGTGGTCTCGGCGGGCATGGCCGCGGTGACGGACGTGGCCGGGCCCGCGCGCCGCCGCCTCGCGGCACTGCTCGCCTCCTGCGCCATGGTGTTCGGCGCGGGACTCGGGCCGCTGCTCGCCGGAGTGCTGTCCGAGACGCTGCCCGCGCCTACGGTCACCGTGTTCGTGGTGGAGGCGGTGCTGCTGGTCACGGCACTGGTGGTGGTGCTGCGGATGCCGCTGCGCCGGCCCGCTCCGGCCGCCGCCGGGGCCCGCGCCCGGGTGCGGGTGCCGGCCGTGCCGCGCGGTGCCGGGTGGCAGCTCACGCTGGGCATCGCCGTCTTCGCCCCCGGCATCACCGCCACGTCGTTCGTGCTGTCGCTCGGGCCCTCACTGCTGTCGGGGCTGCTGGGCACCGACAGCCGGATCGTCCCGGGGGCGCTCGCGTTCGCGATGTTCCTCTGCGCGACGGGCGTGCAGTTCGCGGTACGGCGGCTGCGCCGGCGCACGGTCCTGGTCGCCGGTGCGGCCACCACGGCGCTCGGCATGCTCGCACTCGTCACGGCCGTGCACACCGGCTCGGTCCCGGCGCTGACCGCCGCCGCGCTGCTGGCCGGCGCGGGCCAGGGCATGGGCCAGCTCGGCGGTCTGTCCCTGCTGAACTCGGCCGTGCCGGGTCCCCGGCTCGCCGAGGCCAACGCGGCTCTCAACGTCGGCGGCTACCTCCCCGCCGGCCTCCTCCCGGTCTCCGTCGGCTACCTCAGCGACGCCGTCGGCCTGACCGCGGGCACGACGGCCTTCGGTACGGCGTGGGCGGCCCTGGCCGTCGCGGGGGGCGGGCTGGCCCTGGTGGCGGGGCGGGTACGCATACCGGAGGACACAGCACGCTGAAGACGTCCGGCAGAGGACCGGCGCCCCCACGGCCGACGGCGCTCGGACAGGGTCGCGAAGACGGGGCCCCGGCCGCGCTTCGAGCACGGCGGCTCAGGCGGACCGCTTGCGCGAGGCCGTCTTCTTCGCCGCCGTGTTCTTCGCCGCCGTATCCTTCGCCGCCGTCTTCTTCGCGGGCGCCGCGCTCTTCGCGGCCGACTTGGCCGTACTCTTCGCCGCCGTCGTCTTCTTCGCGCCCTGCGCCGTCCTGGACGTCGACTTCCTCGCCGTCGCCGTCTTCTTGGCGGCGGCCGTCTTCTTCGCCGTGGACGTGGACTTCTTGCCCCCCGTCTCCTTGGGCGCCGCCCTCCGCCGCGGCAGCGACCTGACCTCGGCCTCGCCACCCGCGGGCTCGGCACCCCGCGACTCCCGGGCCGCCCGCACGCTGTTCTCCAGCGCCGCCATCAGGTCCAGCACCTTGCCCCCGGCCGCCGGCGCGGGCGCCTCGGGCGGCGCCTCGCCGGCCGCCTTCGCCGCGATGACCTCCTCCAGCGCCTCCCGGTACTCGTCGTGCAGGTCCTCCAGATCGACCTCGCCGAGGGTGTCCATCAGGGCGTCCGCGAGGTCGAGTTCCTTGTCACGGATGGTGACGTCGGTGTCCGGGGCGAGCCCTTCGGGGGCGCGTACCTCGTCCGGCCAGAGCAGGCCGTGCATGGCGATGGCGTCGCCGACCACGCGCAGCATGCCGAGGCGCTCCCGGCCGCGCAGCGCGAACTTGGCGATGGCGACCTTGTTGCTGCGCTTGAGGGCCTCGCGCAGAAGGGTGTACGGCTTGGCGGCGGGGGCCCCGCCGGCCGCGAGGTAGTAGGCCGCCCCCATCTGGAGCGGATCGATCCGGTCGACCGGTACGAAGGCGACGATCTCGATCGTGCGGGCGGTGGGGATGGGCAGGTGCGAGAGGTCGTCGTCGCTGATCGGGATGATCGTGCCGTCCGCGTCCTCGTACCCCTTGCCGATCTCGGCCTGGTCGACCTCGCGGTCCTCCAGTTCGCACACCTTGCGGTAGCGGATGCGGCCGTTGTCCTCGGTGTGGATCTGGCGGAAGGCGATCGAGTGGCTCTCCGTCGCGTTCACCAGCTTGATCGGGATGCTGACGAGACCGAAGGAGATGGCCCCGTTCCATATCGATCGCACGTGCCGCACCCTCCCTTTCCCGTTTTCTCCGGTTTTTCTGGGATTGTCATCCTATGACGCCTATCACGGAGGTGGAGGGGCGGCGGGTCGCACTCAGCAACCTGGAGAAGGTGCTCTATCCGGAGACCGGCTTCACCAAGGGAGAGCTGCTGCACTACTACGCGACCACCGCCGGTGCCCTGCTGCCGCACCTGCGCGACCGCGCGGTGTCCTTCCTGCGCTACCCGGACGGCCCGGAGGGGCAGCTGTTCTTCACCAAGAACGTGCCGCCGGGTACGCCCGAGTGGGTCACGACCTCCGCGGTTCCGCGGTCCTCCACGGAGGGGCCGGCCCGGATGGTGGTGGTGCAGGACCTGCCGAGCCTGGTCTGGGCGGCCAACCTGGTCACCGAGTTCCACACCCACCAGTGGCTGGTGCAGCGCCCGGACGAGGCCGACCGGCTGGTCTTCGACCTCGACCCGGGCCCGCCGGCGACCGTCGTCCACTGCTGCGAGGTCGCCCTGTGGCTGCGGGAGCGGCTGGCGGCGGACGGGATCGAGGCGCACCCGAAGACGGCCGGGTCGAAGGGGCTGCACCTGCTGGCGGCGGTGCACGGAAGCTCGTCCGAACAGACGTCCGAGTACGCGAAGGCGCTGGCGGTGGAGGCGGAGCGGGCGATGCCCCGGCTGGTGGTGCACCGGATGACGAAGAGCCTCAGGCCGGGGAAGGTCTTCGTCGACTGGAGCCAGAACGCGGCCCGCAAGACGACGGCCACGCCCTACACCGTGCGCGCCCGCCGGGCTCCCCTGGTGTCCGCGCCGGTGACCTGGGAGGAGGTCGAGGACTGCCGCAGCCCCGGCCGGCTGGAGTTCCGGGCCGAGGACATCGCCCCGCGGCTGCAGGATCTCGGCGACCTGATGGCGCCCCTGCTGGATCCGGGTACGGCGGTAGCGCTGCCCTGACCTACACCCTCGCCCAGGTGTTGCGGTCCCGTGCCATCGCGTGCAGCGCCTCCACGTCCGCCGGTTTCAGCACCCCGCCGAGACGGGCGAGACGGTCCAGCTCGGGGTCCTGCAGGATCACCACCCCGCGGGGCTCGGCGGTCACGGTGAGCTGGGCCGGGCCCGCCAGGGCCAGCACCGGGCGGACCTCGGCGGTCAGGGCGTAGGAGGCCCGGTCGGCTTCGGCGCGCAGCCGGCGCAGCACCGGCTCGGCCTCGCGGCGGCCCAGGGTGACCATGGGGTCGGCGACCAGGACCCGGGTCCTGCGGGCGTACAGGGCGTGGACGGCGAACAGACCGCCGGCGCCGATCAGCAGATGGTGGATGCGGTCGCCGCCGGGGAGCGGCACCGAGTGCAGGGTGTGCCAGCCGGCGCCCTCCAGCCGGTCCAGGGCCTCGCCGACGGTCTCCTCGGCGGCCAGCGCGCGCCGGCGCGGGTCGGGACGCAGCCGGCGGGCGGGGCCGGGATCGCGGTCGAGGGCGACGAGCAGCGCCTCGCCGGGGCGGTTGGGCGCCAGGTCGTCGTCCGGGTGCAGGGTCAGCCGGGCGAGTTCCGCCGGGGTGGGCACCGGGGGCGGGCCCACGGTCACGGGGCCGGTCAGGAACGGTTTCAGGGCCGCGAGCACATCGTCCCGGTCGTCGTCGCCGAGCAGGTTGACCCGGCCCGTCTCACGGTCGTACCAGGCGACGTCGCTTCCGTCCGGGCGGCAGACGTACAGCCGCTCCCGGCCGTACCGAAAGGCCGGCACCACGCGCAGTCCGCTCATGCGCCATCACCCCTCGGACCATGGGAACAGGCGGGGTGCTCCCGGGGCAAGACCGGTTACCTTGGATGACAGCCCTGCGAGGGGGAGTTGGGGAGGCACCGTTGCGGACCCGCGGAAAGCAGCCCGACGTGCCGGCTCCGGAGCGCCCGTGGAGCGAGATCGTGCCCGGCCTGTGGATGGGCGGACACGAGTTCCGGGGCCGTTCGGGGCGGCTGGAGTTCGCCGTCGTGCGCGACGAGTTCGATGTGGTGCAGTCGCTGCTGCGGCTGCCGGGATACGGGCCCGATCCGGAGGTGGAGCACCATGTGTGGCCGATTCCGGACGGTCCGCTGGACGGGACGCAGCTTGCCGGGGTGATGCGGCTGGCCCGCGCGGTGAACGAGTCGCTGGACGCCGGCCGCCGGGTGCTCGTGCGCTGCTACCACGGCTACAACCGCTCGGGGCTGGTCATCGCGCACGCCCTGGCCCAGCGCGGGCAAGCCCCCGAGGAGGCCATCCGGCTGATCCGGGCCAGGCGCTCGGCGTGGGCGCTGCACAACCAGCTGTTCGTGGAGTATTTGCGGGCGGGCCTGTCCACCGTGCGGCTGCTGGAGGAGCTGGCCGAGTAGCCTCTCTCCCAGCGCCGTCGCCGGCACCGCCACCGGATGCGCACCGGGGACTTCCCCAAGACTCTGAGAACACCTCCCCACGCAACCCCGGATCAAGGGGGCGGGGACCGACCCCGACGCCCCAGGAGCACCGTGCCAGCCCGTCGCCCCACGCGCACCGCCCTCGCCGTGGCCGCCGTCGGCCTGCTGTGGGCGACGGCGGCGGCCTGCGGGGACGCCGGCGGGCTGCGGGGCGCCGGTGCCACCCCGACCGCCGTCAGCCCCGCCCGGCTCTGGCCGGACCTCAGGCCGGCGTCCAGCCCGGCCTACCCCTACGCGGTCGCGACCAGGGCGATCGTCAAGGGGGTGACGGTCCCCGGTGACGACATCCGGAAGGTCGATCCGGTGGACGTCGTCGAGGCGGAGATCGCGGCGCATCCCGACGACTACGGCTCCAAGGGCGCGTACCACGCGACCGTGGACCGGATGAGGGAGTGCCGTCCGGGCGGGGACGAGGCGCGCTGTCCGCTGCTCAAGCCGTACTACCGGGACCTCACGGGGGACGGCCGGGCCGACCTGACGCTCGGCTTCCGGCTCTACCCGACCAACCAGACTGCGGTGCGGGTCTACACCGTCGAGAAGCACAGGCTGGTGCAGGTGCTGGCCGACAACGACGCGATCATCGGGGTGGAGCTGGCCGGCCGGGCGCTGATCGAACGCTCCCCGGCCGACATCTCCGGCTACGAGTACCGCACCACCTGGGTGTGGGACCCGGGGCAGCGGGCGATGGTGTTCTCCCGCGACGAGTACCTGCACACCGGTGGCGGCCGGTCCGGCAGGACGCCGTCGCCGTCCGCGTCGGCCGGCCCCTCCGCGGGCGCGCGATGAGGCTCGCGCTGCCCCAGTGGGCCGGGACGCTCGCCGGGAAGGCGGCCGCGTTCATCACGGTGATGTGCTGTGCGCTGGCCGCGCTGCTCGGCGTCCTGGTGCACGTCTCGGTGACCAACCAGACCGTCGGCCAGGCCCGCGGCCTCGCGCTGTCCCGGCTCGCGGACGCCACCGAGGCGTACGAGGCCGGGGACCGGCTGCTGCCGGGCGCCGGGGTGGACCCCCGGGGGCTGCCCGCACCGCTGCGCGCGCTGGCGGTGGGCGGCAGGCGCGGCACGATGGTCTCGACCCACCAGGGGCACCCGACCATGTGGGCGGCGGGTCCGGCGGCCGGGCACCGGGCGCTCGCCGTGGAGGTCGACTACTCGCAGCAGTCCGGCACCATCGCCGGGCTCGACAAGGCGATCCTGTGGTCCTCCGGCCTCGCGATCGGGGCGACCGTGCTGGTCGGCGTGTTCGCGGTGACCCGGGTGACCCGGAGGCTGCACGGCACCGCGCGCGTGGCCCGGCGGATCAGCGCCGGCGACCTGGACGCCCGGGTGAACGATCCCCGGACCAAGGATCCGACCCGCCCGCAGGACGAGGTGGCCACGGTGGCGGCGGCCCTGGACTCGATGGCGTCGTCCCTGCAGAGCAAGCTGCTGAGCGAGCAGCGGTTCACCGCGGACGTGGCGCACGAGCTGCGCACCCCGCTGACCGGGCTGCACGCGGCGGCCGAGCTGCTGCCGCCGGGCCGGCCCACGGAGCTGGTCCGGGACCGGGTGGCGGCGCTGCGCACGCTCACCGAGGACCTGCTGGAGATCTCCCGGCTGGACACCGGCCGGGAGAGGCTCGAGGTGGACACCGAGGAACTGGGGGCGCTGGCCGGGCGGGTGGTCCGGGCGTCCGGCACGGACACCGAGGTGCGGATCGTGCGGGACGCGCGGGTGGAGACCGACCGGCGGCGGCTGGAGCGGGTGCTGGGCAATCTGGTGGCCAACGCGCACCGGCACGGCGGCCCTCCGGTGGTCCTGACGGTGGACGGACCCGTGGTGACCGTGCGGGACCACGGGAGTGGATTCCCGGAGTACCTGGTGGCCCACGGACCCCAGCGGTTCCGCACGGAGGGGGGAGCCAAGGGCCACGGACTGGGGCTGACCATCGCGTCGGGGCAGGCGGAGGTGCTGGGGGCGCGGCTTTCCTTCACGAACGCGGTGGACGGGGGCGCCGTCGCGACGCTGACCCTGCCTTCGGTGGGCTAGGGCCGAACTCGCGGGCGCTGCCCCCGGGCGGACCATCATGGCGCGCACCCCGACCCGCCCGCCCCTAATGTGGCGGTGAGTCAGGCTTCGCCCGTTTCCCGGAGGTACTCCCATGCCCCTGCGCTCGTCCCTCACCCGTGGGCTGGCCATAGCCGTGGCCACCGGGGCTCTGGTCACCGGCGTCGCGGCCGCCCCGGCCGTGGCCGACAACGACGATCCGGGCACCGTCCAGCAGGACAACGGCGGTCAGGGCAATGCGCCCACCGACAACGGCGACCTCGGCAACGTCGGGAACGACAACGGCAACCTCGCCAGCAGCCTCGGCAACGTCGGGAACGACAACGGCAACCTCGTCAACGCCCCCGGCGGCGTCGGGAACCTGGACACATCGGGCCGCTACCTGGGAGTCGTCACCGCGCGAGGCGGCATCTGGCTGCTCGACCGTCCGGACCGGGTCGGCCGGCGCGTCCGCTTCGTCCGCGAGGGCCAGGTCCTCTCCATCTTCTGCCGGACCGCAGGCGGCTACGTGGGGGCCAACCGGATCTGGTACCTGCTCACGGACGGCACCTGGGCCTGGGGCCCGGCACGCTACATCAGCACCCTCGGGCCCACGCCACGCTGGTGCTAGGGGGCACGGCACGCAAGACGTCCTGTTTAGGTAGGTTCCGGGCATGACGAAGGCCGGAACCACCGTGGCGGCGGCCCAGGCTCCCGCACCCGCCGTACGCCTCCCCCGGCGCCGGGGCATCGAACTCGCCCTCATCGTGCTGGCCGTCCTGCTGTCCGTGTACGGCTACTGCGCGGTGGGGCTGGCGCGCACCGGCACCGTCCCGCCCGGTGCCGTCGGCTACGGCGCCGGGCTCGGGGTGCTCGCCCTGTTCGCGCACGTCGCGGTCCGTATCCGGGCGCCGTACGCCGATCCGCTGCCGCTGCCGATCGGCGTGCTGCTCAACGGGCTGGGCCTGGTGCTGATCTACCGGCTGGACCTGGAGACCCCTGGCGACCGGGCGGCCCCCACCCAACTGGTGTGGTCCACGCTGGGGGTGGGGCTGTTCATCGCCGTCGTCCTGATGCTGCGCGACCACCGGCTGCTCCAGCGCTACTCCTACGTGTGCGTGGTCGCGGCCCTGGCGCTGCTGTTGCTGCCGATCCTCTTCCCGGCGGTCAACGGCGCCCGTATCTGGATCCGGATCGCCGGGTTCTCCATCCAGCCGGGCGAGTTCGCGAAGGTGCTGCTCGCGGTGTTCTTCGCCGCCTACCTCGCCGACAACCGCAACGCCCTCGCGTACACGGGCCGGCGGGTGTGGCGGGTACAGTTCCCGACCGGGCGGGTGCTCGGCCCGATCGTGACGATCTGGCTGCTGAGCGTCGGCGTGCTGGTCCTGGAGCGCGACCTCGGCACCTCGCTGCTGTTCTTCGGGCTCTTCGTGGTGCTGCTGTACGTCGCCACCGGCCGCACCGGCTGGATCGCGGTGGGGCTGCTGCTGGCCGTGCTCGGCGCCTTCGCCGTCGGCCGTCTCGAGCCGCACGTGGGCGGCCGGATCGAGGACTGGCTGCACCCCTTCGCCACCATCGAGGCCGGGCAGGGGCCCAACCAGCTCGCCCAGTCGCTGTTCGCCTTCGCGGCGGGCGGGTTCCTCGGCACCGGGCTCGGGCTCGGGCACTCGGTCCTCATCGGTTTCGCCGTCAAGTCGGACTTCATCCTGGCCACCGCGGGCGAGGAGCTGGGGCTGGCCGGACTCGCCGCGGTCATCCTGCTGTACGCCCTGCTCGTGGAGCGCGGCTACCGGGCCGGCCTCGCCCTGCGCGAGCCGTTCGGCCGGCTCCTCGCGGTCGGGCTGGCCTCGATCCTGGCGCTGCAGGTGTTCGTGATCGCGGGCGGGGTCACCGGGCTGATCCCGCTGACCGGCATGGCGATGCCGTTCCTCGCCCAGGGCGGCTCCTCCGTGGTCACCAACTGGGCGATCGTGGCGCTGCTGATCCGGGTGAGCGACTCGGCGCGCAGCCAGTACGACGGGCGGGAGGCTCCGTGACCGAGTACAGCGGCGGCCGGCCGATGGCCCGGTACATCCGGCACGCCTGCGCGTTCTGCACCCTGCTGCTGGCGGCCCTGCTGGTGAACGCCGCCCGGGTGCAGCTCGTGCAGGCCGGCGACCATCAAGGCAACCCGGCCAACCGCCGGGCGGCCATCGCCCGTTACCAGCAGCCGCGCGGCGACATCCTGGTCGGCGGCGAGCCGGTCACCGGCTCCGTGGACACCGGCGAGCAGCTGCGCTACGAACGCACCTACCGGGACGGCCCGTTGTACGCCCCGGTGACCGGCTTCGCCTCGCAGATGTACGGCACCGCGTTGCTGGAGCACGCGGCGGACGGGGTGCTGTCCGGCACCGACCCGATGCTGTCGCCGCTCCCCCTGTGGAACGACGTGACGCGCAAGCGGAGTCCGGGCGGGAAGGTCGTCACGACCCTGAACCGGCGGGCCCAGGAGGCCGCGTACCGGGGGCTCGCCGGCCGCAAGGGCGCGGTGGCCGCGATCGAGCCGGCCACGGGCCGCGTCCTGACGCTGGTGACCAGCCCGTCGTACGACCCCGCGGAGCTGTCCGGCAACGGCGAGGCCGTGGCCTCGGCCTGGGAGCGGCTCAACCACGACCCGGAGAAGCCGATGCTCAACCGGGCGGCGCGGCAGACGTATCCGCCGGGGTCGACGTTCAAGGTGGTCACCGCGGCGGCGGCGCTGGACGCGGGCGTGGTCACCGACATGGACGCGCGGACCCACTCCCCCGACCCCTACCGGCTGCCGGGCACCAGGACCCTGCTGACCAACGAGGCCGACGGCTGCCGGGACGCCTCGCTGCGGACGGCCTTCGAGTGGTCCTGCAACACGGTGTTCGCGAAGCTGGGTGTGGACGTGGGGGTGCGGGACATGGCGGCCACGGCCCGTGCCTTCGGGTTCAACGACACCGGCCTGCGCATTCCGTTCTCCGTCTCGCCCAGCACCTTCGACCGGAACGTGGACCGGGCACAGCTGGCGCTGTCGTCGATCGGGCAGTACAACACGCGGGCCACGCCGTTGCAGATGGCGATGGTCGCGGCGGCCGTCGCGGGGGACGGCCGGCTGCGGTCGCCGTACCTGGTGGAGCGGACCACACGGCGGGGCGGCGAGACGATCGCCGGGGCCGGGGCGCATCCGGCCCGGCAGGTGATGCGGCCGTCCACGGCCACCCGGCTGAAGGAGCTGATGACCGATGTGGTCGAGGAGGGCACCGGCACCCGGGCGGCCATTCCCGGCGCCACGGTCGGCGGCAAGACCGGCACCGCCCAGCACGGGGTCGGCAACTCCGGTGTGCCGTACGCCTGGTTCGTCTCCTGGGCGCAGGCCGACGACGCCCTGGAGCCGGGGGTGGCGGTCGCGGTGGTGGTGGAGGACGCGGCGGCGAACCGGGGCGAGATCAGCGGCGGCGGGGACGCGGCGCCGATCGCGCAGGCGGTGATGCGGGCCGTTCTCGGCCTGTGAGACGGGGGGTACCGGTGGTGGCCGACGCCGACCTACCGTGCGGCCATGACGGATACGGCAGCCGCGTACGAACTCGCCCAGGTCAACATCGCCCGCCTCAAGTTTCCGCTGGACTCACCCGAGTTGAAGGACTTCGTCGACGGTCTCGACCCCGTGAACGCGGCGGCGGACGCCTCGGACGGCTTCGTCTGGCGCCTGCAGAACGACTCCGGCAACGCGACCGACATCCCCGTCCTCGGCGACGAGTGGCTGATCATCAACATGTCGGTGTGGCGGGACACGAACGCCCTCACGGCGTTCATGTACCAGGGCCTGCACCGGGAGTTGCTGGCCCGGCGCAGGGAATGGTTCGAGCGGCTCCAGGAAGCGATGGCCACCCTGTGGTGGGTACCGGCCGGCCACCGCCCGACGGTCGCCGAGGCGGAGGACCGGCTGCGGCACCTGAGGGCGCACGGCGCGACGCCGTACGCCTTCACGCTGCGGACGTCCTTCCCTCCCGGGGAGGCCGGGCAGGCCGGTGAGACCGGCGAGGCGGTGACGGTCAGCCGATCGGCTTGACCGCCTCGGAGCGGATCTGGAGGGTCTGCTTCGCGAGCGCCTCCAGGTCCACCTCCGACGGGTCCTGCGTCACGCCCTCCGTGGTCACCTCGGCGATCGTGGCACCCGTGTTGCCGTCGGCCCAGGCGCACATCGGCAGGGTGATCTTCGTGCCGAGCTGGTTCTGGGTCAGCACCTGGCAGCTGATCGTGACGTCCAGGTCGAAGTCCTTCACCGGCACGGCGACCTTGGCGCCGTCGCCCTCGGCGGCGCCCTTCATCATGTTCCGGCGGGCCGCGTCGGCGTTCTTGAACCGTCCGTACATGCCCGACACCACCAGGGTGCCCTTGCTCTCGTCACCGCCCAGGGTGTAGCTGCCGACGACACCGTGGGTGTCCTTGGCGTCCCAGGCGCCGTCCGCCTCGTCCTCGATCTTCTTGCCCTCGGAACCGGAGAGGTCCTGGCCGAGCTGGTACTTGCCGTCGACCAGCGTCTTGGGCAGGGTGAGCTTCTCCTTCGCCTCGGGGAAGCCGCTCTCGGCCAGTACCCCGATCAGGATGAGCACCGCGACACCGGCCGCGATCACACCGCCCACGATCCCGAGGATCAGGCCGACCCGTCGCTTCTTCGGGGGCGGCGCCATGGGCGGCGCGCCCCACGCGGGGTACGGCTGCTGGGGCTGGGGCGCCTGCGGCGGGTACGGCTGCTGGGGGTAGGGGGAGCCGTAGGGGCCGGGGGCGCCCTGCGGGGGCTGCTGCCCGTACGGGGGCTGCGGCTGGTTCGGATACTGCGGCTGCTGCGGCGGCGGAGGCATGGACACGCCAGCACGCTACTGCACGCGGGTGAACGACCGGGAATCGCGCCCGAACCGGTCAGGCCTCCCCCGCCCCCGACTCGATCGCCTGACGCACCTCGGCCACCCGTTCCCGCTCCTCCGCGGCGAACCGCTCGGCGTCCAGCTGGTCGGCCAGTTCCTCGTCCTGCGCCATCAGCAGATCCAGGCTGGAGTCGCCCATCTCGAGGACGCCCATGTCGACATAGGCCTGCTGCAGCCTCTTGCCCCACAGGCCGATGTCCTTGACGCACGGGACGATCCGGCTGAACAGCAGCTTGCGGAAGAGCTGGAGGAACTCGGACCGCTCGCTCAGCGCCTCGGCCTCGGCCTTGGGAATGCCGAAGTTCTCCAGCACCTCAACTCCGCGCAGCCGGTCGCGCATCAGGTAGCAGCCCTCGATGACGAACTCCTCGCGCTCGCGCAGCTCGGCGTCGGTGAGCTGCTTGTAGTAGTCCCTGAGCGCCATCCGGCCGAAGGCCACGTGCCGGGCCTCGTCCTGCATGACGTAGGTCAGGATCTGCTTCGGGAGCGGCTTGTCCGTGGTGTCCCGGATCATGCCGAAGGCGGCCAGCGCCAGCCCCTCGATGAGCACCTGCATGCCGAGGTAGGGCATGTCCCAGCGGCTGTCGCGCAGGGTGTCGCCCAGCAGCGACTGGAGGTTGTCGTTGATCGGGTAGACCAGGCCGATCTTCTCGTGCAGGAACCGGCCGTAGATCTCGGCGTGCCGGGCCTCGTCCATCGTCTGGGTCGCGGAGTAGAACTTGGCGTCCAGGTCGGGCGCCGACTCCACGATCCGCGCCGCGCAGATCATCGCGCCCTGCTCGCCGTGCAGGAACTGGCTGAACTGCCAGGAGGCGTAGTGCCGGCGCAGCTCGCCCTTGTCCTTGTCGGTGAGCTTGTCCCAGTACGTCGTGCCGTACAGGGACATGGCCTCCTCGGGCGTGCCCAGCGCGTCGTACGGGTCGACCTCCAGGTCCCAGTCGATGCGCTTGGCCCCGTCCCACTGCTTGTCCTTGCCCTTCTGGTACAGGGCGAGCAGGCGGTCACGGCCGCCGTCGTACTCCCAGCTGAACCGGGCGGCACCGCTGGCGGGCACCTGCCAGGCGGGGCCTTCGGGGTCGTTGGCGTACAGGTCTCGGGTCGGCATACCTCGCAGACTCACACGTAGACGCGGAGTCAACAAGTCATGCGCAAGGGATTGACGGCCTTGCTGACAGGCAGTCTCATAAGAGGCAGGACGACTACCCCCGGGTAACGAGGTGAGGGAGCCATGACGACCCTGACGGAAGCGGACGCGCTGGACGGCCTGCGCGACGCGCTCGGCCTGCTCAAGGACCGGGAGCAGGTGGCCGAACGGCTGCTCGTCTCCTCCGCCAAGCACTCCTTCGACCCGGACAAGGAGCTGGACTGGGACGCGCCCTTCGAGGAGGGCAAGTGGTTCTGGCCGCCGGAGCTGGTGTCGCTGTACGACACCCCGATGTGGAAGCGCATGAGCGAGGAACAGCGCATCCTGCTCTCCCGGCACGAGGCCGCGGCGCTCGCCTCGCTCGGCATCTGGTTCGAGATCATCCTGATGCAGCTGCTCGTCCGGCACATCTACGACAAGGCGGCGACGAGCGCGCATGTGCGGTACGCGCTCACCGAGATCGAGGACGAGTGCCGGCACTCGAAGATGTTCGCGCGGCTGATCTCGCACGGCGGCACGCCCTGGTACCCGGTCAGCCGCGCCCACCAGAACCTCGGCCGCCTCTTCAAGACCATCTCCACGACCCCCGGCTCCTTCACCGCCACGCTGCTCGGCGAGGAGGTCCTGGACTGGATGCAGCGGCTGACGTTCCCCGACGAGCGGGTGCAGCCGCTGATCCGGGGCGTCACACGCATCCACGTGGTCGAGGAGGCGCGCCATGTCCGGTACGCCCGTGAGGAACTGCGGCGCCAGATGGTGACCGCACCGAAGTGGTCGCAGGAGTTCACCCGGGTGACGTCCGGCGAGTTCGCCCGGGTCTTCTCGGTCGCCTTCGTGAACCCCGAGGTGTACACGAACGTCGGCCTCGACAAGCGGGAGGCCATGGCGCAGGTGAAGGCGAGTGCGCACCGGCGGGAGGTCATGCAGACGGGCGCGAAGCGGCTGACGGACTTCCTGGACGACATCGGGGTACTGCGGGGCGTCGGCCGACGGCTGTGGAGGTCCTCGGGGCTGCTGGCGTAGGCAGGAGCGCCCCGAAGGGCGCGGGGAACCGCGCGACCAGCCACGACGGGCCGGAAGACGAAGACGGCCCCCGCCGCGCAGCGATTAGGCTGACGGCCATGACCCCGTCGGCCACCCCCGCCTACCGTCGCCTGAGCGTCGAGGAGCGGCGAAGTCAGCTTCTCGACTCCGCCCTCTCCCTCTTCGCGCACCGCGCCCCCGAGGACGTGTCGCTGGACGACGTGGCGGAGGCGGCCGGGGTCTCGCGCCCACTGGTGTACCGGTACTTCCCCGGCGGCAAGCAGCAGCTGTACGAGGCCGCGCTCCGCTCCGCCGCCGAAGAACTCCAGCAGTGCTTCGACGAGCCCCGCGAGGGCCCGCTGCTGCCCCGGCTGTCCCGCGCCCTCGACCGCTATCTGACCTTCGTGGACGAGCACGACACCGGCTTCAGCGCGCTGCTGCAGGGCGGGAGCGTGGTGGAGACGTCCCGGACGACCGCCATCGTGGACGGGGTGCGCCGGGCCGCCGCCGAGCACATCCTCAGCCACCTCGGCGTCACGAGCCCCGGCCCCCGCCTGCGGATGACCGTCCGGATGTGGATCACGGCCGTGGAGGCGGCCTCGCTGATCTGGCTGGACGAGGACAAGCAGCCCCCGGTGGAGGAACTGCGCGACTGGCTGGTGGAGCAGTTCGTGGCCGTCCTCACGGTCACGGCGGGCCGTGACGCTCAGACGGCCTCCCTCGTCGGCGCACTCGCCGAGGAAGGCTGAGACTGGAGCCGTGAAGAGCCAGGACACCCCGTTCGAGGGCGGCCCCCTGGACGGACGCGTGCTGCCCGTCCTGCTCGGCCCGACCGGACACCCCCCGAAGACGTACCGCATCCCCGTCCCGGACGCCGGGGGCGGGCCGCCCACCGTGCACGTCTACCGCCGTGTGACCCGAGGACACAGCCGGCGGCTGGGCCTGATCCAGGGATGGAAGTACCGGTACGACCCCGACGACCGGTCCGGCGGCAGGCTCCGGTGGCCCTGGTCCAGGCCGGACACCGCGCCGCCCGGCAAGCCGGGTGACTCGAACGGGTGAAACGGTTGCGCCGAACCGCTCAGGCTTGGCGCACACCTCGCACCGACACGTCTGATTATCACGTTGCGACGGGAGCCGGAGGGTCCGTACTCCCCGCGACGGAGGTGATGACGTGTCAGGAAGACTTCTGCGCCTGGCCTGTACGGCGGCACTGTCGGCCCAGGCCGTCCTCGCGCCCGTGCCCGCCGTGGCCGCACCCGAACCGGAGCGGTCCGTCGCCCAGCTGCTGACGGACCTTCAGCGGCTGTACCGGCAGACCGAACAGGCCACCGAGACCTACAACGCCACCACGGAGAGACTGAAGCGGCAGCGCGCCCAGGTGTCCCGCCTGGACGGCGAACTGGCCCGCGCCCGCCTCGCGCTGCGGGACAGCCGGACCGACGCCGGCCGCCTGGCCCGGCAGCAGTACCAGAACAGCACCGGTCTGGGTTCCTACGTCCGTCTGCTCCTCGCCCGCGACCCGCAGCACGCGCTGGACGAGGGCCATGTCATCGGCGAGCTGACCCGCCGGCGGGCCCGCACGGTGGCCCGGCTCACCGCCACGGAGAAGCGGAAGGACGCCCTGGCACGGGCGGCCCGCAAGGCGCTCGACACCCAGCTCACCCTCGCCGGACAGCAGAAGAGGCAGCGCGACGGCGTCCAGGACGCACTGGCGAACGTGGAACGCCTGCTGGCCGCCCTCACACCCGAACAACTGGCCGCGATCGCCCGCCTGGAACGGCAGGGGGCGACCGAGGCCCAGGAGAGGCTCACCACCGCCGGCGCCCTCCCCACCGACCGCCCCGCCTCCACCGAGGGCGAGCGGGCCGTCCACTACGCCATGAACCAGCTGGGCAAGCCGTACCGGTGGGGAGCGGAGGGCCCTTCGGCGTACGACTGCTCGGGCCTGACGTCCGAGGCCTGGGAGCGTGCGGGCACACCCATCCCCCGCACCAGCCAGGAACAGTGGAAGCGGCTCAGAAGGATCCCGCTGAAGGACCTGCGCCCGGGTGACCTCGTCGTCTACTTCCCCGAGGCGACGCACGTGGCGATGTACGTGGGGAACGGCGAGGTCGTACAGGCGCCGAGACCGGGACAGGCCATCAGGATCTCCCCGATGGCCGCCAACCCCATCCTCGGCGCGGTGCGCCCCGACGCCGCCCCGGGGCCGGACCCCGAGGGGCGCGGGGAGCGGCGCGGCCGGCCGCGGACGGCCTGAGGCCGCCGACGCACCCGCGCCCCGTGACGATCAGGCCCCGGCGACCGAGGCCAGGTAGGCCTGCGTCTTGTCCGGCTCGTAGAAGAAGTTCTCGAAGTCCGCCGGATCGTTGAACGCGTTGGCGAAACGATCAGCCACCGGCTGCAGCTGGCCCGCGGCCCCGATGAGGTTGAGGATGTGCTCCGGCGGCGGCGCCAGCATCGCGTTCGTCCACTTGGTGACGTGCTGGGCGGTGGCCCAGTACCGGTCGAACGTGGCCCCCATCCACTCCTCGTCGAACGGCTTGTCCCCGCGCTCCAGGATGGACGCGAGGTACGCGGCCGCGCACTTGGACGCGGAGTTGGAGCCCTGTCCGGTGATCGGGTCGTTGGCGACGACCACGTCGGCCACGCCGAGGACCAGACCGCCCGAGGGGAGCCGGCCGATGGGGTTGCGCACGGTCGGGGCGTAGCGGCCGGCCAGCGTGCCGCCGGCGTCCGTCAGTTCGACCTTGGTCGCCCGCGCGTACTCCCAGGGCGTGAACTTCTCCATGAGTTCCAGGGTCAGGGAGAGGTGCTCCGCCGGGTCCTTGACGCCGTTGAAGACGTCGAGCGGACCGCCGGGTATGCCCTCCCAGAACAGGATGTCGGCCCGCCCCGAGGTGGTGAACGTCGGCATGATGAACAGCTCGCCGACACCGGGGACCAGGTTGCAGCGGACCGCGTCGAACTCCGGGTGCTCCGGACGCGGGCCGAGCCCGTGGACGTAGGCCACCGCGAGGGCGCGCTGCGGCTCGGCGTACGGGGAGCGCTCGGGGTCGCGGGCGAACATCGACACCAGCTCGCCCTTGCCGGCCGCGACCAGGACGAGGTCGTAGGCACGGGAGAAGTAGTCGAGGTCGCCGACCGCCGCGCCGTGGATGACCAGCTGGCCGCCGCGCTGCGCGAAGGTCTCCATCCAGCCGGCCATCTTCACCCGCTGGTCGACCGACTGCGCGTACCCGTCCAGCCTGCCCACCCAGTCGATCGCCCGCTGGGTGGGGCCCGGGTCGTGCGAGCCGGGGGCGGCGACCGAGACGCCGAGTCCTTCGATCTTCGGGGCCTGGGACTCCCAGAAGTTCAGCTGGAGAGCGCGCTCGTGCTGCAGTGCCGTGTCGAACATGCACTGCGTCGACATGACCCGGCCGGAGCGGATCTCGTCCGCGGTCCGGTTCGACATCAAGGTGACCTCGTAGCCGTGCGACTGCAGGCCGAGGGCGAGCTGGAGCCCGGACTGGCCGGCTCCGACGACGAGTATCTTCCGCATGCGGGTGGTGCCTCCTACGGGTGAGGACTACTCGGGGGTTTCGTCCAGCGCGTGGGCCACCAGGGCCAGGAGGGTCTCGATGGCCGAGATCCGCCGCCGCGCGTCCATGATCATGACAGGGATGTGCGCGGGTATCGTCAGCGCCTCCCGAACGTCCTCGGGTTCGAACCGCTCGCTGCCGTCGAAGTGGTTGACCGCGACGACGTAGGGCAGTCCGCAGCTCTCGAAGTAGTCCAGGGCCGGGAAGCAGTCCTTCAGCCGGCGGGTGTCGGCCATGACGACGGCACCGATCGCGCCACGCACCAGGTCGTCCCACATGAACCAGAACCGCTGCTGGCCCGGCGTGCCGAACAGGTAGAGCACCAGGTCGTCGTCGAGCGTGATGCGGCCGAAGTCCATGGCCACGGTGGTGGTGAGCTTCTCCGGCGTGGCGGACAGATCGTCGGTGTCCTCGCTGGCCTCGGTCATCAGCGCCTCGGTCTGCAGCGGCGTGATCTCCGAGACGGAGGTGACCAGCGTGGTCTTGCCGACGCCGAAGCCCCCGGCCACCACGATCTTCGTGGCGATGGGGGCCCGGGTGCGGTCCGTCTGCCAGGACTTCAGGTCGTCGTCGGGCTCGGCGTACCCGGCGGCGAGGGGGTTGCCTCCGACGGCGGAGGCGGCGGCGTCAGAGACGGCGGAGTCCACTCAGCACCCTTTCCAGCAGAGCGCGGTCCGGGCGGCCGGTGCCGTGACCGGTTCCGGTGCCGTACACACGAATCTTTCCCTGGTCCGCGAGATCGCTCAGGAGTACGCGGACCACGCCGAGCGGCATCTTCAGCAGCGCGGCGATCTCGGCCACCGTGCGCATACGGCGGCACAGCTCGACGATGGCCCGCATCTCCGGCATGACCCGGGTGGTGAGGGAACCATTCGTCAGTTCCTTGCGCTCCTCGGGGGCCTCCAGCGCGGCCACGAACGTCTCCACGAGGAGGACGTGGCCGAAGCGGGTACGGCCGCCGGTGAGCGAGTACGGGCGGACGCGGGCCGGTTTGCGGTCGCCGCCGCGGACGGGGAGCTTCGGTGTGCCGCTCATCGGGCGCTCCCCGCCGACTCGGACGGCCGGGACTCGAGCGACTGCCGCAGTTCCGAGCGGAGTTCCGGCGTGAGGACGTGGCCGGCGCGGCCCACGAACAGGGCCATGTGGTACGCCACCACGCTCAGGTCGCACTCGGCGGAACCGTGCACGCCGAGCAGCGAGCCGTCGCTGATCGACATCACGAACAGGCTGCCCTCCTCCATCGCGACCATCGTGTGCTTGACCCCGCCGAACTCCATCAGCTTCGCGGCGCCGACGGTGAGGCTGCCGATGCCGGAGACGATGGTGGCGAGGTCGGCGGAGGATCCGCGGGGGCCGCTGCGCTTGGCTCCGCGGGCCTGGCGGGCCTCCTCCGTGCGGCCCGGGTCGGACGAGAGCAGCAGCAGACCGTCGGAGGAGACCACGGCGACGGACTGGATGCCGGGTACTTCCTCGACCAGGTTGGTCAGCAGCCAGTGCAGGTTGCGGGCTTCACTGCTCAGTCCGTAGGTACTGGGCGCGGTCAACTGCTTGCCTCCTCGGCTGTGCCCCCCGTGGCTTCTTCGGCGTGTGCGTAGGTGGTCGGCCGCTGGTGGCCGGCCGTCTGTTCGGCGATCTCCGCCTCTACGTCGCGGTAGCCGGCCTGTGCGCCTTGGCGGAAGCCGCCCAGCCTGCGGCGCAGGGCATCGGCGTCGACGCTTCCGCTGCGCGGGCGGGGCGGTGCGGCGGGTGCGGTGATCTTGGGTGTGCGCTTGGGGAGGCCCTTGCTGGTGACCCGGTCCTCCACGGCCGGCTGCGGCGCCTCGGCGGGCGCGGCCTGCGGCTCGGTCTCGCCTCGGGCGCGGTCGTCCCCATCCGCGCCACGTGTGCCGTCCGTGCGGTGGCCGTCGTCGGACGCGGCTCGCGCCTGCGGGACGAGTGCGCCGTCGGCGGCAGCCGGGGCCGGTTCGGTGGCGGGCCCGGTCGCGAGGTCCGGGAGCAGCAGCTCCATCGTGGTCTCGGCGTAGGTCTCCGCCGGGGCCTTCGGGCGGGTCTCGGTGTCCTCGCCGTCCTGCTCGGCCTGCTGGTGCACGTCGCTGTCCGCCGGCCTGCCGGACGGGGGCGTCACCGTCTCCTCGGCAGCCCCGCCGAACGCGTCCCGCACGGCCTCGTCGGCCCGGCCGGCGCCCGTGTCCCGCACGTCCGGCCCGGCCGGGTGGCCGGTGGCGTCCCGGAGCGTGGGCTCGGCGGAGTCGTGCGCGGTCTGCCCCGCTGCCGCCGGGACGGCGGAGGCATCCGACTCCGCCCGGGAGCCGGACGCGGCCCCGTGGCCTTCCTCCGCCGGACCGCCGGAGGCGTCCAGGACCGCCTTTTCCGCCAGGGCGACCAGGAGGTCGCCCTCCTTGGCCCGGCCGGGCAGGACGTTGGAGTTGGCCTCGGCGTCGGCGCCGGGGAGGGAGAAGGCGCCGGTGCCGCCCGGGACCGTGGTCTGCGGCGGGAGGGAGGCCGGCGGGGCCTCGGCGAGCAGCGGGGCGGGCAGGACCACGACCGCGGCGATGCCGCCCTGCTTCTGCTCGCGCAGCTGGACCCGGACGCCGTGACGGTGGGCGAGGCGGGCGACGACGTAGAGGCCGAGCCCGAGGCCGGCCTCGCCCTCCTGGTCGTAGGGGGACTCGGGGTCGAAGGCGGCGAGGCGGGAGTTGAGGCGGTCCAGGCGGTCGCCCGCCATGCCGATGCCCTCGTCCTGCACCGACAGCATGACCTCGCCGGACTCCAGGAGCCAGCCGGAGACCTCGACGGGCAGCTCCGGCGGGGAGAACGAGGTGGCGTTCTCCATGAGTTCGGCCAGGAGGTGGGAGAGGTCGTCGGCGGCGAAGCCCGCGACGTGGGCGTGCGGGGGCAGGGCGGCGATGCGGACGCGTTCGTAGCGTTCGATCTCGCTGACCGCCGCGCGGACCACGTCGACCAGCGGGACGGGGCCGTGGTGCTGCTGGACGTGCTCGGTGCCGGCGAGGACCAGGAGGTTCTCGCTGTGCCGGCGCATGACCGTGGCGAAGTGGTCCAGTTTGAAGAGGGTGGCGAGGCGCTCGGGGTCCTGCTCTCGCTCCTCCAGGTTCTCGATGACCGCCAGTTGGCGTTCGACCAGGCCGAGGGTGCGCAGGGCGAGGTTGACGAACGTGGAGCCGATGCTGGTGCGCAGGCGGTCCAGCTGGGCGGCGGACTCGGCGAGTTCGGCGCGGAGTTCCTCGCGGGCGTCGGCCATCTTCTGCCGCTGGCCGACCAGGTGCTTGCGGTCGCTCTCCAGCGTGGCCACGCGCTCGTGCAGGGCGGCCGCGTGGGCGTGCAGGGCGTTGACCGAGCGGACCACCTGGGCGAACTCGTCGTTGCGGCCGGTGAAGGCGATCGGGTCCTGGGTCGCCGGGTCCTCGGACTCCGCGAGGCGGGCCGAGCCCCGGCGCAGGACCGACAGCGGGCGGGTGAGGGTGCGTGCCATGGCGGTCGCGATGCCGATCGCCACCAGCATCAGGGCGCCGAGGACGGCGATGCGGATCTCCAGGGCGGTGACGTCGTCGTCCCGCAGCTTCTCGAGGTCCTTGGTGCGGCGGTCGTAGAGCGCGGACTCGGCACCGCGCATCAGGTCGACGCGGGCGGACAGGGCCGCGTCCAGCTTCTTGGTGCTGGTGGTCAGCTCGCTGTCGGCCAGCGTCGCCTGGTCCGTGAGCGTGGCGAGGTACTTCTCGGCGGAGTTGACCTCGGGGCCGGTCACCGTGGAGCCGTAGGAGTCCACGGCGGCCTGGGGGGCGGTCCCGCGGAAGTCGGCGAGGGCCGCGTCGGCGCGCAGGCGGGCCTGCTGGGCGGCGGCCGTGAGAGCGTCGCGCTGCTTCCTGTCCGCCTCGGTCGTGGTCGTGGTCGTGGTCGGCAGGCCCGTGACGGGACTGATCACCGTCTGGGTGCTCGACGGGACGTTCAGCGCGGCCAGCAGCAGGCCGCGGGCGGCGGCGGACTGCTGGACGGCGGAGTCCAGCTCGGCGAGCGCGTAGGCGCCGGAGCCGGCCCTGGGGGGCATCTGCTCGGCCAGCTGCTCGGCGAGCCGGTGCAGCTCGGTGATCGTCGCCGAGTAGGCCTGGTGGGCCTGGAGGGCGGTGCTCTTGCCGGTGAGCGCGGACCGGCGGACGGCGGCGATGGCGTCGAGGTCGGTGCGCAGGCTCGCCGGGGTGTCGGTGTCCGCGCGCAGCTCCTCGACCTGCCGGTCCACGCGGGCGCTGCGGTCCTCGGCGGGCGCCTTGGACTTGGGGCGCCCGGCCGCGATGTAGGAGGTGACCTCGTCACGCTCGTCGGCGAGCGAGTGGGCGAGGACGAGTGCGTCCTGGGTGCGGGCGGCCAGCGTCACCAGGTCCTGGGAGTCGCTGACGTCCCGGGACGCCGTGAGCAGGGCCGGCGCACCGGCCCCCGCGACAGCCGCCGCGACCACCGCGACGGCGACGATCAGCCGGGTGCGCACATGGGTGGGACGACCGGTGCCCACGGGGGTCTGCGGGTCGGTCCCCGCGGGGGCCGTCTGCCTGCCTGTGCGCCGAGGCCGCTTCTTCTGCACCGGTGCTCGCAATCCTGAACTCGTATACCCAGGGGCCCGGGTGGCGCCCCGTCATTTCGGCGCCAAGTGGTGCGTACACCCGGTTCGTACGGTTCCCGACCCTCCCAGCGCCGGTGGGCAGTGGTCGTGCATCACCTGACCCGCCACCCGAAGGAGTGAACATCGGAGGGGAGTTGGCGGGCAAGTTCCGGCGGCGCGGTCCGCCCCCTTGCGCGGCGGGCCGGTTGGACGCGCGCGGCCGGCTTTGGCAGTATTCGCCGACACGCCTTCCCGGAATGGATCATTCTCACCCAAACCTGGCGGCTGACCTGCGGGGTCGTGCTCTTTCCACGGTGCTTGCCAGCCTTTGGCGAAGCCTGTGAAGGCCTGGTGCAGACTGGCTGGATGCGAACTGATCTCGTCTCGGAACCCGGCACCGCCGCCCGCCCCAACGAGGACTTCGCCGGTCTCGCACTCCCCGCCTCGGGGCAGGGAGGTTGCGTGGTCGTCCTGGACGGAGTGACCCCGCCCGGCGGCGGGACGGGCTGTCTGCATTCCGTCCCCTGGTTCACCGCACGACTCGGCGGCGCACTGACCGAACTGACCGTTTCGGGGCGAGATCTGACGCTCCCGGAGGTTCTCGCGCGGGCGATCGGACGCACCGCCGAGGTTCATTCGGGCACCTGTGACCTTTCTCACCCGCGAACGCCGCAGGCGACCGTCGCCCTGGCCCGGTGGTCCGCCGACACGGTCGAGTACCTGGTGCTGTCCGACGCGGCGCTGCTGCTGAGCGGCCCCGACGGCACGGTCGTCCCGGTGCTGGACGACCGGCTCGACCGGCTCCCCCGTTCCGCGCTGGCCGACGAGGCCCTGGTGGACACCACCCTGCGCAACCAGGAGGGCGGCTTCTTCACCGCCGCCGCCGACCCCTCGGTGGCCGCCCGCGCGGTCACCGGCTCCCTGCCCCGGCGCGAGGTCCGCGCGCTGGCCGCGCTGACGGACGGCGCGACCCGCTGGACGGAGAAGTTCCGCGAGGGCGACTGGGCGGCCCTGTTCGACATGATCGAGAAGGAGGGTGCCCGGTCGCTGGTCGAGCGGGTACGGGAACTGGAGACGGCGGACCGGGAGGAGCGGGCGTTCCTGGGGCGGAGCAAGACGCATGACGACGCGACGGTGGTGTACGCGCAGCTGTGAGGCTCCCGCCCGGCTTCCGGCCGGTCGGGGTCCGGCCCGACCGGGTCCCGTCTACTTGTCCATGCCGACGTTCAACTGGTGCAGCAAGCGGGCCAGTTCGGCCACCTCGTGGCGGTCCCAGTGGGAGAGCTGGCTGACATAGCGGGCGCGGCGGGCCTCGCGGACCTTGCCGACCCGGCCGCGTCCCTCGGCGGTGAGGGTGACGAGCCAGGCGCGGCCGTCGGCGGGGTCGGGCTGGCGGGCGATCAGGCCCAGCTCCTCCAGTGCGCGCAGCTGGCGGGACATGGTGGCCTTGCCGACGCCGATGTAGGCGGCGAGTTCGGTGGCCCGCTGGCCGCCCAGCTCGTCCAGCCGGATGAGCAGTCCGTAGGCGGAGGACTCCAGGTCGGGGTGGACCTCTCGGGCCATCTCGCCCTGGTTGGCCCGGGCGCGCCGCAGCAGCACGGTCAACTCGCGCTCCAGCGCCAGGAATTCCTGGTCTGCACCACTGGGCGTCACCTGGCCGGCGACGCGATGTGCGTCGCCGTTTCCGTCCTCGTGCACGTCAGCACCTCTGCTCGGTTTCGCGGTCCTGAAAGTTTCCGTCAATTGTCGTCATTGCCGCAGCTCCGTAAGTATTTCGCAGGCGTAGACCAACGGCGGTGTCCGGACCCCCTTCCCCCGCCATCATCTACGTGCGTAGCTTCTTTATCAGGCAATCAATGGCATGCCCACGCCATTGGTGCGGCCCCCCACCCCAACGGTCACTGCCACGGTCCCCCCACCCCACTCCCCGGAGGCACGCCATGCCCGTGCACAGACCCGGCCCCGTCCGCCCGCGCCCCCTCGCCGTCCTCGTCACGGCGCTGCTCGCGGCACTCGCCCTCACGGTTCCCCTCACCTCCGCCCAGGCCGCGACCACGCCCAGCCGCGGCTCCGCCCACATGGGCGTGGGCGTCCTCGCGCACGACGGCCAGAACGGCACGCCCAGCACGGGTGACGTCACCCAGACCGAGGGCGTGGACGTCTCCGGCCACCAGGGCAACGTCGCCTGGTCGACCCTGTGGAACAGCGGGGTGCGCTGGGCGTACACGAAGGCCACCGAAGGCACCTACTACACGAACCCGTACTTCGCCCAGCAGTACAACGGTTCCTACAACGTGGGCATGATCCGCGGCGCCTATCACTTCGCGACCCCGGACACCACCAGCGGCGCCACCCAGGCCAACTACTTCGTCGACCACGGCGGCGGCTGGTCCCGGGACGGCAAGACCCTGCCCGGCGTCCTCGACATCGAGTGGAACCCCTACGGCGCCGCCTGCTACGGCAAGACCGCGAGCCAGATGGTCAGCTGGATCGCCGACTTCATCAACACCTACAAGGCGCGCACCGGCCGGTACGCCGTGATCTACACGGCCACCAGCTGGTGGACCCAGTGCACCGGCAACTACGGCGGCTTCGCCGCGAACAACCCGCTGTGGATCGCCCGGTACGCCTCGGACCCGGGGACGCTGCCGGCCGGCTGGTCGTACTACACGATGTGGCAGTACACCTCCTCCGGGCCGACCGTCGGCGACCACGACAAGTTCAACGGAGCCCTGGACCGCGTGCAGGCCCTGGCCCTCGGCTAGGGGCTTCCGGGATCGCGATCCGCGTCGAGCCCGGCCCGCACCGGTGCGGGCCGGGCTCGACGCGGACGCGGCACGGACAGGAGTTTCGCTCCGCCCCTCCTCCCGCGGCCCGGCCCCTTCCCCGCCCGTCCCTGCGTTGGTGTTCGGCGCCGGCCGGGATCATGCTGGTCAGGGAGAGCCTGCCGAGCAAGGGCGAGATGAGCGGCGATGGAGCGACAGTCGACGTACACGGCCACGGCCACCATCGATGAGCACGGCATCCTCACGAGCTGGAGCGAGGGCGCCCGGCGGCTGCTCGGCTACGACTCCTCGGCGGTCGTCGGACGGCCGGCCACCGCGCTGCTCGCCGCCGAGGGCGCGGCGGCCCGGCGGGCGCTGGCCGGGCGGGAACGCTGGAACGGCAGCGTCCCGCTCAGGCACCAGGACGGCCGGTCCGTGGAGCTGGGCGTGCTCGTGCACCGGCGGACCTCGGACGCCGGGGTCGTCGACTGGCTGGTGGTGAGCGCCGTGACGGCCCGGGCCCAGCCGCCCCGCGGCGAGCCGCTGGAGGAGTGGACGTTCCTGCAGTCGCCCTTCCCGCTGGCCATCTTCGACGGGGAGCTGCGGCTGGTCCGCGCCAACCGCCGGATGGAGCACGCCCTCGCCCTGCCCGAGGCGGCGATGCGCGGGCTGCGTCTCGCCCACATCGTGCCCGGTGCGGCGAGCGAGGAGACCGATCGCTCGATGCGGCTGGCGCTGGAGTCCGGCCGGCCCGAGGAGGTGCGCCTCCGCCTCGGCCCGGAACTGGGCCGCGTCATCGTCCTCACCCCGCTCAAGGACGCCGGCGGCAGAGTGCGGGCCGTCTGCCTGTCCACGCAGCAGCCCGCCCAGGACACCGCCGCCCGGCAGCGCCCCTCGGGCGAGACCGCCTCCCGCCCCGGCACGGTGGCGGACCAGGCCCGTGCCGCGCAGGAACTCGGCGAGGTCACGGTCCCCCGGCTGGCCGACGTCATCGCGGTCGACCTGCTCGACTCCCCTCGTACCGGCACCGAGGAGACCGCCCCGCCGCCGGGCCCGGTCGTGCTGCGCCGCGCCGCCCTGCGCGCGGTTCCGGACAGCGACCGGCCGGCGTACGGCACCGGTGTGGGCGAGGCGATCGTCTGCCCGGCGGACTCCCCTCCGGCGCACTGCCTGACGGCGGGGAGTCCGCTCCTGTACGACACGACGGACCCGGCCGTCGCCGAGTGGGCGGCGCTGGACCCGGGCGCCGCGTGGCTGCGCGCGTCCGGTGCCCGGTCGGTGCTCGCGGTGCCGCTGCTCGCCCAGGGCAGCACCCTCGGCGTGGCCCTCTTCGGCCGCCACCGGGACCGGGAGCCGTTCGGCCCGGAGGATCTGCGGCTCGCCGAGGAGTTCACGGCCAAGGCGGCCACCGGCATCCAGCAGGCCCGCTCCTACTCGCGGGCCCGCACCACCACCATGGCCCTGCAGCGCAGCCTGCTGCCGCACACGCTGCCCGACCAAGGGGCTCTGGACATCGCCACCCGCTATCTGCCCGCCGCGACCCGGGCCGGCGTGGGCGGCGACTGGTTCGACGTGATCCCGCTGTCCGGGGCGCGGGTGGCGCTCGTCGTGGGCGACGTGGTGGGCCACGGCATGCGCGCCTCCGCCACCATGGGCCGGCTGCGCACGGCGGTGCGCACCCTCGCCGACGTCGATCTGCCGGCCGACGAACTCCTCACCCACCTCGACGACCTTGTCCTGCGGCTCGCCGCCGACGAGGGCAGCGCGGACCCGTCCGCCGAGACCGCCGGCGGCATCGGCACCACCTGCCTGTACGCGGTCTACGACCCGGTCTCGCGCCGCTGCACCCTGGCCCGGGCCGGGCATCCGCCGCCCGCCGTGGTGACTCCGGACGGCACCGTCCGCTTCCTCGACGTGCCCGCGGGACCGCCGCTCGGGCTCGGCGGGCTGCCCTTCGAGGCCTTCGAGACGGAACTGCCCGAGGGCAGCCTGCTCGCCCTCTACACCGACGGGCTGTTCGAGGCCCGCGACCACGACATCGACGAGGCGCTGGACAAGATGTTCGCCGCACTGGGCCGCCCCGCGAAGTCGCTGGACTCCGTCTGCGACCGGGTGCTCGCCGAGCTGCTCACCCATCGCCCCGACGACGACATCGCCCTGCTGGTGGCCCGGACCCGCGCCCTGCACGAGGACCGGGTCGCCTCCTGGGCGCTGGACAACGAACCCAGCGTCGTCGCCCTCGCCCGCCGGTACGCCGACGAGCAGCTGGCCTCCTGGGGCCTGGACGACATCGCGTTCACCACGGAGCTGATGGTCAGCGAGCTGGTCACCAACGCCATCCGCTACGGCCGCCCACCCATCCAGCTCCGGCTGATCCACCAGGGCAACAAGCTGATCAGCGAGGTGTACGACTCCAGCGGCACCACTCCGCACATGCGGCGGGCCCGGATCTTCGACGAGGGCGGCCGGGGTCTGCTGCTGGTCGCCCAGCTCGCCGAACGCTGGGGCACCCGGCACGACCGGGTCGGCAAGACGGTGTGGGCGGAGCAGACGGTCGTCCGGGTCTGAGAAGGCGCCCGCACAGCCCCTTGCCCCGCCGCGGGGCGGCGGGGCAAGGGGCTCAGGAGATCTCACCCGGGGTGCCCGTCGGGGCGATCACTTGACGACCACGTCGGGCGGAGGGGGCGGAGCGGGCGTGTCCGGCGCGGAGCCGCCGGTGTCCGGGGCGGGCTGGGGCTCGGGCTGCGGAGCGGGCGCGTCCGGCGGCGGGGTGCTGCCGGTGTCCGGAGCGGGCTCGTGCGCGGGAGGCGCGTCCGGGGTGGTGGAGCCGCCGTGGTCCGGAGGCGGCGGCGTCTTGCCGTCGGGGCACGGCGGGCCGCTCTTGCCGTTGGTGCCGGTTCCGTTGCGGCCGTTCGTTCCCTTGCCGCCGCACGACCCCCTGCCGCGGCCGCCGGCGCCACCGGTGCCCGTGCCACCCGGGGCCGTGCAGACCGTGGCGTCTCCGCCGGTGCCGTTGCCGCCATTGCCGCCCGTGGCATTGCCGGCCCGGCAGGAGTCGTGGTCTCCGTGGTGCCGGTCGTGCTTGCCGTGGCCGGACTTCTTGTGACCGTGGCTCCCCTTTCCTTCCTTCTTGTCCTTTTCCTTGTTCTCGTGATGGTCTCCGCCTGTCACCGAGGAAGTGACGCTCTGCGGCGCGGCCGCGGCTACGGCGGCACCGGCCGGGATCAGGACTCCGAGGGGAAACAGAAGGGTGGCGACGGCCACGGTCAAGCCGTTCTTCCGGGTTTTGCTCATCATGAGGGATTTCGTTTCTGGAGGGGGCTGCAAATTCTTTTCGGTATCCGGGGCCGAGGGGGGGGGGGGAGGCCCCCGGCGCGCCCCCCCCCCCCCCCCCCCCCCCCCCACCCCCTTTCCCAAAAGGGAGCTCCAGCCCCCCGGCCCCCCCCCCCATC
>NZ_JBVIIT010000032.1:0-56404 GCF_055569615.1 Streptomyces sp. NPDC031379 | reverse complement strand
AGGGGGGGGGGGGGGGGGGGGGGGGGGGGGAGGGGGGGGGGGGGGGTGGTGGTGGGGTGGTGGGGGGGGGGCGAGGGGGGGGGTGGGGGGGGGGGGGGGGGGCGGCCGCCCCCCCCCCCCCCCCCCCCCCCCCCCCCCACCGCCGCTCACCGACTTCTGTCAGCGAGATGAATCTCAGGCCTCGGCGTCACCACCCGCGCCACCGTTCGCGGTGCCACCGTTGCTGGATTCGGCATTACCGCCGGGTCCACCGTTGGCGGTGCCACCGTTGTCGGTCTTGGCATTACCGCCCGGACCACCGTTCGCCGTGCCACCGTTGTTGGTCTTGGCGTCACCGCCGGGACCACCGTTCGCCGTGCCACCGTTATTGGTCTTGGCGTCACCGCCGGGACCACCGTTCGCCGTGCCACCGTTGTCGGTCTCGGCATTACCGCCCGGACCACCGTTCGCCGTACCACCGTTATTGGTCTCGGCATTACCGCCCGGACCACCGTTCGCCGTACCACCGTTGTTGGTCTTGGCATTACCGCCCGGACCACCATTCGCCGTACCACCGTTGTTGGTCTTGGCATTACCGCCCGGACCACCATTCGCGGTGCCCTTCTTGTGGTCCTTCTTGTGGTGGTCCTTGTGGTGGTCCTTCTTGTGGTGGTCCTTCTTGGCGTGGTGTCCGACCACCGTCGTCGCGGCCGAGTCCGGCATCGTGCCCGCCGAGGCGGCGGTGGCGGGAAGGATGATCCCGCCGGCGACGACCACGGCCGAGGCGACCATCGTCGAAAGACGGAAACCGCGCTTGGTGCGGATCTCGCCGAGGTTCTCGCTGTTGCGCTGCATTGCTTTCTCCTACTTGATTCGGGGGCCTTTTCGTTTTCCGGTGTCTCCGGTGCGGCCCGTGCTTCAAGTAGGCCGGAACGCGAAAGCAGGGTCACGTTCCGAGGACTCGGGACTTGACGAGGAGAAAGACGGCCGGTATTACGCCGGTCCCCTGAGGACCGGACCGGCCCAGGCCGGCGGATCGGGTACCGGACCCACGGGGTCCGCGCAGACGGCGGCCACCCGGACGTCCACCAGCGTCGGCGTACGGCCGCGCGGGGCGGCCTCCCCGATGGCGGAGCGCAGGGCGGCCACGAACTCCAGGCAGGAGCCGTAGCGGTCGTCCGGGATCTTCGCCAGGGCCCGCCTGAGGACGTCGTCGGCGGCCGGCGGGATGTCCGGCCGGTCCCCGCTCAGCGCGGGCGGCGGGTCGTACTGGTGGGCCCAGAGCAGGTCGAGGTGGTCCGCGCGCTGGAAGGGCGGGGCACCGGCGAGGGTCTCGTGGACCACACAGGCGAGGCTGTACAGGTCGGACCTGCCGTCGACCGGGCGTCCGGCGATCCGCTCGGGCGCCACGTAGTCGAGGGTGCCGACGAACTCGCCGGCCGTGGTGAACCCGGTGAGCGACAGGGACTTCTTCGCCAGCCCGAAGTCCGTGAGGTAGACGTGCTCGGGATGGTCGCTGTCGACGCCCTCGGCCACCAGGACGTTGCCGGGCTTGACGTCCCGGTGCACCAGGTCGCGCGCGTGGGCCGCGTCGAGCGCCGACGCCAGCTGGGCCGCGATCCGCAGCGCGGTGGCCACCGGCAGCGGGCCCTCCCGGTCGATCAGGGCGCGCAGATCGAGGCCGCAGACGAGGCACATGGCGATGTAGAGGATCCCGTCGGCCTCGCCGGCCTCGAAGACGGGGACGATGTTGGGATGGTCGATGGCGGCGGCGACCCTCGACTCCTGGGCGAAGCGGCGGCGGAAGGCGTCGTTGCGGGTGTACTCGGGGGCCAGCAGCTTCAGGGCGACCGTCCGGCCGAGGCGGAGGTCCTTGGCGCAGTAGACGACGGCCATGCCGCCGCGGCCGAGTTCCCGCTCGACGCGGTAGCCCGCGATCTCCGTCCCGATCAGTTCGGAGGGCCGGCCGTCCTGCCCGCTCACGCCTGAATTCTACCGATCCGATCCCCGCCCGCGCCTGGTCGTGGCACGGCCAAGGCCCGGGTCTCCCTCATGGAACCCGGGCCTCGCCTTTCCCGCGGCGTCCGTCACGCCGCCACGGGAACCTCCGGCGTCGCGCCGTTCGTGGCGGGCGCGAGAGCCAGCTCCAGGACCTGGCGGACGTCGGTCACGGCGTGGACGTCGAGCCCGTCCAGCACCTCGGCCGGGACGTCGTCCAGGTCGGGCTCGTTGCGCTTGGGGATGATCACCGTGGTCACCCCGGCGCGGTGGGCGGCGAGCAGCTTCTGCTTCACGCCGCCGATGGGCAGCACCCGGCCGGTCAGCGAGACCTCGCCGGTCATGGCCACGTCCGTGCGGACCAGGCGTCCGGACAGCAGCGACGCGAGGGCCGTCGTCATCGTGATGCCGGCGCTCGGGCCGTCCTTCGGGACCGCGCCCGCCGGGAAGTGGATGTGCACACCCCGGTCCTTCAGGTCGCCCACGGGCAGCTCCAGTTCGGCACCGTGACTGCGCAGGAAGCTCAGCGCGATCTGCGCCGACTCCTTCATCACGTCACCCAGCTGACCGGTCAGGGTCAGGCCGGCCGCGCCGGTCTCCGGGTCGGCGAGGGACGCCTCGACGAAGAGCACGTCGCCACCGGCGCCGGTGACCGCGAGGCCGGTGGCCACCCCGGGGACGGCCGTCCGGCGCTCGGCCGGGTCCTGGGCGGACTCGGGCACGTGGTGCGGGCGCCCGATCAGAGCGCGCAGGTCCTCGTCCCGGACGGTGAACGGCAGCTCCCGCTCACCCAGTTCGTGCTGCGCGGCCACCTTGCGCAGCAGCCGCGCGATGGACCGCTCCAGGGTGCGCACGCCCGCCTCGCGGGTGTACTCGCCGGCGAGCTTGCGCAGCGCGCTCTCGTCGAGGGTCACCTCGTCCTCGGCCAGGCCGGCCCGCTCCAGCTGGCGCGGGAGCAGGTGGTCACGGGCGATGACGACCTTCTCGTCCTCGGTGTAGCCGTCCAGGCGGACGATCTCCATACGGTCCGCGAGCGCCTCCGGGATGGCCTCCAGGACGTTGGCGGTGGCGAGGAAGACCACGTCCGACAGGTCGAGTTCGACCTCGAGGTAGTGGTCCCGGAAGGTGTGGTTCTGCGCCGGGTCCAGGACCTCCAGCAGGGCCGCGGCCGGGTCGCCGCGGAAGTCCGAGCCCACCTTGTCGATCTCGTCGAGCAGGACCACCGGGTTCATGGACCCGGCCTCCTTGACGGCGCGCACGATCCGGCCGGGCAGCGCGCCGACGTACGTACGGCGGTGGCCGCGGACCTCGGCCTCGTCCCGGACGCCGCCGAGGGCGACCCGGACGAACTTGCGTCCCATCGCGTGCGCGACGGACTCGCCGAGGCTGGTCTTGCCGACACCGGGCGGGCCGACGAGGGCCAGCACGGCACCGCCGCGCCGCCCGCCGATGACGCCCAGGCCCCGGTCGCCGCGCCGCTTGCGCACCGCCAGGTACTCGGTGATCCGCTCCTTGACGTCCTCGAGCCCGGCGTGTTCGGCGTCGAGGACGGCCTTGGCGCCCTGGATGTCGTAGGCGTCCTCGGTCCGCTCGTTCCAGGGCATCTCCAGGACGGTGTCCAGCCAGGTGCGGATCCACGAGCCCTCGGGCGACTGGTCGGAGGCCCGCTCCAGCTTGTCGACCTCCTTCAGGGCGGCCTCACGGACCTTCTCCGGCAGGTCGGCGGCCTCCACGCGGGCACGGTAGTCGTCGGACTCCTCGCCCTCCTGCTCGCCGTTCAGATCGCGCAGTTCCTTGCGGACGGCCTCGAGCTGACGGCGCAGCAGGAACTCCCGCTGCTGCTTGTCGACGCCCTCCTGGACGTCCTTGGCGATGGTCTCGGCCACGTCCTGCTCGGCCAGGTGGTCGCGCAGCTGCTGCGTGGCGAGCTTGAGGCGGGTCACCGGGTCGGCGGTCTCGAGCAGTTCGACCTTCTGCTCGGTGGTGAGGAACGGTGAGTAACCGGAGTTGTCGGCGAGCGCGGAGACGTCGTCGATGGCCTGGACGCGGTCCACGACCTGCCAGGCGCCGCGCTTCTTCAGCCAGGCGGTGGCGAGCGCCTTGTACTCCTTGACGAGTTCGGCGGCCTGACCCGGCAGCGGTTCGGGCACGCTCTCGTCGATGCGGGCGCCCTCGACCCAGAGCGCGGCGCCGGGGCCGGTGGTGCCCGCGCCGATGCGCACCCGGCTCCGGCCGCGGATCAGAGCCCCGGGGTCACCGTCGGCCAGCCGGCCGACCTGCTCGACCGTGCCCAGCACACCCGTCTTCGCGTACGTCCCGTCGATGCGCGGCACCAGCAGCACCTTGGGCTTCCCGGGCTCCGACCGGGCGGCGGCCTGTGCGGCCTCCACCGCGGCGCGCACCTCGGCGTCGCTCAGGTCCAGCGGAACCACCATCCCGGGCAGCACGACCTCGTCGTCGAGCGGCAGCACGGGCAACACGAGCGTGAACGCCGTGGACTCAGCAGCCATGATCTCCCCTTAGGCAGTCAACTTGAGCTATGCCGACTCAATGCATGGCGCTCCCGTGTTGTTCCCGAGGGGCTGTTCGCTGTCAGCGATCACCAGGTGACGCGTCGGTTCCCGCAGGTCATGGGGGCGTGGAGCCCGCAGGGGTGGCGGGCGCGACGGTGCGCGGGCGCGGGGCGCTCGCAGCCGGGCGCGCAGCGTTCCGCGTGACCCGGCCGGCCGCCCCTGCCCCGACTCAGGAAGTGCCGCGGCCCGGCGCCGCCGTGGGCGTCCGCTGCCAGCGCCGGACCAGCGGCCAGCCGGCGACACCGAGCGAAAGGGCGATGAGGTGGCCCCAGTTGGTCATCGGGTCCTGGAAGGCGATCAGGTCGTTCAGGAGCGCGCCGGCCACCAGCAGGAGCAGGGGCCCGCGCAGCCACGGGCGCAGCAGGCCGGCCAGGGCGCCGATGCTGGTGGCGACGCCGAAGCTGATGCCGTAGTCGAGGCGGTGCAACGAGGTCTGCGGAAGGTGCCCGACCAGGACCGCCAGGCCCACCGGGACCTCGGTGGCGAGCGTGGCCACGACGTGTCCGGCGAGGAACACGAAGGCCGCGCGGGCCCCGCCTGTCCGCCGCTCCAGCGCGGTGAGCACGAGCACGAAGGCCAGCGCGTACGGCGAGACGATCCCGCCCGCGATCCACACCGCGCTCGCCAGCAGCACCAGTACGGGTGTGCGCAGCAGATGGGCCACGTCCGTACTGGAGTTCTCGTGGAGGGTGTGCACGAGTGCGGGGTCGGCCAGGGCCGCGACCACGGAGGTGACGGCCAGAACGGCCGCGTAGGCGAAGGTGAACGGAGTGCCGGCCGGAGTGGGGAGCAGGTGCCACCAGCGCGGGGCCGGGGCGGCCGGACGCGTCTCGGCCGGGGCCGGGGCGGGCGCCGTCGCGGTGCGCTGGCGCGGCACGCCGTTCAGCAGGCCGGCGATCGCGGGGGGCGGGAGAGCGGCGGTGCCGTCGGAAGGGGGTGCGCCCGGCGGGGGCGGTGACGCGGCTGTCCCAGGGCCCGGCGCGATCCGTTCCACGGTGAGGCGCTCCTTCCGTCGCGCCCCACCCTTCGCGTTCACCGGGCCGCTGTCTATGACCGACGCCACGCGAGAGCGGATTCACAGCAACCTCTCACGTTCCGGCCGCGTCCGCGCCTGGCCGGCCCGGCCGCGCGTTCTCCGTAATTGCCGTGAAGGCCGAGCCTCGTTCCAGCAGGATGGGTGCATGACTGCCGCGTACGACTCACCCGTGGTCCTGGACCGGCGCGACGGCCCGTACGGCGAAGTGGTGCTGCGCAGGCACGGTGCTCTGCTGCAGATCATCGCCAACGGCTGTTTCCTGATGGACACCTCCGACGGCCGCTCGGAGCGGCTGCTGATCGACGCCGCGTACGCCGCGCTGGACGGACGCCCGGCGCCGGACGTGCTGATCGGCGGGCTGGGCGTGGGGTTCTCGCTCGCACACGCGGCCGCCGACCCGCGCTGGGGGCGGATCGTGGTGGTGGAGCGGGAGCCCGCCGTCATCGACTGGCATCACCACGGACCCTTGGCCGAGCTGTCCGCCGGCGCGCTCGCCGATCCGCGCACCGAGATCGTGGAAGCCGATCTGGTGGCGCACGTCAATGAGACATCGGACACGTTCGACGCGTTGTGCCTCGACATCGACAACGGGCCGGGCTGGACCGTCACCGAGGACAACGGCAGTCTCTACGCGAGCACCGGACTCGCCACCTGCGCAAGGGCGTTGAGACCTGGCGGGGTGCTCGCGGTCTGGTCGGCGAAACCCTCTCCGGAATTTGAAGGAACCTTGTGGAATGCCGGGTTCCGGCAGGTGCGTACCGAAGAGGTGCCCGTTGCCCGGGGCGTTCCGGACGTCGTGCACCTCGGCGTCCGACCTGGATAGCGACAGCACGGTGAGTCCCCGTAATGTGCTGCCCTGACGCGGATCATTCAAGCGTCAATCGCAGACATGGGATCACCCCACGGGTTCCGGAAAGCAACAAGCAGGGGCGGGCGATGGAGCAGACACACACCTCCCAGAGCGGCGCGGCGACGACCACCCCGGGCGCACAGCGCCGGGTGCTGGTCGTCGAGGACGACCCGACGATCGTCGACGCCATCGCGGCCCGGCTGCGCGCCGAGGGATTTCTCGTGCAAACGGCGGCCGACGGCCCGGCCGCCGTCGACACGGCCGAGGCCTGGCAGCCCGATGCGCTGATCCTGGACATCATGCTGCCCGGCTTCGACGGGCTCGAGGTCTGCCGTCGGGTGCAGGCACAGCGGCCCGTGCCGGTGCTGATGCTCACCGCGCGGGACGACGAGACCGACATGCTGGTCGGGCTCGGGGTCGGCGCCGACGACTACATGACCAAGCCGTTCTCGATGCGGGAGCTGGCGGCACGTGTGCACGTGCTGCTGCGGCGCGTGGAGCGGGCGGCCATCGCCGCCTCCACGCCCCGCTCCGGGATCCTGCGGCTCGGCGAGCTGGAGATCGACCACGCGCAGCGCCGGGTGCGGGTGAAGTCGGAGGACGTCCATCTGACGCCCACCGAGTTCGACCTGCTGGTCTGCCTGGCGAACACCCCGCGCGCGGTGCTCTCCCGTGAGCAGCTGCTGGCCGAGGTGTGGGACTGGGCGGACGCCTCCGGCACCCGCACGGTCGACAGCCACATCAAGGCGCTGCGGCGGAAGATCGGCGCCGAGCGCATTCGCACGGTGCACGGCGTGGGCTACGCGCTGGAGACGCCGACCCCATGAGCGGTGGCGGGCGCCAGGCCGCACGGAGGAGCCCCGGGGAGGATCCCTGGGGCGGCGTACGCCCGTTCTCGATCAAGACCAAGCTGGGTGCACTGGTCGTCATCTCGGTGCTGATCACCACAGGCCTGTCGATGATCGCGGTGCACACCAAGACGGAGCTGCGCTTCATCACGGTCTTCTCGATGATCGCCACCCTGCTGATCACGCAGTTCGTGGCGCACTCGCTCACCATGCCGCTGGACGAGATGAACACGGTCGCCCGTTCGATCTCCCAGGGCGACTACACGCGCCGCGTGAAGGAGAACCGCCGGGACGAACTCGGCGATCTGGCCGGGACGATCAACGTCATGGCCGACGAGCTAGAGGCCCAGGACCGGCAGCGCAAGGAGCTGGTGGCGAACGTCTCGCACGAGCTGCGCACCCCGATCGCCGGACTGCGCGCGGTGCTGGAGAACATCGTCGACGGGGTCACCGAGGCCGACCCGGAGACCATGCGCACGGCCCTGAAGCAGACCGAGCGGCTCGGCCGGCTGGTGGAGACGCTGCTGGACCTCTCCCGCCTCGACAACGGGGTCGTACCGCTGAAGATGCGGCGCTTCGAGGTGTGGCCGTACCTGTCGGGCGTGCTGAAGGAGGCCAACATGGTCGCCTCCGCGCGCGCGGGCATCGCCTCCGGCTCGGGCAGCCACACGCGTACGGACGTCCATCTGCATCTCGACGTCTCCCCGCCGGAGCTGACCGCGCACGCGGACCCCGAGCGGATCCACCAGGTCGTCGCGAACCTGATCGACAACGCGGTCAAGCACAGCCCGCCGCACGGCCGCGTGACGGTGAAGGCGCGGCGCGGGCCGCAGTCGGAGTCGGAGTCCCTGGAGCTGGAGGTCCTGGACGAAGGCCCCGGAATCCCCAGGTCGGAGTGGCACCGGGTGTTCGAGCGGTTCAACCGCGGGGCGGTGACCCGGCCGCACGGACCGGGCAGCGACGGCGGTACGGGGCTCGGGCTCGCGATCGCCCGGTGGGCGGTGGATCTGCACGGCGGCCGGATCGGTGTGGCCGAATCCGAGCGGGGCTGCCGGATCATCGTCACTCTCCCGGGACTGACTTCCGTCCCGAGTTGACGTAGGGTCCGAACCGGAAGCACAAGATCCACGACGGCCGCTGCCGTTACGCGCAGCTGGACACGTGTGATCAGGAGCAGGCCCGCGCCACCCGTCGAACGAAGACGCGCCGGGCCCGGGCCGGTGCACCCTCCCCCCATGCGGAACCACGCTTGTTTCCCGCCATATCAAGCCCTGAAACAAGATTTCCGGTGTGACTTACGCGACGATGAACGGGCTCGACCTGACCTTCGCGGTCTTGGAGGCGTAGCCTTTATTCCCGCTGTCCATCACCTTGTGAAGCGGAAGAGGGCGGTTGCCGCCGTGTCGCCACAGTCCCCCAGTAACCCGAGCGTCTCGACCGAGGACCAAGCCACCGGGAAGAACCCCGCTGCCGCGTTCGGTCCGAACGAGTGGCTCGTCGACGAGATCTATCAGCAGTACCTCCAGGACCCGAATTCGGTAGACCGCGCCTGGTGGGACTTCTTCGCCGATTACAAGCCGGGGGCTCCTGCCACCCCGGCTCCGGCGGGTACTGCGGCCGCGGGGGCCGCAGAGACCACCACCACGGCCCCGCAGGCCCAGCCCGCGGCTCCGGCCCCCCAGGCCGCCGCCCCGGCGCCCACGCGGCCCGCAGCGGCTCCTGCCCCTGCCCCTGCCCCCGCGGCGAAGGCCGCGGCCCCCGCCCCGGCCAAGCCGGCGCAGCCCGCACAGGCGCCCGCTCAGCCGACGGCCAAGGCCGCCCCTGCCACGGCGGCCCCGGCGGGCCCCGAGCTGATCACGCTGCGCGGCCCGGCCGCCGCGGTCGCGAAGAACATGAACGCCTCGCTGGAGCTGCCGACCGCCACCTCGGTCCGCGCGGTCCCGGTGAAGCTGCTGTTCGACAACCGCATCGTCATCAACAACCACCTCAAGCGCGCCCGCGGCGGGAAGATCTCCTTCACGCACGTCATCGGGTACGCGATGGTGCAGGCCATCAAGGCCATGCCGTCGATGAACTGGTCGTTCGGCGAGAAGGACGGCAAGCCGACCCTCGTCAAGCCGCCGCACGTCAACCTCGGCCTGGCCATCGACCTGGTGAAGCCCAACGGCGACCGCCAGCTCGTCGTGGCCGCCATCAAGAAGGCCGAGACGCTGAACTTCTTCGAGTTCTGGCAGGCCTACGAGGACATCGTCCGTCGCGCCCGCGACAACAAGCTGACGATGGACGACTTCACCGGTGTCACGGTCTCCCTGACCAACCCCGGCGGCCTCGGCACCGTCCACTCCGTGCCGCGCCTGATGCCCGGCCAGTCGGTGATCATGGGCGTCGGCTCCATGGACTACCCGGCGGAGTTCCAGGGCACCAGCCAGGACACCCTGAACAAGCTCGGCATCTCGAAGGTCATGACGCTCACGTCGACCTACGACCACCGGGTGATCCAGGGCGCCGCCTCCGGCGAGTTCCTGCGCCAGGTCGCGAACCTGCTGCTCGGCGAGAGCGGCTTCTACGACGACATCTTCGAGGCCCTGCGCATCCCCTACGAGCCGGTCCGCTGGCTCAAGGACATCGACGCCAGCCACGACGACGACGTCACCAAGGCCGCCCGGGTCTTCGAGCTGATCCACTCCTACCGGGTCCGCGGCCACGTCATGGCCGACACCGACCCGCTGGAGTACCGCCAGCGCAAGCACCCCGACCTGGACATCACCGAGCACGGCCTCACCCTGTGGGACCTGGAGCGCGAGTTCGCCGTCGGCGGCTTCGCCGGCAAGTCCCTGATGAAGCTGCGCGACATCCTCGGCGTGCTGCGCGACTCGTACTGCCGCACCATCGGCATCGAGTTCATGCACATCCAGGACCCCAAGCAGCGCAAGTGGATCCAGGACCGCGTCGAGCGCCCGCACACCAAGCCGGAGCGCGAGGAGCAGCTGCGCATCCTGCGCCGGCTGAACGCCGCGGAGGCCTTCGAGACCTTCCTGCAGACGAAGTACGTCGGCCAGAAGCGCTTCTCGCTGGAGGGCGGCGAGTCCGTCATCCCGCTGCTGGACGCGGTCATCGACAGCGCCGCCGAGTCGCGCCTGGACGAGGTCGTCATCGGTATGGCGCACCGCGGCCGGCTGAACGTGCTGGCGAACATCGTCGGCAAGTCGTACGCGCAGATCTTCCGTGAGTTCGAGGGCAACCTCGACCCGAAGTCGATGCACGGCTCCGGCGACGTGAAGTACCACCTGGGTGCCGACGGCACCTTCACGGGCCTGGACGGCGAGCAGATCAAGGTCTCGCTGGTCGCGAACCCCTCGCACCTGGAGGCGGTCGACCCGGTCCTGGAGGGTGTCTCCCGCGCCAAGCAGGACATCATCAACAAGGGCGGCACGGACTTCACGGTCCTGCCGGTGGCGCTGCACGGCGACGCGGCCTTCGCGGGCCAGGGCGTGGTGGCCGAGACGCTGAACATGTCGCAGCTGCGGGGTTACCGCACCGGCGGCACGGTCCACATCGTCATCAACAACCAGGTCGGCTTCACCGCGGCTCCCGAGTCCTCGCGTTCGTCCATGTACGCGACGGACGTGGCCCGCATGATCGAGGCCCCGATCTTCCACGTGAACGGCGACGACCCCGAGGCCGTGGTGCGCGTCGCGCGTCTGGCGTTCGAGTTCCGCCAGGCGTTCAACAAGGACGTGGTGATCGACCTCATCTGCTACCGCCGCCGCGGTCACAACGAGTCGGACAACCCGGCCTTCACGCAGCCGCTGATGTACGACCTGATCGACAAGAAGCGCTCGGTGCGCAAGCTGTACACCGAGTCCCTGATCGGTCGCGGCGACATCACCCTGGAAGAGGCCGAGCAGGCCCTGCAGGACTACCAGGGCCAGCTGGAGAAGGTCTTCACGGAGGTCCGCGAGGCCACCTCGCAGCCGGTCTCCGGAGACGCCCGGGCGCCGCAGGACGGCTTCCCGGTCACGGTCCCGACCGCGATCTCCGCGGAGGTCGTGAAGCGGATCGCCGAGTCCCAGGTCAACATCCCCGACCACATCACCGTCCACCCGCGTCTGCTGCCGCAGCTGCAGCGCCGTGCGGCGATGGTCGAGGACGGCACCATCGACTGGGGCATGGGCGAGACCCTCGCCGTCGGCTCCCTGCTGCTGGAGGGCACCCCGGTCCGCCTGGCGGGCCAGGACTCCCAGCGCGGCACCTTCGGCCAGCGCCACGCGGTGCTCATCGACCGGGAGACCGGCGAGGAGTACACCCCGCTGCAGTACCTCTCCGACGAGCAGGCCCGCCTGAACGTCTACAACTCCCTGCTCTCCGAGTACGCGGCGATGGGCTTCGAGTACGGCTACTCGCTGGCCCGCCCCGACGCGCTCGTGATGTGGGAGGCCCAGTTCGGCGACTTCGTCAACGGCGCCCAGACGGTCATGGACGAGTTCATCTCCTCGGCCGAGCAGAAGTGGAGCCAGACCTCCGGCGTCACGCTGCTGCTGCCGCACGGCTACGAGGGCCAGGGCCCGGACCACTCGTCCGCGCGCCCCGAGCGGTTCCTGCAGCTGTGCGCCCAGAACAACATGACGGTGGCCATGCCCACGCTCCCGTCGAACTACTTCCACCTCCTGCGGTGGCAGGTGCACAACCCGCACCACAAGCCGCTGATCGTCTTCACCCCGAAGTCGATGCTGCGCCTGAAGGCCGCGGCCTCGAAGGCGGAGGAGTTCACCAGCGGAGAGTTCCGCCCGGTCATCGGCGACAGCACCGTCGACCCGGCCGCGGTCCGCAAGGTCGTCTTCTGCGCCGGCAAGGTCTACTACGACCTCGAGGCCGAGCGGGTCAAGCGCGGTGCCACGGACACGGCGATCATCCGCATCGAGCGCCTGTACCCGCTGCCGGGTGCGGAGCTGCAGGCGGAGGTCAACAAGTACCCCAACGCCGAGAAGTACCTGTGGGCGCAGGAGGAGCCGGCGAACCAGGGTGCCTGGCCGTTCATCGCGCTCAACCTGATCGACCACCTGGACCTGGCGGTCGGCGCGGACATCCCCGCGGGCGAGCGGCTGCGGCGCATCTCGCGCCCGCACTCCTCGTCGCCGGCGGTGGGTTCGGCCAAGCGCCACCAGGCCGAGCAGGAGCAGCTGGTGCGTGAGGTGTTCGAGGCATAGGCCTCAGGCACGCACGCGGAAGGGCGAGGCCCCGAGATCCCACGGACTCGGGGCCTCGCCCTTCCTGCGCATACGCTGGAGCGGTAGAACCCCTGGCCCCAGGGCCGACCCACAGGAGAGCATCTGTGTACTTCACCGACCGAGGCATCGAAGAACTGGAGAAGCGGCGCGGTGAGGAGGAGATCACCTTCGAGTGGCTCGCCGAGCAACTGCGGACGTTCGTCGACCTGAACCCGGACTTCGAGGTACCGGTGGAGCGTCTGGCGACCTGGCTCGCCCGGTTGGACGACGAGGACGACGAGTAGGTCGTCCCTCCACGATGCATGCGCGGGGCGCCGGTACGGCGCCCCGCTTTTGCATGCCCCGAAAGAGTGCCTTGACTTCCCCTGGCCACGATATATCGTGATTGACAGCGGACGCGATATGACGTGTCGCGGCCCGGTCCCGCCGAGGAGGCTCCATGTCCGAGTGGTCCGTCGCCGAGCCACAGAAGCTGACCTTCGACACCGCCGTGAGCGACCTGAGGGTCCGCATCGTCAACGGAACGGTGAACGTGGTGGGCACGGACGAGGGTTCCGCCCGGCTGGAGGTCTCGGACATCGAGGGCCCACCCCTGGTGGTCACCCACGAGCACGGCACCCTCACGGTGGCCTACGACGACCTGCCCTGGAAGGGCTTCCTGAAGTGGCTGGACCGCAAGGGCTGGCGCCGCAGCGCCGTCGTCTCCCTGGCGGTCCCGGCGGGCACGCGCGTGGAGGTGGGTGTGGTCGGCGCCGGCGCGGTCGTCTCCGGCATCCGCGGACCGGCGGTGATCAAGGGCGTGAACGGCGACACCACCCTGGTCGGCGTCGCGGGCCCGGTGCGCGCGGACACCGTCTCGGGGAACCTGGAGGCCCAGGCGGTCACCGGCGACCTGCGCTTCCACTCGGTCTCGGGGGACCTGACGGTGGTCGACGGCTCCGGCCGCTCCGTCCGCGCCGACTCGGTCAGCGGCTCCATGATCGTCGACCTGGACCCGGACGGCCCCACCGAGGTCAGCCTGACCAGTGTCTCCGGCGAGATCGCCATCCGCCTGCCGCATCCGGCCGACGCCGAGGTGGAGGCGAACACGGCGAGCGGCACGATCTCCAACGCCTTCGACGGACTGCGGGTGCACGGCCAGTGGGGTGCCCACAAGATCACCGGCCGGCTCGGCGCGGGCATCGGCAGGCTCCGGGCGACCACGGTCTCCGGTTCGATCGCCCTGCTGCGCCGCCCGCCCCACGACGACGAGGAGGACGCCCTCTGGGAGGCCGAGCCGCCACGGAGCCCCGGCGCCGGACCGACACCCGACCCGGTCGGCGAGGCGCCTGCCGCCGCGGGGGAGAATTCCGTCTCCGGCACGGGCGCCGACGCCACCGACGCCCCGGCCGACGGCACGACCGACAAGAAGGTGCTCTGACATGCCTCCCGTCTTCGCCCACGGCCGCCTGCGCCTGTATCTGCTCAAGCTGCTCGACGAGGCCCCGCGCCACGGCTACGAGGTGATCAGGCTCCTGGAGGAGCGCTTCCAGGGGCTGTACGCCCCCTCGGCGGGCACGGTCTACCCCCGCCTGGCCAAGCTGGAGGCCGAGGGGCTGGTCCGGCACACCACCGAGGGCGGCCGCAAGGTGTACTCCATCACGGACGCCGGCCGCGCCGAACTGGCCGACCGCAGCGGTGAGCTGGCCGACCTGGAGCTGGAGATCCGCGAGTCGGTCGCGGAACTGGCCGCCGAGATAAAGGCCGATGTACGCGGGGCGGCGGGCGATCTGCGCCGTGAGATGCGGGCGGCGGCCTCCGAGGCGCGCCGGGGCGGCACGGCCGCGGGGGGTGCGGCGGGCCCCTTCGGGGAGTACGGCGATCTGGGCGACAAGGAGGCCTGGCGCGCCGCCAAGGAGGAGATGCGCCGGGTCAAGCAGGAGTGGAAGGAACAGGCCCGCCGGGCCAAGGACGAGAGCCGCCGGGCCCGCGAAGAGGCCCAGCAGGCCCGCCGTCAGGCCCAGGAGGCCCAGGCGCGGGCTCGGGCGCAGGCGCAGGAGGAGGTGCAGCGGATCGCCCGTCGGGTCCAGGACCGCGTCCAGGACCACTTCGCGCGCGGCGACTGGCCGACCGGCGTCCGCGAGGGCCTGACCGAGCTGGCGAAGGAGTTCGGCGAGTTCGGCAAGGAGTTCGGCAAGGACCGGGCCTTCGGCCGCTCCTCCGCCGGCACCGCCAGGTCCGCGCCCTCGGCCGAACCGCACTACTCCGCCGCCCCGGAGGACTTCCCTGCCGCATACGAACCCTCCTGGGCGCACGAGGACTTCACCGGCGACCCGGCCCGGGACCTGGACCGCCTCCTGGACCGCTTCCGCGACGACATCCGTGACACGGCCCGCGACCACGGCATCACCCCGGACCAGCTCCGAGACGCCCGCCGCCATCTGTCGACAGCGGCAGCCCACATCACCTCCCTGCTCCGCCCACCGACCCCCTGACCCTCTTCCACCGGCGCGAGCTGCCGCCCCGGGCCGGACGGAACACCGAACGGCCCGGAGCACCGAACGGCCCGGCGGACCCTGTCCGTCCGCCGGCCGCGCCACCCGGCGTCGGGCCACCCCGGTGGCCTCGTCCGGCGTTCCCCTCAGCCCACCCCGGTCTCCCCGTACAGCACCCGCGTGACCCCCTCGTACGACACCCCCGCGTCGGCCAGCACCTCCCCCGGCACCCCCGGCAGGATCGTCAGCGCCAGCAGCAGGTGTTCGTCCCCGATGTGCCGGTCCCGCCGGCCGAGAGCCACCCGCAGGGACTTCTCCAGGACGTCCTTCGCCCCGCGACCGAAGCCCGGCCGTCGCCCGGCCCGACGGTGTTCGGCCCCGCCTCCGGCGTCCCGGTGCCCGGACATCGCCCCGACGCCGTGCACCTCCTCCACCCGGGCCACGATCTCCGACACGTCGATCCCCAGCCCCGCCAGCGCATCCGCGTCGGCCCGGGTCAGCCCGGCACGCCGCCGCGCCTCCCCCAGGGCCTGCCGGACCGGCTCCCGGTGCTCGACGAGACCCAGGGCGGACAGCGCGAAGGACGCCCGGCCGCCCTCGCGATCGAGGAGGGCGAGCAGCAGATGCTCGGCACCGACGGACCGCACCCCCTCCGCCTCCGCCTGCACGACCGCCCCCTCGACCACGGCCCGGGCGTCCTTCGTGAACCGCTCGAACATCAACGCCTCCCGTACTTCTTGTGCACGGCCTGCCTGCTGACTCCCAGCTCCGCGGCGATCTCCTGCCACGACCAGCCCTGATTGCGCGCACTGCGCACCTGCACCGCCTCCAGCTGCTCCAGCAGCCTGCGCAGCGCGGCCACGGCCCGCAGCCCGACCCGCGGGTCATGGTCGCCGGCCCGCTCGGCCAGATCGGTTGCCTTCGTCATGATGTCAACGTACGTTGACACACCGCGTGCGTCAACCGTGGTTGACACTCGTGCCATGAGAAAAGCGGGCCCGGAGCACACCGGACCCGCGTGACGGCCCTGCCGGGCCGAAGGAACCTCAGAAGGACAGCGGAATTCAGGAGTTGGTGAGCACGATCTTTCCGAACTGCTCCCCGGAGGCGAGCCGTTCGAAGCCCTCACGGGCCCGGTCCAGCGGCAGCTCCTCGTCGATGACGGGCCGTACACCCGTGGCCGCACAGAAGGAGAGCAGGTCCTCCAGCTCCTCCTTGGTGCCCATGGTGGAGCCGACCACCTTCAGCTCCAGGAAGAAGATCCGGGTCAGCTCGGCGTGCGAGGGCCGGTCGCCGCTGGTGGCGCCGGAGATGACGATCGTGCCGCCCGGCCGCAGCGACTTCACCGAGTGGGACCAGGTGGCGGCGCCCACCGTCTCGATGACGGCGTCCACCCGCTGCGGCAGCCGTGCACCCGGCTCCACCGCCTCCACGGCCCCGAGTTCCAGGGCCCGCTTCCGCTTCGCCTCGTCCCGGCTGGTGGCGAAGACCCTGAGGCCCGCCGCCTTGCCGAGGACGATCGCGGCCGTGGCGACACCGCCGCCCGCGCCCTGCACGAGGACCGAGTCGCCGGGCCGCACCCCGGCGTTGGTGAAGAGCATCCGGTACGCCGTCAGCCATGCGGTCGGCAGACAGGCGGCCTCGGCGAAGGACAGCTCCTTGGGCTTGGGCAGGACGTTCCAGGTCGGCACGGCGACCTGTTCGGCGAAGGTGCCCTGGTAGCGCTCGGTGAGGATGGAGCGCGGCTCGTTCGGGCCGACGCCGTGGCCGGTCTGGCCGATGACGGAGTGCAGGACGACCTCGTTGCCGTCCTCGTCGATGCCGGCGGCGTCGCAGCCGAGGATCATCGGCAGCCGGTCCTCCGGGAGGCCGACACCGCGCAGGGACCAGAGGTCGTGGTGGTTGAGGGAAGCGGCCCGCACCGTGACGGTGCTCCAGCCGGGACGGGCCTCGGGAGCCGGGCGCTCCCCCAACTCGAGGCCGGTGAGCGGCTGGTCGCGGTCGATTCGGGCGGCGTAGACAGCGAACATGGGCTCGACGATAGGTGCCGCCGCCCGGCCGACGGAACCAGGGGCCCCTGTGACACATGCCCTCTTGCGCACCAGCACCCGTACAGCCCACCCGGCCTCCAGCCGGTCTCGAGGGCGCCCCCGCCGTCACTCGAACGGTCGGGCGGACGGGCAAAGGAAATGGCCCCGTCCAGGCGGACGGGGCCATTCGGTGCGACGTCAGCGACGAGCGACGCCCTCGGCACGAGCAGCCGCGGCCACCGCCGCCGTCACGGCGGGAGCGACCCGCTCGTCGAACGGCGACGGGATCACGTAGTCGGCGGCGAGGTCGTCACCGACGACCGAGGCCAGTGCCTCCGCCGCGGCGATCTTCATCCCCTCCGTGATCCGCGTGGCCCGCACCTGCAGCGCGCCCGCGAAGATCCCGGGGAAGGCCAGCACGTTGTTGATCTGGTTCGGGAAGTCCGAGCGCCCGGTCGCGACGACCGCCGCGTACTTGTGCGCCACCTCCGGGTGCACCTCCGGGTTCGGGTTGGCCATCGCGAAGACGAAGGCACCCTCGGCCATGGAGGCGACGGCCGCCTCCGCGACCGTACCGCCGGAGACGCCGATGAAGACGTCCGCGCCCGCGAGGGCGTCCTCCAGCGGGCCGGTGAGGCCGGCCTTGTTGGTGAAGGAGGCCACCTCCCGCTTGACCGGCGTCAGGTCCTCCCGGTCCGCCGACACGACGCCCTTGCGGTCCGCCACGGCCACGTCCCCGATGCCGGCCTCGACCAGCATCTTGGCGATGGCGACACCGGCCGCGCCGGCGCCCGAGATGACGGCCCGCAGCTGCCCGATCTCGCGTCCGCTCAGCCGCGCCGCGTTGCGCAGCGCCGCGAGCGTCACGACGGCCGTACCGTGCTGGTCGTCGTGGAAGACCGGGATGTCGAGGCGTTCCTGCAGGCGGCGCTCGATCTCGAAGCACCGGGGCGCCGAGATGTCCTCCAGGTTCACTCCGCCGAAGGACGGGGCGAGCCGGACGACGGTCTCGACGATGTCGTCCACGTCGGTGCAGTCGAGCGCGATCGGCACGGCGTCGACGCCGCCGAACTGCTTGAACAGGATCGCCTTGCCCTCCATGACGGGGAGGGAGGCCTGGGGACCGATGTCCCCGAGTCCGAGCACGGCGGTGCCGTCGGTCACGACGGCGACCACCGAGGACTTCCACGTGTAGTCGTTGACCAGCTCCGGCTGTTCCGCGATCGCGGTGCACACGCGAGCGACGCCGGGCGTGTACGCGAGGGAAAGGTCGTCCTTGTCACGGATCGGCACGGTGGCCTGCACGGCCATCTTGCCTCCGCGGTGCAGCGCGAACGCCGGATCGAAGGAATCGAGGGGCTCGGCCCCGCCGTCCTGATCCGTGGTGTCGTCGCTGCGAGGATTGACGATCTCCGCTGCCACTTTGTTTTACCCCTTAGCTATGCATGGTTTGAGGGTCGACCACTCCTGGTGAGGGGTGGGCGGGCACCGCGTACGGCTCGATTGCGGATACGTACGAGCACATACGCGACGGGCGCGCCGCACACGCGCCCTGAGCCCCGGATGAGGGGTGTAAAGAACCTTCTTACCGGACGGACGGTACCCGCGACGAGTCCATTAGGTGCAAGGTCACATCCCGGAAGCGGGAAGCCACGCGGAGGTGACGCGCGGCTGACGGATCGGCGGCCCGGCCGCCCAGGGCATGCCAAGGGCTGCGCGGCGCGGCGACGAAGGGCCCGAACGGCGCGAAAGGGGCGGAGGCCCGAGTGATCACATCGTGAGACACGCTGAAGATTTTCCGGCTGGAAGGCTTGATTCCCGCAGATGGTTCGGCGGTGATGGACCAGGGATGTACCGACCTGATGCGGTTCGGGGGTCACCCGTTATCCGATTTTGACATTGCGACTCCCCTGAATGGCGTAGTCCGAATGGCAAGATGCGGTAAACCCACGAGGTCGCGACACCCGAAGGTGTGTGTTTCCGTCGACCCATCGGCAACTCTTCCCATCCGCCGGAGGAACCACGATGACCGCAAGCTCCACCCGTCGTACCACCGCCGCGCACTCCCGTCTGGCCGCGGTCGGTGCGATCGCGGTCGCAGGCGCCCTGCTGCTCACCGGCTGCGGTGACCAGACCAAGGACAAGAACAACGACTCCGGCAGCGCGTCCGCCGGCAGCGCCCCGCTCGCCGACAAGCTCCCGCAGGACATCCGCAGCGCGGGTGTCATCAAGGTCGGATCGGACATCGCGTACGCGCCGGTGGAGTACAAGGACTCCTCCGGCAACGTCGTCGGCCTGGACCCCGACCTGGCGGCGGCCATGGGCAAGCAGCTCGGAGTGAAGTTCCAGTTCGAGAACGGCACCTTCGACGGCCTGCTCACCGGTCTGCGCTCGGACCGCTACAACATCGCGATGTCGGCGATGACCGACAACAAGAACCGCCAGGAGGGTGTCGACCCGGACACCGGCAAGAAGGTCGGTGAGGGCGTCGACTTCGTCGACTACCTGACCGCCGGCGTCTCGATCTACACGCGCAAGGGCGACACCCAGGGCATCACGAACTGGTCGGACCTCTGCGGCAAGAAGCTCGCCGTCCAGCGCGGCACCACCTCGGAGGACCTGGCCAAGGCGCAGGCCAAGAAGTGTCCGAGCGGCAAGAAGCTCGCCATCGAGGCCTTCGACGACAACCAGCAGGCCCAGACCCGTCTGCGCTCGGGCGGCGCGGACGCCGTGTCCGCCGACTTCCCGGTCGCCGCGTACGCCGTGAAGACGTCCGGCGGCGGCAAGGACTTCGAGATAGTCGGCGAGCAGGTCGAGGCGGCCCCGTACGGCATCGCGGTCTCCAAGACCGACACCCAGCTGCGGGACGCCCTGAAGGCCGCGATGGACGCGATCATCAAGAACGGCGAGTACGGCAAGATTCTCGAGAAGTGGGGCGCCCAGGACGGCGCCGTCAAGGAGTCCGTGGTCAACGGCGGCAAGTGACCCGCGGTCATCCGAGCGGCCACTGAGAGGCAACACCCGTGACTGACATCAAGAAGACGGCCGGGGAGCCGGGCACTCCCCCGGCCGGCCCGGAGGCCATCAAGGCCATCCCGGTCCGGCACTACGGACGATACGTTTCCGCCGTCATCGCGATCGCGATCCTCGTCGCGATCGTCTACGCGTTCGGCCAGGGCAGGATCAACTGGCACGCGGTGCCGGACTACTTCTTCGACGACCGGATCATGACCGGTGTCGGCAAGACCCTCCTGCTGACGGTCCTGTCGATGGTGATCGGCATCGTCGGCGGCATCGTCCTGGCGGTGATGCGCCTGTCGAAGAACCCGGTGACCTCCTCGATCGCCTGGTTCTACATCTGGTTCTTCCGCGGCACCCCGGTCCTGGTCCAGCTGTTCCTCTGGTTCAACCTGGGCCTGGTCTTCGAGTACATCAACCTGATGCCGCTCTACAAGGACCACTGGTCGAACTTCATGACGCCGCTGCTGACGGCGCTGCTCGGCCTGGGCCTGAACGAGGCGGCGTACATGGCCGAGATCTGCCGGGCCGGCCTGCTCGCGGTGGACGAGGGCCAGACCGAGGCGGCCCACGCCCTGGGCATGAGCCACAGCAAGACCCTGCGCCGGGTGGTCATCCCGCAGGCGATGCGCGTGATCGTGCCGCCCACGGGCAACGAAGTGATCAACATGCTGAAGACGACCTCGCTCGTGGCGGCCGTCCAGTATCCCGAGCTGTTCCGCTACGCCCAGGACATCGGCCAGAACTCCGGCGCCCCGGTCGAGATGTACTTCCTCGCCGCGGCCTGGTACCTGATCATGACCTCGGTCCTGAGCGTGGGCCAGTACTACGTCGAGCGCTACTACGCCCGCGGCTCCAGCCGCAGCCTCCCGCCGACCCCGTGGCAGAAGATCAGGGCCCACCTGACGACCCTGTCGAGCAGGAAGGTCACGGCATGACCGACAAGCTGAGCAAGACGCAGGACACCCCGCCGACGGGGACCGTCCCGATGGTCAAGGCGCAGGGCGTCCACAAGTCCTTCGGTCACGTCGAGGTACTCAAGGGCATCGACCTGGAGGTGAAGCCGGGCGAGGTCTTCTGCCTCATCGGCCCCTCCGGCTCCGGCAAGTCGACCTTCCTGCGGTGCATCAACCACCTGGAGAAGATCAACGCCGGGCGGCTGTACGTCGACGGCGAGCTGGTCGGCTACCGCCAGCAGGGCGACAAGCTGTACGAGCTGCGTGACCGCGAGGTCGCGACGAAGCGCCGGGACATCGGCATGGTCTTCCAGCGCTTCAACCTGTTCCCGCACATGACCGCCCTGGACAACGTCATGGAGGCGCCGGTCCAGGTGCGGGGCGTGAGCAGGGCGCAGGCCCGCGAGCGGGCGATGCAGTTGCTGGAGCGCGTGGGACTGGCCGACCGGGCCGGGCACTACCCCTCGCAGCTCTCCGGCGGCCAGCAGCAGCGCGTGGCGATCGCCCGGGCCCTCGCGATGGACCCGAAGCTGATGCTGTTCGACGAGCCGACCTCGGCCCTGGACCCGGAGCTGGTCGGTGACGTCCTGGACGTCATGCGTGACCTCGCCGAGTCCGGTATGACCATGGTCGTCGTCACCCACGAGATGGGCTTCGCCCGCGAGGTGGGCGACAGCCTGGTGTTCATGGACGGCGGTGTGGTGGTCGAGTCCGGCCACCCGCGGGAGGTCCTGACCAACCCGCAGCACGAGCGGACGCAGTCGTTCCTGTCGAAGGTGCTCTGACGCTTCGCCGGGGAAGGGCGGTACGGGACGCCCGTACCGCCCTTCCCCATGCCGCTACGGCAACAGGTCCGGCTTCAGTGCCAGTTGCCGCAGCTGGGCCCGGGTGAGCGGGAACGTCTTGAGCACCGGGCCCTGCGAGCCCCGGCCCGCGAAGCCGGTCCAGTCACGGATCTCCAGCACCGTGCCGTTCCTCAGGAGCAGGCGGGCGTTCAGCTCGGGACCGCTGTAGGCGGGCTGGACCGCCTTCTGCGCGGGCCACCGCCAGATGGTCAGCAGGGCGCCGCCGGCCACCTTCTCGCCGGTGCAGTCCTCCTTTCTGGGGATCTCGTGCGGGAAGGCGCACGGATCGGGGTCGACGTCCTCGGCCTTCTCGGTCACCCGGACCGTGAGATAGCCGGTGCCCCCGTCGCGCTCGAGCGCGTAGTCCCCGTCGTAGGGCCCGGTCCTCTTCCCGCCGAGCGGTTTCTTCGTCCCCTTGATGAGCTGTCCCAGCGACACCTCCCGCACCTTTCCGGCGTTCGGCGGCAGCAGCTTGCCGAACCCGGCCTCCTCCGCGGTCGGCGAGGCGGCCACGCTCTGCTCCCCCCGCCCGGGCAGCCCCCCGGTCCCGATGGCGCCCCCCGCCGCGACCACGGCCGCGACCGCGGCCGTCACCGCCGCCCGGCGGCGCCTGCGCACCCGGGCTGCCCCTGCGAAGACGGCCTCGCCGCCCCGCCCGGCCGGCACCGGCACGTCGTCGACGGCCCTCCCGAGCAGCTCCCGTACCGCCATGTCGTCGTCCCTCATACGTGCTCCTCCCGCACCGCGGCCTTCAGTGCCGCCAGTCCCCTCGCCGTGTGGCTCTTGACCGTGCTCTCCCGCATCCCGAGCAGTTCGGCGGTGGCGGCCACGCTGAGGTCCTCCCAGTAGCGCAGTACCAGCACCGCCCGCTGCTTGGGCGCGAGCCCCGCGAGAGCGGCCCGCACCATCAGTCCGGTGTCGTTGTCCTCCGGCCTTCCCGGCACGTCGGGTACGTCGCCGTACGCCTGCTCGCGCCGCCAGAACCGGCGGCGGGCCGAGATGAAGGTGTTGACCAGCGTTCTGCGCGCATAGGCCTCGAGGTTCTCCAGCCGCCCGTGCCTGCGCGCGCCGAGGACGACCTTGACGAGGGTCGTCTGGACGAGGTCCTCCGCCTCGTCGCGGTTGCCGCACAGCAGGTAGGCGCTGCGGAACAGCGCCGTGCGTCTGCCCTCGACGAAGGCGTGCAGAGCCGCTTCCGCGCCCCGCGTCATCCCTCCCCCTTTCCGCCGGTCCACCGGATACGGACCGTCTCACCGGTACCAGTGCGGTGGGCGGGCGCCGGGGACGCGGAAGAGGCGGTACGAATTTCTCGTACCGCCTCCGCAGCTGTCCCGTACCGCCTGCGCGGCCCTCCCGTGCCGCCCCCTCGGTGGGGCGGCGGCCGGCCTACTTCAGCGCCAGCAGCAAGGTGTCCGACGGCGAGCACCACACCGGCCGGGCCTCGCCGAAGCCCTTCTCGCGCAGCACCCGCGCGTGCCAGGCCGCCGAGGGCGTGTCCCCGTCGGCGTGCTCGCCGTAGATCTCGAAGCGCCGGGCGGTCGGTTCGGCGAGAACGGGGTCCCGGCCCGCGACCTGCCACCACTCGGCCCAGTCCAGGGCCCCGTCGTGCTTGGCCTGATCCATGCGCGCGTGGCGCCGGGCGCGCTCGGCCGCGTTGATCCGGGGCGTCGTCTCGTCGATCATGTGGTCCGCGTTCATGAAGACACCGCCGTCGCGGACGAGTTCCGCGACCTGACCGTAGAGGGCCGCGAGGGGTTCGCTGTGCAGCCAGTGCAGGGCGGTGGCGGTCAGGACGGCGTCGTAGGAGTCGTACGGCAGCTTCGCCGGCCAGTCGGGATCCTTGAGGTCGGCCGTGACGAAGGAGACGCGGTCGTCGCCCTCGAAGGTGCCGCGCGCGATGGCGAGCAGGGCCGGGTCGAGGTCGACCCCGGTGCTGGTGGCCTCGGGGAAGCGGGCGAGCAGCCGGGCGGTGATGCTGCCGGTGCCGCACGCCAGGTCGAGTACGCGCGGGGCCGTGCCGACGAGCGCCTCGACCATGTCGAGCATGATCCGGAAGCGTTCCTCGCGGTCCGGCATGTACCACTCCTGCTGCCGGTCCCAGCTCTCCTGCCAGGCCGCCCAGTCGGTTCCCGTACTCGTGGTCATGGAACGCCGTCTCCCCTCGTTGCGCGTAATACCCTGGATGCACGACCGGCTGTTACCCGACCGCAGACATGACCATAGAGCGCCACCGTAAGGACTACAAGTGGAACTGGCCTATTACTCGGATTACGCCGTACGTCTGGTCAACAGCGAGGAACCGGCCCGGGGCAAGGACTCCCTGACCGCGGTCGAGGCCGTCCGCGACCTCTTCGGCGCCAACTCGTCGGCGGCCCGCCGCGCCACCGACGCCGACGTCACCCGCTTCCGCTCGGTGCGGGCCCGGCTGCGCGCGGTCTTCGAAGCGGCCGACAAGGGCGACGAGACCCTCGCGGTGGACCTCCTCAACTCACTGCTGCTGGAGTTCCCGGTCAGCCCGCAGATCTCCGGGCACGACCATCGCGACGAGGACGGCCGCCCGCTGTGGCACATGCACCTGGCCGACCATCCCTCCAACGCCACCGCCGGCTACGCGGCGATCGCGGCGATGGGCCTGGCGTTCCACCTGACCGAGTACGGCGTGGACCGCCTCGGCCTGTGCGAGGCGTCCCCCTGCCGCAACGCCTACCTCGACACCTCCACCAACCGCTCCCGGCGCTACTGCTCCGACCGCTGCGCGACCCGCGCCAACGTGGCCGCCTACCGGGCCCGCAAGCGCCTGGAGGCCGACCGGTCGGAGAAGAGCGGCCGCGCGGCCGAGAGCACCCAGCGCACCAGCGTCAGCGGCGAGCGCTGACCGGCCGGCAGGGGCCGGTACCTGAACCGCGCCTTGCCCAGGATCAGTTCGTCCGGCACGACCCCGTAGTCGGTGCTGTCCCCGCCCGCGTACGGATTGTCCCCGAGCACCCACCAGCCGCCCTCGCGCCGCTCCACGGCACGCTTGACGACCAGCAGGTCCTGCTGGAACGGATGACGCAGGACCACGACGTCCCCCGCTCGGATCACCGCCCCGTACTGCAGCAGCAGCCGGTCACCGTGCCGGAGCGTGGGCACCATGGACGGGCCGGTCACCTCGGCCACCCCCAAGGGCGCCACGGCCCTCCCCCGTTCGGTCTCCTGCGACAGCTCCGGCATCACCGGCACCTCCCCGGTCCGTTCCTCCACCAGTCTCAGTCTCACCCTGGACTTTTGTCCTAAGCCCTAGGGGGCACCCGAGAAATCGCCTTCCTCAGGGAGTAATGTCGCACCTGAGAAGACGATCACGAGGAAGGAATGCTCCATGCTTTCCCGCCTGTTTGCCCCCAAGGTCAAGGTCAGCGCCCACTGCGACCTGCCCTGCGGCGTGTACGACCCGGCCCAGGCCCGCATCGAGGCGGAGTCGGTGAAGGCCGTCCAGGAAAAGATGGCCGGCAACGACGACCCCCACTTCCAGGCGCGCGCCACCGTCATCAAGGAGCAGCGCGCGGAGCTGGCGAAGCACCACGTCTCCGTGCTCTGGAGCGACTACTTCAAGCCCCCGCACTTCGAGAAGTACCCGGAGCTGCACCAGCTGGTCAACGACACCCTGAAGGCCCTCTCGGCCGCCAAGGCGTCCACCGACCCGGCGACGGGCCAGAAGGCACTGGACTACATCGCCCAGATCGACAAGATCTTCTGGGAGACCAAGAAGGCGTGATCCCCTTTTACGCCCTCTGACCTGCGATTTCTTTAGTTGCAGTGTCTCCCTTTCCGCACCCGGTCCGCAGGCCGCCGAGCACGGCGTCCATGGCGGTCCGGGTGCGGTCTTCTTCGCCCGGCCGCAGATGGGGTGTCCGGCGGCATCACCGTCTCGTCGTACGCCTCCACGGCTTCCTGGCCGAGCCGCCCGAAGCGCGCGACCGGACTCACGCCACGTCGTGCCGGGTGGCGATACTGGTCACGGTGACCTCGACGGTGACCCGCTCCACGGCATCGAGGGCGGCGAGGCCGGAGGTGACGGCGGCCCCCACCCGGTCGTGGACGTTCTGGGCCACGTCCAGCGCCCGCCAACCCTCGGACAGGACGCAGCGCACCTCGATGTGCCATCCCGAACCGTCCGGCGACCGGCCGGCGCGGATGCCCGCCTCGGGCGCGCGGTGCGGCGTGGCGTCCGTCCGGGTGCTCGCGGCGGCTGCCGCCAGGCGATGGGAGAAACGGGGTTGCAGGCCCGCCACCCCGGGAACCGCGAGGGCCGCCTCGACCGCGGCGCCGAGAAGCGTGGTCGTGCGGATGACGGTCATCACGCACCGCCGGCGGGCGTGAGGCCGAAACGGAGGGGCGGTTCCGGCTCCAGGACGTCGACCACGGTGATGTCGACGGCCGTCACGGCGAGGCCCAGGTCCTGTCCGGCCGAGTGGAGGATCGATCGGCGCACCTGGTGGACCCGGTCGGGCAGCGGGCGGTCAAGGGCGGCGGCCAGGGTCATGGCCACCCGGACGTCGGTGCCTTCACCCACGCGTACGAGCCGGCAGGTCGCGGCCCTGGCACCGGGAACCGTGTCCGCGGCCTGCCGGAGTATCTTCGCCGCGGCGCTCTCGGCGATCCGCAACTCCCGGTCCGGGTCGGCCAGGGGCAGCAGCCGCCCGAGCCGTACCTCTGCCCTGACGATGTTCATGACACGGCCGGCGAGTGCATGGAGGCCGGGCGTGTCCTCGGCGCGCAGCGCTCGGGTGGCCGCGTTCACCGCGGCCAGTCCCTCGGCGGCCTCGCGGCAGTGAGGGCAGGAGAGGGTGTGCGGGTCCGCGTCCGGCGCCGTGTCCCGGGCCTGTTCCCAGACCCGGCTGAGCAGCCGGCCGCAGGGCAGCACCTCGTCACCTGCGAACGGGGGGACGTCGGTGGCGTCCCGCTCGGAACCGGTCCCGTCGGACCCGAGAGGTTCGGAAGGCCGCGCGTGCGGGTCGTCTAGCGCCATGGGCCCATCGCCTCCTGCAAGGATCGGCGTGCCCTGAACAGTCTGCCGCGCACCGTCTGTTCGCTGGCCCGCGTCACATGGGAGATCTCCTTGTAGGACAGGCCCTGCACCTCCCGCAGGATCCAGCAGAGTCGCTGCCCGGCGTCCAGATCGCCGAGTGCGCGGGACAGGGCGGCGGTCGCCGCCTCCTGCTCGGCGGACCGGGCGGGCTGGCTCCAGGCGTCTTTCGCCGCGGGCTCGGCGACGGCGTCCAGCGAGAGGGGCGGCGGCCGGCGACGGCGCATGGTCAGACAGCGGTTGACGGTGATCCGGTACATCCAGGTACGGAACTCCGCGCTGTGGCGGTATTCCGGCAGTCGCCGCCAGGCGCTGACGAAGGCGTCCTGAACCGCCTCCTCGGCGTCCTGGGGGTTGCCGAGCATGCAGCGGGCCAGGGCGAGGAGGGGTCGGCCGTGCCGCTGGACGAGAACGGCGAAGGAGTCCTCGTCCCCCTCGGCCGCCCGTACAGCCAGCAAGCCGTCCGGCAGGTCACGTCCCCTCAGGTCGCGGTCCGGCGATGGTGAGACAGCGCTTTCGATCATGGCACCCCACAAGGCTGGGACCGTCCGTGTACCCGACGGGCCGCATGTGACGCACATCACATTCCATGCATGTGAGGAATGCGGCGCCCGATGTGTCCAACCTTTCGAAGGGCACCGCACCGGTGTCCGAGCGACCGATCGAGGCGACCGCCATGACGGACAACATCACCAGCGTCGGCGGGGGCAACCGGCCCGAGGCGGGCGTGAGCGCGCTCAAGGGCCGCACCGGGGCCGGGGCTCCGGCCGAGACACGGGGGAAGACCACCATCGCGGACGGTGTGGTGGCCAAGATCGCGGGCATGGCCGCCCGCGAGGTACCGGGCATCTACAGCCTGGGAGCGGGGATGGCCCGCGCCTTCGGCGCCATGCGGGAACGCGTCCCCGGAGGCGGAGGCGGGGCCGTCACGCGGGGAGTGAAGGTCGAGGTCGGCGAGCGTCAGGCCGCCGTGGACCTGGACGTCGTCGTCGAGTACGGCGTCTCCATCGTCGACGTCGCCGGCGGCGTGCGCACCAATGTGATCAGCGCCGTGGAGCGGATGACGGGCCTGGAGGTCGTCGAGGTGAACATCGCCGTCGACGACGTCCACCTGCCCGACGAGGAGGAAGAGGCCGAACCGGACGAGGGCCGCGTGAGGTGATCCGCCGCCGCGCCCTGAGCGGGCGCGGATGATCGCGCGCACGGTGACGCACCTGCGCGAGACGGGTGAGTGCGAGATGAACGCAGCAATGACGGGCCTCGCGGCCGGCATGGCCCTCGGCTTCGCCGGCTACTTCGGCGGCTTCTGGGCATTTCTGCTGGTGCTGGTCCTGGGCGCGGCGGGGCTGATCGTCGGCCTCGTCGTACAGGGCGACCTCGACCTCCGTACACGGAGGCAGCGGTGAAGACCCGGCCCGCTCCCCCGGGCGAGGGCTCGAGCCCGCCCGCGCCGGCCGCCGGGCTGCCACCCCCGGCCGAGCGGGGCGCCACCGTCATCCCGGACCGGGTCGTCGCCCGTATCGCCACCCAGGCCGCACGCACGTCCCAGTCCCGGCACGCCGCCGTACCGCCCGACCGCGGCGGACCGCCGGCGCCGAGTGCCTCCGCCGCCGTCCGTACCGGATCGGTACGCCTGCATCTGACCATGGACCTGCCCTACCCCACCGACATCCCCCGTGTCTGCCAGCGGATCCAGCAGGACGTCGCCGAACGGGTCGCCCAGCTGACCGGCCTGCGGGTGGGACAGGTCCTCCTCACCGTCCGGCGGCTGGTGACCGTCGCCGACGCGAGCCGGGGGCGGGTCCAGTGAGCGGCCACGCGGCCCGGGTCGCCGGGCACGCCGTGGAGGAAGGGCGATCGCGATGACACCCGATCCCGGTCCTCCGGGCCGCGACTCCGCATCGTCCGCGCACCGTGGCGCCGTGCCGCTGACGAAGGAGCCCGACCCGCCCGAGCGCGGCGTGTCCACCTCGGACCTCCCACCCGGTGAGGGCGACAGAGGGCACCGAACCCACCGCAAGTGGTCCGCGCGTCGCATCCCGGCGGCGCTGGTCGCCGCGGTGATCCTCGTGGCCGCGGTCGCGGCGCTGGTCGACGTCATCGCCGTACGGGCGGGACGTCCGGCGGCGGCCTGGCGACGGCATCTCGCCGACGAACTGGCCACCCGCCCGGTGGACGACGTGTGGATGCTGACGGGAGCCGCCGTGGCCGCCGCCGTCGGCGTCTGGCTGATCGTCCTGGCCCTCACGCCCGGTCAGCGCCGCCGGCTGCCCCTGCGCTCCCCCGCCGGCTACCCCCGACTGCGGGCCTTCCTGGACCGTGACGGCGCCGCCGGTCTGCTGCGTGACGCCGCGATGCGTGTCCCCGGAGTCGCCTCGGCGCGCGTCCGGGTGCGCCGCCACCGCATCAGAGCCCGCGCGGACGTCCGCTTCCGCGACCTCCAGCAGGTGAAGGACGACCTCACCGCCGTTCTCGACGAGGAACGCGACCAGCTGGCCCTCGCTCGTGACCCCCGCATCGTCGTACGGGTGCGGCAACGCACCGACTGACCGACAACCGCACCACCGGGAGCCCGCACCATGACGCCGCGATCCGCACTCAACCGCAGTCTGCTGGCCCTCGCAGGACTGGTTCTGCTCGGCGGCGGACTGCTGATCCTCTTCGCCGGGCTCGACCTCTACCGGCGGCACGATCTGGTCCCGCCCGCCGGCTGGCCCCTGACCGCCCCGGACGACGTCCTGCTCGGCTCCGCCGACCGGGCACGCTGGAGCGGCCAGGGCTGGTGGTGGTGGCCCGCGGTCATCGCCGCCCTCGCCCTCACCGCCCTGCTCGCCCTGTGGTGGCTGCTCGCCCAGCTGAGCCGACGCCGCCCCGGCTCCCTGCCCGTCGGCGGCACCCCACCGCAGGAGGGCGTCGAACTGCGCGACCGCGCACTCAGCGACGCGATCGCGGCCGAGGCCGGTGCCCTGCCAGGTGTCGACCACGCGGCCGTAGACATCACCGGCCGACCAGCCCACGCCCGCACCCGCGTCCGGCTCGCCCTCACCCCTGAGGGCGCGCCCGGCGCCACCCTCGGTGCCCTCTGCGGAGGCCCGCTCAGCACCGCCCGTCGGTCCACCGGCCTCCCTGACATGCCCACCGAGGTCCACCTGCAGGTCACCCGCCACAGAGCACACCGCGTGGAGTGAGGAGCAAACCGGCCGTTCCCGTCCCAAGGCCCCCGCGAATCGCAGTTCGAAGGGGAACCGGAACCACTCCCCGAAGGAGAGATCATGATCATCCTGGGCATCATTCTGCTCGTCGTCGGCTTCCTCACCGGCATATCCATCCTGTGGACCATCGGGATCATCCTGGCGGTCATCGGAGCCATCCTGTGGATCCTCGGCGCGATGGGACACGCCGTCGCCGGTCGACGCCACTACTGGTGATCGGGTCGGGCCCCGCAGGGCAGTGACCCGGGGCGCGGGCAGGCCGGCAGCCGCCACGGACCCCACAAGACGTTCGAGCGGCGGATGACGGCGGAGGCGGGATCACGACGGACGACGCGACGCTCCTGCTGCTGATCGAGTGGCGCGGCTCAGGCCGACCGGTCTCACGGCGACAACGGGGTTGAAAGCCATCCGTCCTGATCACGTGTGACATGCCACGTCTTGGCGTAATGGGCACTTCGGGTTGGTCGGCCGCGTCACTCTGGAAGGGTCGATCACGGTCGTGTCGGGAGCCCGTGTGTACGGATCAGTTGAGAGGGTCGAGCGGATCGGCCGTGACCGCCGAGGGGCCCCGAGCGCGTCGGGTCGGGGGCCGCATCCGCGGCCCGAGGTCAGCGGGACCATGGTGACCGAGACTTCGAGGGCACCGGTGCGAGAGCGCGGCCATGGCACAAGGTGAGCGGCGACCGGGCAACGGCATGACGGACCGTTCGGAAGGGTTCGGTGAGCGGCTGCTGGGGGTGCTGCTGGACCGGGCACACGAGATGCCGCCGCAGCTGATCGCCCCGCTGATCGCGGAAGAGGTGGCCAGGGTCGGTGGCCGCGACGTCTCGATCCTGCTGCAGGACTACGGCCAGCTGGTGCTGGTGCCGCTGCCGGGTCGGCGGCTGACGGTCGGCGAGCCCGAGCCGATCGGCGACTCTCCCGCCGGCACCGCCTTCCTGCAGGCGACCACTGTCGAGGTGCCGCAGCCCGACGGCGTCCGGATGTACCTACCGCTGCTGGACGGCAGCGACCAGGTGGGAGTGATGGGCCTCACCCTGGACGCCGTCGACGACGACGACCGGCGGCTACTGCGCAGGCTCGCCGGTCTGGTGGCCGACATGCTGGTCACCAAGCACAGCTACACCGACCAGTTCTTCCTCGCCCGGCGCCGCGAACCGATGAGCGTGGCCGCCGAGATCCAGTGGTCCCTGCTGCCGCCGCTGGCGATGTCCGTCCCGCAGGCAGCAGTAGCCGGAATCCTGGAGCCCGCCTACAGCGTCGCAGGCGACAGCTTCGACTACGCCCTCAACGAGGACATCCTGCACCTGGCCATCGTCGATGCGATGGGCCACGGCCTGGACGCCGCCACGATGGCTACCGTGGCCGTCGGGGCCTACCGGCACGCCAGACGTGCCGACATCGGCCTGTCCGAGATCTATGCGTTCATGGACCGGGCCATCGCCGACCAGTTCGGGCCCGACCACTTCGTCACCGCGCAGATGATGCGTCTGAACATCGCAACGGGCCATCTGCAGTGGGTCAACGCGGGCCATCCCGCACCGCTGCTGATCCGCAACCACCAGGTCGTGCGGCAACTGACAGGCCCGACCACCTTGCCGGTCGGCTTCGGCGGTGAAGAGCCCCAGATCAGCGAGCAGGTGCTCCGACACGGCGACCGGGTGCTGTGCTTCACCGACGGCCTGATCGAGGAACACAAAGCCGGTGAAGAGCAGTTCGGCGAGGAGCAACTCATCCACTGGGTCAACCGCATCGAACACACGGAAAAGGGGGTACGCGCGGTGGTGCGCGCACTCTCCCACGCTCTGAAGCAGCAACGGGGCGGCCGCACCAGCGACGACGCGACCCTCTTCCTGATCGAGTGGCGCGGGGGCGCCGCCGACCACCTCGCCCTCCTGGAGTGAGCCGACAGCCGCACACCACCATGGACATGGCCCACGGCACGCTGACCGTTCCACTCCCGCCGCTGCCCGCCAACTCCCTACCGGCGGAGCCGGCTCCGCGATCCTCCTTGGGTCGGGTTCACTTCTCTCACACTCCTGCCGCCGGGGTGGGCACGCGGCCGATGACCGATCCGTCAGGAGTACGCGAGGCCGGGTGGCGGGCGTCATGTCCGCCTTCGGAGTCCCAGACCGCCTCCCGGAGCGAGTCCGAGTCGGCCGCCGCCTCTGCCGCGGCCCGGAAACGTCCGGCCTCATGGATCAGGCCGGTCGCCGTGAGGCTCCGCGACGGGTCGGTGGCCGTGGCCATGAGCCGGGCCGCGGTGGCCGGCTCCGTCTCCGGTGGGATCACCAGCAGGTCCCAGCGGCCGACGGTGTAGGAGAGCAACAGCAGTTTGTGCGGGTCTTGCTCGGCATCGAACCAGCCGACGTGCACCACGTGCCCGCGAACTGGCACCTTTCGCGGGACGACCGGCCAGAACGTGGGGTTCACCGTTACCCGGGTGATCCGCCCCCACAGCGGGTCGAGGACCTCGATGAGCGCCGGAAGCTCCGCCTTCAGGTCGCGGGAGCGGGGCCACCATGCACCGTCGATCAGGGCCGGAGCGGTGTCGGCGGGTGCCAGCACGAGTCGGGGCGGCGACGAAGAAGGGGTCCGGTCCTCGACCGCGGGCGTCAACGGAATGGTCGCGATCATGATGCGGACCCAACCCCGGGCCGGTCACGGCCGGCCCGGTTGTCATGAATCGCCGAGAACGACCCGGCATGGAAACCGGTGTACGAGATGCTCTCGGTAATCACCAGGATACTCCTCGCCGACGCCCGGCGGACTGATGGGGAGCGACGGGCTGAACGGAACACGAGGAACACGTCCCACAGTCAAGGAGTGCTGGTCCAGGGCACGCGAGCCATCGCGGCAGCGGCGACACGACGTGCCCCGGCGCCCTCCGCCCGCTCCCGCCGGTAGGGACAGCCGCTTCACCGAATGCGGCGTCGTCTCCCCACCCGGCCGCGCCTCGCGCTGAAGACCGACGGCACGTCGCGCGGCCTCAGCCCGGCCGGCAACGCGCCGGGCACCGCAGCATGACCCGACTACGGCCCGCACCAGCACCGTGTACCGCGGTGATGGTGCGGGCGAGCGATCCGTTGCCACCAGGGCGGACTCGTGGCCGACGTCTGTCGCGCGCACCCCCCGGACATCGGCCGATGATGGGAGTACGGCCGAACACGCGGAGCTGATCATGACGGGTTGGCGGGTCAGGGACTACACCCAGGACGATCTCGAAGCGCTGATCCGTGTCGACATGGAGAGCGGCACGACCGAGGAGCCGCCGCTCTTCCCGCTCTCGGACGCCGTGACGGCCCTCCAGACCCGCCACCCGGCCGTGGTGGCCACGGCCGACGACGTGCTGATCGGCGCCGCGGTGAGCAGGGTGGAGGGCGAACGGGCATGGATCCTGCGCATCTGCATGGCGCCCGGCTGGCGGCAGCGCGGGTTGGGCAGTGCCCTGATCAACGCCCTTGAGCAACGGCTCTTCGCCGCCGGCGTCCGAGCGGTGCACGCCGTCCTGCCGGAGGGCGAGACCGGTGCCACCGCCCTGCGCAACTGCGACTTCGGCGCCCGCCCCGGGCTGGTCTTCTTCGAAAAGCGCGGGCCGGTGACCCCGCAGTCGGCCGGCACGCTGTCCTCGCTCGGAGCGGAGCTGCCGCCGGGGGGACTGTGGCAGAAGGTCGCGGGCATGCAACGGGAGAAGCAGCTCATCGAGCGGCGCCTGGTCCTGCCGCTGGCCCATCCCGAACTGGCCGCCCAGCACGGAGTGGAACTACCACGGGCGGTGATGCTGTTCGGCCCGCCCGGGACCGGCAAGAGCACGTTCGCGCACGCGATCGCCAGCCGCCTGGGATGGCCCTTCCTCGAACTGTTCCCCGCCCGTCTGGCCGCCGAGTACGGCCTGGCGACCGGGCTGAACCGGCGCTTCGACGAGATCGCCCGGCTCGACCACGTCCTCGTCTTCATCGACGAGGTCGAGGAGATCGCCGGCGAACGCGGCGGCGCGGACGCGACCGCTGTCGGCGTCGTCAACGAACTGCTCAAGGCGATCGTCCGGTTCCGAAGCCAGGACGGACGGCTGCTCGTCTGCGCCACGAACAACGTGACCACGCTCGACTCCGCGTTCCTGCGACACGGCCGCTTCGACTACGTGCTGCCGATCGGCCCTCCCGACCACACCGCCAGGACCGCGCTGTGGGAGAGCTACCTGGCCCGAGCGGGCGCGCGGGCCGACAGCGCGGCACTCGCGTCCGCCAGCGAGGGGTTCACCCCCGCCGACATCGCCCACGCGGCGCGCGCCGTCTCCCAGGCCCAGTTCGAGCGCACCTTCGACACCGGAAACCGGGCCGCCCCCACCACGGACGACTATCTGGACACGATCAGCGACACCAAGCCCACGGTCAGCGCCGCCATAGCCCGGGAATTCGCCCAGCAGACGGAGAAGTTCGCCCGCATCTAGCGTCCAGGCCGACGGGAGTGGATCCGCGACGGAGGTTTCAGGCCGGCGCAGGCGGCGTGCCGCTGCCCGTATCGATGAGGATCTGTTTGGCCTCGGTGACGTTGTCGGCCCGTACGGCCCTGGCCATCGCGGCGCGTGCCGCGTCGGGCGACGTGTCCGGAGGGACCAGCATCAGGGAGAAATGGTCCCGGTCGCCCCGGGTGATGAGGACGGTGTCGTCACCGACCGGGAAGGAATCGATGTGGACGACTCGGCCGTCGACCAACACCCGGGTCGGCAGTTCGCCCCAGGCACTGCCGTCCAGACCGACCCGGGTGACAGGTCCGAGGTGCTCGGTCAACGCGTAGATCAGCGAGGGCAGCTCGACTCCGATGTCCCGGGACCGCGGCCACCACGCGCCGTCCAGGATTCCCTCGCGTGCGTGTGTGGTCTCCAGCCTCAGCAGGGCCGTCCCGGGTTTCACCGACCGGTGGACGGCGTCCGGCAGAAGCCTGGGGAGGTCGGGGGTGTCTGAGTCGGCCATGGTGTCCGCCCGTCCGCAGAGAGCAGTGCGACCGCAGAGCGTGGTGCGGCAACGGCTCCGGCGTATACCCGCCGGAGCCGCCCTTCCGGGTCATTGCACGTGAGCGTGCGCCGACCCGCTTTCCACATTACGCCGACGGGATCAATCCGGCATTACCAATCCTTGCGAAGGTTTACTTCGGTCCGAGAACCCGACGCGGCGGCTCAGCCACGCCCTTCCTCTGCTGTCTCCATCTGCCGGATCCCCTGGTGCGTCAGTGTGATCATCGCGGGCGTGTTGCCCCTCCCCCAGTCCACGACGACCCAGCCTTCACCTGCCAGGTACATACAGGCAGCGGCCATGTCCTGCTCGGGGATACCGAGGTCGGTGCGGAGCTTCGCCCCCTCGACGCCCAAGAGGCGATTGCCTTCGGCGGCTTGGTACAGAGCCTGCATGATCCTCTCGCGGTACGCCTTCCGGTCTCGCAATATCGCCATGACACGCCTTTCCCTACTGCCCACGGTCGGGGCGAAGTCGATGTCATCCGCGGTCGCCGTCGCGGTGGGGCGCGTCGGAACCGTCGCGCCCACCGCCGACCGACGGTGCCTCCGGGGCCGACGCCCGATCCCCGGCAGAACATCGCTGTAGTGGAAGGCAGCGATCCGTTCGTCGTGCTGAGCGTTGAGCTGGTGGATCAGAACGACTCCGACAGCGATCAGAAGGAGCAGCACGGCCACGGCGATGACGGTCATGGTTCTCTCACCTCCGCCGTCCGGCGGGCAAAGGCCCTGTTCGGGCCGATGGGCCGGGGCAGGGACGACGGCCGGCCCGCTCCGCCGTCGGTCTCCCCCGCTTCTTCCCTGGTCCGGGCATCGATCCTGTCTGCTGCTTCCTTCCGGGCCGGGGCATCGACGCCGTCGCCCGCCATCAGCTGCGCGGCGGCATCCGCACCGGTTTCCGGCGGAATCACCAGCACGTCCCGGCGGCCATCGGTGGAGAAAAGGGTCAGTCTGTGCGGATCCTGCTCCTCGGTGGACCAGCCCACATGCACCGTGCGCCCGGCGACGGACACCCACTGCGGGATGACGGGCCAGTAGGCCGGGTGCACGGTGACACCTGTGATGCGGCCCCAGTGTCCGACCAGTGCGGCCGTCAGGGTGGGCAGCTCACGGGTGAGGGCGCGGGAGCGCGGCCACCACATGCCGTCCAGCCCGCCCGGCGCGGGCGTCAGGGACAGCCTGGCCAACGGCGGCGGCGCGCGCCTGCTCGATGTCGTACGGGCGATGGTCACGGGCATGGCGCGGACCTGTCCCCGGGCTCGTGGGTACGGCCCGGCGTTGTCGATCACCGGAAACGGCACCCGCAGCGGAGCCGGTACGCGAAGAACTCCCGGTGTCTTCACACTACTCCGCTCACCGGCCCGAGAAGCCGGGCGTGACCAGGTATTTTCCCGCCTTCGGAACCAGGTCGCCGGTGCCCGGCACCGGGCCGGTCAGAGCCAGTCCTTGCGCTTGAACGTCGCATACAGCAGTGCGGACAGGAACACGATGACGGCTGCCGAGGTGATGAATCCGGACTGACGGCCGAAACCGGGGTAGGGGAGATTCTGGCCGTAGTAGCCGGTGATCGCGGTGGGTACGGCGATGATCGCGGCCCAGCTCGTCACCTTCTTCATGATCAGGTTCATGCTGTTGGCCTGGACCGAGAGGTTGGTCTCCATGACCGAGGCCACCAGGTCCCGCAGTGATTCCGTCCATTCGGTAGCACGCAGCACGTGGTCGTAGACGTCCTGGTAATACGGGACGAGAGGGTCGGTGATCACGTGCAGGCCGGGGCGCATGAGGGTGTTGACCACCTCCCGCATCGGGAGCACGACGCGGCGCAACTGGACGAGCGATTTACGCAGCGCGAAAGCCCGGCGTTGCACGGCTTCGATCTCACGGCGCCCGGCCGCGAAGAGCAGACCCTCCAGCTCCTCGATGCCGTCGTCGAGCTGCTGGACCGCGGCGAAGTGACCGTCCACGAGATGGTCGAGCAGGCCGTGCAGCAGGAATCCGACGCCATGGCCGGTCAGGTCCGGGCTCTCGTCCCAGCGGGCGACGACGTCCTCGATGTCGAGACCGTCGTCCTTGCGGACGGTGATCATGGCCTGGCCGGTGAGGAATACGGCGATCTCGCTGTACGTCAGTTCCGCACCGTCCGGGCTGACGGTCACGGCATAGGCACTGAGGAACTCGTGGGTGCGATAGCGGTCGAGTTTCGGCCGCTGCCCACGCTGTGCGGCATCCTCCAGAGCCAGTTCGTGGATGCCGAACTCCTGGCCGAGCATGGTGAACTCGGCGGTCCCGGGTCGGTACAGGTCCAGCCACAGGACCGACGCCGGATCGGCGAGATGCGCGGCGACGTCACTGACGGGAAAGTCCTCCAGGGCGAGAGTGCCGTCGTGATACAGCCGGGTGCGCGTCACCATGACCCGAGGCTAGTCTCTCGCGCCTCGATCATCCCGCTTCGTCCCGATCGCCAGCGCGGCAGGCTCTGGAGATCACCGGCGGTCGGTGCACCCCGTGAACATGCCGCCTCCGCCCCCGCGCGGGACGGCGGTCCGCACACAGTCCGCAGGACACCCGCTCCCGATCGCCGCCGGGACTCCGTCATGTGCTCCTGTGCGAAGCTGAGGGGGTGACCGCCCTGGAGGACCTCAGACGGCTGCGCCGCGTGCGTGATCGCATGGACCGCGAGTACGCCGAGCCGCTCGACATGACGGAGCTGGCCCGTGACGCGCTGATGTCCCCCGGTCACTTCCAGCGCACTTTCCGCAAGGCCTTCGGTGAGACGCCGTACAACTACCTGATGACCCGCCGGATCGAGCGGGCCAAGGCACTGCTGCGCCGGGGCGATCTCACCGTGACCGAGGTGTGCCTCGCCGTCGGCTGTTCCTCGCTCGGCTCCTTCAGCTCCCGCTTCACCGAGCTGGTCGGCGAGACGCCGAGCGCCTACCGGGCCCGCGACCACGAGGCGAGCGCGGTGATCCCGTCCTGCGTGGCCCGTACGTTCACCCGCCCCCGCCGCCGGCCCTTCTGAGGTCCCGCGCGCCTCGGCCCGAAGAGGCCTAGCGTGACCCCATGGACGTGAAACTCAAGCAGTGCTTCATCGCGGTGGACGACCACGACAAGGCACTGGCCTTCTACCGTGATGTGCTCGGACTGGAGGTCCGCAACGACGTGGGCTTCGAGAACATGCGGTGGGTGACCCTGGGCTCGCCGCTGCAGCCGGACGTGGAGATCGTGCTGGAACCGCCCGGTGCGAACCCGGACGCCTCCCCCGCCGACCGGCAGGCGATGGCCGAACTGCTCGCCAAGGGCATGCTGCGCGGGGTCATCTTCACCACCGAGGACTGCGACGCGCTGTTCGAGCGGGTGCGGGAGTCCGGGGCGGACGTGCTGCAGGAGCCGACGGACCAGCCGTACGGAGTGCGCGACTGCGCCTTCCGGGACCCCGCCGGGAACCAGCTGCGCTTCCTCCAGCGGCCCGCGCGGTGAATTCACTCCGGGGCCAGGGGACTTCGCGCCTACACTCCCCCGCATGATCATTCGCTGGACGTGCGCCTTCGTCGACCGGCCCGCCGCCCGCCTGGATCAGGCGCGTGCCTTCTGGACGGCCGTCACCGGCACCCGGCTGTCCGAACCCCGGGGCGACCGGGGCGAGTTCCTGACGCTGCTGCCCGCCGAGGCCGAGGGGGCGGACGGGGCGGACGCGTGCGTGAAGCTCCAGGGTGTCGCCGAGGGAGACGGCGGCGCCCATGTCGATCTCTGCGCCGAGGACGTCCGGGAGTTGATCGGGGCCGCCCGCGAACTCGGCGCGGACCTTGTGGCGGACCATGACGACTGGGCCGTACTGCGCTCTCCCGCGGGCCAGTTGTTCTGCGCCGTGCCCTGGCACGGGGAGACGGTACGGCCGCCGGTGGTGGCGGGCAGCCGCCTGGACCAGGTGTGCCTCGACATCCCGCCGTCCGCGTACGACACCGAGACCGCCTTCTGGGCCGGGCTCACCGGCTGGGAGCGCCAGGCGGGCTCGCGGCCGGAGTTCACGGTGCTGAGGCCGCCGGCCGGCCTTCCCGTGCGGCTGCTGCTCCAGCGGCTCGACGCGGAGCGGCCGGCCTCCGCCCATCTCGACCTGGCCTGCGCGGACGTCGCCGCGGTCCGCGCGCGGCACGAGGAGCTGGGGGCCGCCCTCGTACGCCAGGGCGCCCACTGGACGGTGCTGCGGGATCCGGCCGGCGGCACGTACTGCCTGACCGGCCGGGACCCGTGGACGGGCGGGCTGCCGGGCGCCGGTCAGGGCAGCGCCGACACATAGACGCACGGGACCGGGGCGTCGGCTGCGCCCCGAGGGCCGGCCGAGGTCTCCGGCGAGCAGCCGCCGTCGTCCAGCGGCTGCCACCCGCCGCTCCCGTGCGGCGCGGGCGACGAGCCGTCCCCGCTCTCCCAGCCGTACGGGCCCTTCGGCGGGGTCTCCTCCTGGAGTTCGAGCGTGAGTGCTCCGCCGCCGGCCACGGCCACCGCCCACGCCGTCACCACCCACCGCCACCACCGGCGGCGCGTGCCCCCCGGCCGGCTCACCCCCAGGGCTCCACGTCCACCACGGCGTCGGCCGGCACCGGCCCGTACACGTGCGGGAACTCCTCCCCGCCCGGCCGCACGGCCTCGTACTTCACCGGGACCCCGACCCGGGCCGGGTCGACGACCAGCACGACCAGCTCGTCCGGGCCGTCGTAGTCGCCGTAGAGGAGGTCCGCGATGCGCGGGAGCTGCTCGCGGGTGGAGAAGTGGATGAAGCCCTCCTCCTGAAGGGTGCGGCCACGCGTCGACACCTCGTAGGCGCCGTGGTCGCGCGCCGCCTCCCACAAGGAGCGCTCGGTGACATGGAAGATGCGGGGCAGTTTCGGCATGCGCCCACGCTAAGGCGTCGGCCGGACGAGGCGCGTCCGCGGGCGGCGCTTTCTCGACACGGCCGGCCTCACCGCCCGGAGGGCTCCTCGGGCTGCCGCGGTCCGGCAGGGGCGGCGCTTTCGGCGGGCGGGACGGGCGGCGCGGCGGGGACGGCGGGGGCGGCGTGCGCGGAGCAGTCGGGGTTGCGGCACGGGCCGGGGCCCCAGACCGGCACCCAGGCGCCCAGCGTCTTGTGCCGCCCGACAATGGTTTCTACGGGCTGTCCGCAGACGGGACAGACGGATTCGTCCCTGGCCATGCCCCCAGGGTAGAGCGGCCGGGGACTCCGTGCTTCCCGGCGCCCGCCGGCACGCTCAGCGCTTCCTCGCGTACGTCCGCACGGTGACGCCGTTCGTGAAGGTGCGCACCCCGTCGAGGGTGAACTCCTTGATGTCGAGTCCCGCGGCGAACATCGGCATGCCCGTGCCGTAGACGATCGGGTAGGACTTGATGACGAGTTCGTCGATCTCGTCGAGCAGTTCTCCGGCGACGCGTGCACCGCCGCACAGGTAGATGCCCAGCCCGCCCTCCTCGGCCTTCAGCGCCCGGACCCGGCCGGCCAGGTCGTCGGCGATGATCTCGACGTTCGGGTCGGGGGACGCGCCCAGCGTGCGGGAGGCGACGTATTCACGCAGGTGGCCGAAGGGGCTGGTGACGCCGTCCTTGAGGGCCAGGTCGTAGCTGGCCCGGCCCTGGATGATCGTGTCGAACCGCTTGTTCTCCGCACCGTCGATGCCGAACTGTGCGCGGCCGGGGGTGGGCAGGGTCTCGGGGTACTCCGTCTTGAGGAAGTCGAGGTACTCCGCGTCCAGGAAGCGGAACATCGCCGAGGCGTCGCCGTGCTCGTCGCCGATGAAGCCGTCGAGCGAGCAGGCGATGAAGTACGTGAGCTTTCGCAAGCTGATCCCTAGGTGTAGAGGTGCGGAGCGGCCGGTTGACCACTCCGCCTGTAGTGCTTCATTTGTAGTGCTTCAACGGCGGTGAGCGCAAGGGGTTTTCGAGGCACACGGCAAAGGGCCCCGCGCACCGTGGGGATGCGCGGGGCCCTCCTGGCCGGAGTCCCCGGTGGCCGTGCGGGGTCAGGAGCCGCACGGGCCCGGGGACTCCGGGGTTCTTCCGGGCTGCCGGTACCGGCAGCGCTCAACCACTGCGCCGGGTCACGAACTCCGCGAGCGCGAGCAGGCTGCCCGCCGCCTCGGGCTCGGGGACCGCGCGGGCCAGCTCCTGCACGGCGCGGGCCATCCGGTCGGCGGCCTCGGCCTGCACCCAGTCCCGGCCACCGGCCCGCTCCACGCACTGTGCCGTGCGGGCGATCTCCCCGGCCGCCTCCGACTCCTCCCTGACGTACGGCTTCCGGTACAGCGCGGCGAGTTCGGCGGCCGCCGGGGTGCCGGAGGTGAGCGCCGCCACCACCGGCAGGGACTTCTTGCGGGCGGCGAGATCCGCGCCGACCGGCTTGCCGGTGTGCCGGGAGTCCCCCCATATGCCGATGACGTCATCGATCAGCTGGAAGGCGAGCCCCGCCTGCCGGCCGAAGCCGTCCAGCGCGTCCGCCACCTCCTGACCGGCGCCCGCGTACAGCGCGCCGAGGGCGCAGGCGCAGCCCAGCAGCGCGCCGGTCTTGGCCTCGGCCATGACGAGTACTTCGTCGAGGGTGACCTCGTCCGGGTCGCGGCGCTCCAGATGGGTGTCGGTGTGCTGGCCGGCGCACAGCTCCACGACACACGCCGCGAGCCGGGACGCGGCCGGGACGGAGGCCGGGTGCGGGTCCTCGGCGAGCAGCCGGAGGGCGAGCGCCTGCATGGCGTCCCCGGCGAGGATCGCGTCGGCGTCGCCGAACACGGTCCAGGCCGTGGGCCGGTGCCGCCGGGAGGTGTCCCGGTCCATCACGTCGTCGTGCAACAGCGTGAAGTTGTGGACGAGTTCGACCGCCGCTGCGGCCCGGACGGCCGCCGCCCGGGCCGCGGAGCCGCCGAGCGCGGCGGCCGCGGCGAGGACGAGCGCGGGCCGTATCGCCTTGCCGGCGTTGCCCGCCGCCGGGGTGCCGTCCGCGTGCTGCCAGCCGAAGTGGTAGAGCCCGATCCGGCGCATCGAGCCGGGCAGCGACTCGACGGCCGCACGCAGCTCCGGGTCGACCAGGGCACGGGTGCGCTCCAGCAGCACCACCGCCTCGTGCCCGGCGAGCGGACCGGCGGCCCCGTCGCCGGCCGTCCCCCGCCGCGCTCCCGTCGTGCCGGGGCGCGGTACGCCGGGGGCGCGCTGTTCTGTCTCCGTCATGGACTCGGCCATGCCTCCCCCTCGCCAGGTCCGCGGGGGCCGGCGCCACCGGCCCGGCCGGACGCGTACCCCGAGGGTGTACCCACCGCGGCGGGCGGGGACACTGCCGCGACGTGCGGAAACGTCACCTCCACCGGCCGATCTCGACGTTCTCCAGCACACCGAGCGCGTCGGGCACCAGGACGGCGGCCGAGTAGTACGCCGTCACCAGGTACTTGATGATGGCCTGCTCGTTGATGCCCATGAACCGGACGGACAGGCTCGGCTCGATCTCGTCCGGGATGCCGGACTGCCTGAGGCCGACGACACCCTGCTCCGACTCGCCGGTACGCATGGCGATGATGGAGGTCGTACGGGCCTCACTGATCGGGATCTTGTTGCACGGGTAGATCGGCACACCGCGCCAGGTGGGGATGCGGTTGCCGGAGATGTCGACCGTCTCCGGGACCAGACCCCGCTTGTTCAGCTCGCGCCCGATCGCGGCGATGGCGCGCGGGTGGGCCAGGAGCAGCTTGGTGCCCCGGCGGCGGCTGAGCAGCTCGTCCAGGTCGTCCGGGCCGGGCGCGCCGTCGTGGGGCTGGATCCGCTGGTCGTACTCGCAGTTGTTGAGGAGACCGAACTCCCGGTTGTTGACCAGCTCGTGCTCCTGGCGCTCCTTGAGCGCCTCGACCGTGAGCCGCAGCTGCTGCTCGGTCTGGTTCATCGGCTGGTTGTAGAGGTCGGCCACGCGCGAGTGGATGCGCAGCACGGTCTGGGCGATGCTCAGCTCGTACTCGCGGGGCCGGGACTCGTAGTCCACGAAGGTGTGCGGGATGTCGGGCTCGCCGGAGTGGCCGGCCGCCAGCTCGACCTCCTTCTCGCCGTACTTGTTGGTCCGCTGCGCGGGGATCGCGCGCACCTGCTCGAGGTGCTCCCGCAGCGAGTCGGAGCGCTCCGCCACCTGCTCGAAGTCCTGGCGGCTGAGGATCAGCACCGTGGTGGCGGTGTCCGCCCGGACGGTGTACTCCCAGATGGCGTCCGGGTCGAGCAGCGACTGGTCGCCGAAGTAGGCGCCGTCGGCGAGGACTCCGAGGACGGCGTCGTCGCCGTACGGACCCGTGCCGACCTTCTCCACCCTTCCGTGGGCGAGCAGGTACACCTCGTTGGTCTGGTTGCCGAAGTCCGCGATCACTTCGCCGGGCGCGAAGTCGCGCTGGCGGCAGCGCCGGGCCAGCTCCGCCAGCACCTCCTCGTCCTCGTACGACCGCAGGGCCGGCAGCTCGCAGAGTTCGGCCGGGATGACCTCCACCTGGTCCCCGGTCTTCACGAAGGTGATGCGGCCGTCGCCGACGGCGTAGGTCAGGCGCCGGTTCACCCGGTACGTGCCGCCCTGGACGTCCACCCAGGGGAGCGTGCGCAGCAGCCAGCGGGAGCTGATCTCCTGCATCTGCGGGACGGACTTGGTGGTGGTGGCCAGGTTCCGCGCGGCCGCCGTCCCGAGGGACTGCTGCGGCTTGCCCTGATCCGTGCGGACCTCTTCGCCTACCGACATAAGGAAATGCCCTCTCATGTATGCCCGGTGCCGAATCGCACACCGGTCTCACAGCACAGGCTTTCATCACGGAACGTGCACGCACCATTACCCGAAAGAGCGGGAATGGATCATCGCACTACTGGGCAGAAAGAGGGACCTTGCCCTCGATGCCCGACCTGTCCGGATCGGCTCGCACAGTGTGCGAACGAGGTGGTCCGGCAGATCCGGTTTCGGTACAAGCAGCGGTACGAGAGGGCCGCGACCGGCGGCCGTCGGGCACGGCACGAAGGAGTCGGCCATGGCCCCACCCATGTCCGCGAGCGAATTCCTCGACGCGCTCCAGACGGAGGGCGTCACGATCGTCGAGGTCGGCGACTGGCGGCACCACAACCGCAACCACAAGGGCCCCTGGGGCCCCGTCCACGGCGTGATGATCCACCACACGGTGACCCGCGGCAGCGCGCGCACGGTGGAGATCTGCCGGGACGGCCACCCGTCACTGCCCGGGCCGCTCTGCCACGGCGTGATCACCAAGGACGGCACGGTCCACCTGGTCGGCTACGGCCGCGCCAACCACGCCGGCCTCGGCGACGACGAGGTCCTGCGCGCGGTCATCGCCGAGAAGAGGCTGCCGCCGGACAACGAGGCGAACACCGACGGCAACCGGCACTTCTACGGCTTCGAGTGCGAGAACCTGGGCGACGGCGAGGACCCCTGGCCCGAGGCACAGCTGGAGGCGATCGAGCGGGCGGCGGCCGCGGTGTGCCGGCGGCACGGCTGGACGGAACGGTCGGTCATCGGTCACCGGGAGTGGCAGCCGGGGAAGGTGGACCCGCGGGGGTTCACGATGGCGTCGATGCGGGAGCGGATCGCCGAGCGCCTGAAGGGGTAGTGCCACGGGGGATGCGGGCCGCCGCCGGGCGCGGGCCTGCGGCGTTCACGGCGCGGCCGGCCGCGCCGTCCCCCGCTCACCCGGGGGCGCCTCCGGGCGACAATGGCGGGGTGACCAGCACCGCCCCGCTTCACCCCCGCATCCCCTCGCCCCTCCAGGAGGTGCGTGACGACCGCTTCGAGCGGCGCGGTCTGCGCCTGCTCCTCAAACGGGACGACCTGATCCACCCGGAACTGATCGGCAACAAGTGGCGCAAGCTGGTGCCGAACCTCGAGGCGGCCGGGGGCCGGGCGCTGCTCACCTTCGGCGGGGCGTACTCCAACCACCTGCGGGCCTCCGCCGCCGCCGGCCGCCTCCTCGGCTTCCCCACGGTCGGCGTGGTCCGCGGCGAGGAACTGGCCGACCGCCCCCTCAACGCCTCCCTGACCCGGTGCGTGGCCGACGGCATGCGGTTGCACTTCGTGGACCGGGCGACGTACCGGCGCAAGACCGAGCCTCGGACGCTGGCCGGCATCCTGCGGGCGGCCGACGCCGGGGACGCGTACGTCGTGCCGGAGGGCGGCAGCAACACGGCGGCCGTACGAGGCTGCCGTGCCCTCGGCGAGGAGCTGCGGGACCGGGCCGACGTGGTGGCGGTCGCCTGCGGCACGGGAGGCACGCTGGCCGGGCTGGCGGCGGGCCTGGGGGCCGGGCAGCGGGCGCTGGGGGTGCCCGTACTCAAGGGGGGTTTCCTGGAGGCCGGGATACGGGGGCTGCAGGAGGACGCCTTCGGCGGCCGGCGGGGTGAGTGGTCGCTCGATGAGCGGTTCCACTTCGGCGGGTACGCGCGCACGTCCCCCGAACTCGAGGCTTTCGCCGCGGACTTCGGGGAACGGCACGGGCTGGTGGTGGAACGGCTGTATGTCGCCAAGTTGCTCTATGCGCTCGTCAGCCTTGTGGGGGAAGGGGCCTTCGCCGACGGGACGACGGTGGCGGCCGTGATGACCGCTTGAGCGACACTTCGGCTCTTCCTGGCCGCCTCACGCCGCCTCCCGGAACGCCGCCGCCTCCTCCAGGTCCAGCCGGCGCAGCAGCGCCCGCAGCATCTCGTCGTCGATGTAGCGCAGGTCGCGGAGCTTGACGAAGACCTCGCGTTCGGCGCTGATCATCTCGCGGGACAGCCGGCGGTAGGTGTCGTCCACGGACTCGCCGGTGACCGGGTTGGTCTGGCCGAGGCGCTCCCAGACGGAGTTGCGGCGGCGCTCCAGGACCTGGCGCAGCCGGTCGGCGAGCGGTGGGGGCAGGGCGTTGCGCTCGTCGGCGAGGAGGTCGTCCAGGCGGGTTTCGGCGGCCCGGGAGGCCTGTGCCTGCGCGTTGGCCTCGGCGAGCGTCTCGGCCTGCCGGTCACGGCCGGGGAACTTCAGCAGGCGGATCAGCGGCGTGAGCGTCAGGCCCTGCACGACCAGCGTGCCGATGACGGTGGCGAAGGTCAGGAAGAGGATCAGGTTCCGCTGCGGGAAGGGGCTGCCGTCGTCCAGCGTGAGCGGGATGGAGAAGGCGATGGCCAGCGACACCACACCCCGCATCGCGGCCCACGAGGTCACGATCGGTGCCCGCCAGGTGGGATTGTCCTCGCGCTCCCGGACGCGGCGGGACAGCAGGCGCGGGAGGAAGGTCGCCGGATACACCCAGACGAACCGGGACACGACGACCACGGCGAAGACCGCGAACGCGTACCAGAGGGCGTCGATGCCCTGGTACTCCCGGATGCCCCGCAGCACCACCGGCAGTTGCAGGCCGATCAGCGCGAAGACCGCCGACTCCAGCAGGAAGGCCACCATGCGCCACACCGCCTCCTCCTGGAGCCGGGTGGCGAAGTCGACCTCCCACGCGCGGTGCCCGAGGTAGACCGCGACCACCACGACCGCGAGGACGCCGGAGCCGTGGAACTGCTCGGCCACGGCATAGGCGAAGAACGGGATCAGCAAGGAGAGGGTGTTCTGCAGCAGCGCCTCCTTGAGATGCGTGCGCAGCCAGTGGATCGGCACCATGAGCACCAGTCCGACGACGACACCGCCGATCGCGGCCCGCAGGAACTCGCCGATCCCGCCGGCCCAGGTGGCGCCCTCCCCGACGGCGGCGGCGAGGGCCACCTTGTAGGCGGTGATCGCGGTGGCGTCGTTGAGCAGGGACTCGCCCTGGAGGATGGTGGTGATCCGGGACGGCAGCCCCACCCGGCGCGCGATCGCGGCGGCGGCGACCGCGTCCGTCGGCGCCACCACCGCGCCGAGCACCAGAGCCGCGGGCAGCGGCAGCCCCGGGACGACGAGATAGGCGACCCAGCCGACGACGAAGGTCGCGAAGAGCACGTACCCGATCGACAGCAGCCCCACGGGCCGCTTCTGCGCCCGCAGGTCGAGGTACGAACTCTCGGTGCCCTCCTTGTACAGCAGCGGGGGCAGCACCAGGGGCAGCACGATCTCGGGGTCCAGCTCGTAGTGGGGGACTCCGGGAAGGTACGAGACCGCCAGGCCGACGGCCACCAGCAACAGGGGCGCGGGCACCGGCGTGCGCCGCGCGGCTCCCGCCACCGCCGCACTTCCCGCCACCAGCAACAGCAGCGGCATCACGTCCATGGTCTCGCCCCACCCTCTTTCCGCGCGGTCACCCGCACACCCGTCGTAATCTGGCAATCATGAAACAGTGCACGCACGCCGACGCGCTGCCGCACCCGGAACCGGAGGCGTTGAACGAGACGTGCCCGGAGTGTCTGCGCGACGGCACGCATCCGGTGCAGCTGCGGCTCTGTCTGACCTGTGGCCACGTCGGCTGCTGCGACTCCTCGCCGGGGCGGCACGCGACGGAGCACCATGAGACGTCCGGTCATCCGGTGATGCGGACCTTCGAGCCGGGCGAGGACTGGCGGTGGTGCTTCGTCGACCACGTCCTCGTCTGAGCGCCCTCGCGTCCCGCGTTCGAGCACGTCGGCGCCCCGCGTTCCCGCCCGGCCGGGTTTTCGTGTGACACTGCTTGCGACCGCGGCCGCACGACGGTTCGAGCGTCTGACGTCTGGGTACGTCAACCCGGCGCGCGCTCTTCCCATTTGGGCCCGCAGACCCTCTAGACACGGAGCGTATCCACAGCTTTACTGTGAGTGACGCCAAGGGGTCGGGGTCCCAGGGACAGGAACGTTCGGAGCGCGATAGCGTCACCGCGGAACCACGTACGCGTTAGCCCGAGGGGCGACCCTCGGCCCCGTAGAGCTTGTACCACCATGGAGGTGAGGGTGTCCCAGATCGCAGGCGAGCCCGCGGCGAACCAGGACTTCGTGGAAGTCCGGCTTCCGGCTGCGGGTGCCTACCTGTCGGTGCTGCGGACGGCCACGGCCGGTCTGGCGGCCCGCTTGGACTTCACCCTGGACGAGATCGAGGACCTGCGCATCGCCGTGGACGAGGCCTGCGCGATCCTGCTCCAGCAGGCCGTGCCCGGCTCCGTGCTCAGCTGCGTCTTCCGGCTCGTCGACGACTCGCTGGAAGTCACGGTCTCGGCGCCGACCACGGACGGCCACGCCCCCTCGCGGGACACCTTCGCCTGGACCGTGCTTTCGGCCCTGGCGGGCAAGGTCTCGTCCGCCGTCGACGAGGACAAGACCGTGTCGATCAGCCTCTACAAACAGCGCGGCGCGGGCCCCGGGCCGGCGTGAGGAACGGGGACGGTCCGGTGCGGGACGAAGAGCGCGGCACACGCGAGCTGCCGACCGGGGACGGGGGAGCCCCCTGGACGGCCGGAGCCGAGACGTCCGGGGAGGGCCCCGTGGACGGTTCCCGGCGCATGGCGGACGGCATCGACGGCATCCCCGAGCAGGCCAGACCGCACCCGGAGGACGACTCCGCGCAAGGCGGCGGCGACGGTGCCGTGCAGGGTGCCCCTTCGCAGGGACACGGCGGGGTCACACCCGCCGGCCGCGCGAAGGCGGGGGCTCGGGGAAGGGCTACGGGCGGGACGATGAGCGAGCACGAACGGTACGCCGAGGACGACGCGCCGGGCACGGAGGCCGCGCAGGTCACGGCGCACGACCCGCACGACCGCAGCGGGGCGCGGGCGCGGTTCGTCGAGCTGCGCAAGCTGAACGCGGGCAGCGCGGAGTACGCGGAGCTGCGCAATCAGCTGGTCCGTATGCACCTGCCGCTCGTGGAGCACCTGGCGCGCCGGTTCCGCAACCGCGGCGAGCCGCTGGACGACCTCACCCAGGTCGCCACGATCGGCCTGATCAAGTCCGTCGACCGGTTCGACCCGGAGCGCGGCGTGGAGTTCTCCACGTACGCCACCCCGACCGTCGTCGGCGAGATCAAGCGGCACTTCCGGGACAAGGGCTGGGCGGTCCGCGTGCCGCGCCGGCTGCAGGAGCTGCGGCTGGCGCTGACCACGGCGACGGCCGAGCTGTCCCAGCTGCACGGCCGCTCCCCCACGGTCCACGAGCTGGCCGAGAAGCTGGCCATCTCCGAGGAGGAGGTCCTGGAGGGCCTGGAGTCCGCGAACGCGTACTCCACCCTGTCCCTGGACGTCCCCGACACCGACGACGAGTCCCCGGCGGTCGCCGACACCCTCGGCGCGGAGGACGAGGCGCTGGAGGGTGTGGAGTACCGCGAGTCCCTCAAGCCGCTGCTGGAGGACCTGCCGCCGCGCGAGAAGCGGATCCTGCTGCTGCGCTTCTTCGGGAACATGACCCAGTCGCAGATCGCGCAGGAGGTCGGCATCTCCCAGATGCACGTCTCCCGGCTGCTGGCCCGCACGCTGGCCCAGCTGCGGGAGAAGCTGCTGGTGGAGGAGTAGAACGCCTGCCTACTCGGCGCGGCCCGGTCCCTTGATGCCGAGGGCCCGGGTCGTCTCGCCGTTGACCAGGAGCACCAGCGCCGCCACGGCGACCGCCGCCAGGGCGATTCCGGCCGGGATGGCCATGCTGTCGGCCTGAAGCATGTTGTAGGCCACCGGAAGGGCCATGACCTGTGTGATCACCGCGGGACCACGGCTCCAGCCGCGGCGGAGCAGCAGCCCGCGCGCGGCGAGCAGCGGCAGCAGTGCGAGCACGACCAGCGTGACTCCCAGGGTCACGGCCTGCTGCCGGTCGTCCGGGTCGCCGGTGAGCCCGAGGACGAGCACCCACAGGCCGCCGGCCACCAGGGCGATCCCCTCGAGGGCGGCCAGCACGGCCGCGTACGTCAGCCGCCGCGGGCGCGGCTCGTCGGTGACGGCTTCGGCGGTGTCCGGGGCGTGCTTCTGCTCACTGCTCACCCCAGCAGGGTAGCCCGCCCTCCGCGGCGCCCTCCCGTGCCCCGCGCCCCGCGAGTGTCCAGGCTCACGCGCGTCTCTCTTACCCGATCCCTACCCTCGGTCTGGGCCGGGTACCACCCAGTAGGTACGCTGCCATGCATGCGTGCACTTCTCGTGGTCAATCCGGCGGCAACCACCACAAGCGCACGCAGGCGTGATGTCCTGATCCACGCGCTGGCGAGCGAGATGAAGCTGGAGGCGGTCACCACCGAGTACCGCGGCCACGCGCGCGACCTCGGCCGGCAGGCGGCGGAGAGCGACGACATCGACATGGTGGTGGCCCTCGGCGGCGACGGCACCGTCAACGAGGTGGTCAACGGCCTCCTGCACGACGGCCCCGCCCCGGAGCGGCTGCCCGGCCTGGCCGTCGTCCCCGGCGGCTCCACGAACGTCTTCGCCCGGGCCCTGGGTCTGCCCAACGACCCCGTCGAGGCCACCGGCGCCCTGCTGGACGCCCTGCGCGAGGGCCGGGAGCGGGTCGTCGGCCTCGGGCTGACCTCCGGCACCCCCGGCACCGAGGACGAGGCGGTCCCGGACCGCTGGTTCACCTTCAATGCCGGCCTCGGCTTCGACGGGGGGGTGGTCGGCCGGGTGGAGCAGCAGCGCGAGCGCGGCAAGAAGTCGACGCACGCCTTGTATGTACGTCAGGTGATCCGGCAGTTCCTCGGCGAGCCGAACCGCCGGCACGGCACGATCACCCTCGAGCGGTCCGGCGAGGACCCGGTCGAGGATCTGGTCGTCGCCATAGTCTCGAACACGTCCCCGTGGACGTATCTCGGCAATCGCCCCATGTACACGTCGCCTAAGGCCTCGTTCGATACCGGCATCGACGTACTCGGTCTCAGCCGTCTGTCGACGGCCGCGGTTGCCCGGTATGGCACCCAGTTGCTCACTTCGTCCCCCGAGCGGGGACCTCATGGCAAGCACGCCGTCTCGCTGCACGATCTGGACCGGTTCACCTTGCATTCGAAGGTGCCTCTGCCCCTGCAGATGGACGGTGACCACCTGGGGCTGCGTACGAGCGTGACGTTCACAGGCGTACGCCGTGCACTGCGTGTGATTGTGTGAGCGGAACGGGCGAAAGTCCTTTCACTCGAACGTTTAGGCCAGGATCCACCCCATGGAAGTACGGCTGTGACCTAGTCGACACCGAGGAATCAAAAAAAACTTTCCGGAAGGGGTTGTATCCGCCGCTGAGGTTTGCGAGTCTCTACGTGGCGATCGGGACGGCCCGCAACACCAGCCTCCACTGATCACCGGAACCCCTCTTCAAACCACAGGACCACGCCGGGGAAGACTCGGCGGTCGGCCCTTCACTTGTTGAGGGATTCGTGAAAGCGTTCACATTCACAAGCAACTTGCACGTAATACCAAGGAGAGGTAGCAGCCATGGACTGGCGTCACAACGCCGTTTGCCGCGAGGAAGACCCCGAGCTCTTCTTCCCCATCGGCAACACCGGTCCTGCGCTGCTGCAGATCGAGGAAGCCAAGGCCGTCTGCCGTCGCTGCCCGGTGATCGAGCAGTGTCTGCAGTGGGCGCTCGAGTCCGGTCAGGACTCCGGCGTCTGGGGTGGTCTCAGCGAGGACGAGCGTCGCGCGATGAAGCGCCGTGCCGCCCGCAACCGGGCTCGTCAGGCCTCCGCCTGACACTCCCACCCCTGCTGACAGCCTGAGCTTGGCGGCGCGTACAGCGAGTACGCATCTCCCGCCCCCGAGCCGCAGCGCGCAGTACCCCCGATGCGCATAGCTTCGAGCTTAAGCCCCGGATCACCACGTGGTCCGGGGCTCAATGCTGTCCGGGCTCCATACGGTCCGGGCTCCGGGGTGTGCGGGGCGCGCCCCCGCATCTCCCCCGACTACTTCTGCGCCCGCACCGGAATGTCCAGGATGACCCGCGTGCCCCGTTCCGGAGCCGGGACCATGTCGAAGGTGCCACCCAACTCGCCCTCCACCAGCGTCCGTACGATCTGCAGGCCGAGGTTGCCCGAGCGGTGCGGGTCGAAGCCCTCGGGCAGGCCGACGCCGTCGTCCTGGACGGTGACCAGGAGGCGAGCCTCCTTCGTCGTGCCGCCGCGGACGGCGGAGACCTCGACCGTGCCGGTGTCGCCCTGACGGAAGCCGTGTTCCAGGGCGTTCTGCAGGACCTCGGTGAGAACCATCGAGAGCGGGGTGGCGACCTCGGCGTCGAGTATCCCGAACCGTCCGCTGCGCCTGCCGGTCACCTTGCCCGGCGAGATCTCGGCGACCATCGCCAGCACCCGGTCGGCGATGTCGTCGAACTCCACCCGCTCATCCAGGTTCTGAGACAGCGTCTCATGCACGATGGCGATGGAGCCGACGCGCCGTACGGCCTCCTCCAGGGCCTCCCGGCCGCGCTCGGAGTCGATGCGCCGGGCCTGGAGGCGGAGCAGGGCGGCGACCGTCTGGAGGTTGTTCTTCACCCGGTGGTGGATCTCCCGGATGGTCGCGTCCTTGGTTATCAACTCGCGTTCACGGCGCCGGAGTTCGGTGACGTCCCGGCACAGCACCAGGGAACCGATGCGGGTGCCCTTGGGCTTGAGCGGGATGGCCCGGAACTGGATCACCCCGTCGTTGGCCTCGATCTCGAACTCGCGCGGCGCCCAGCCGCTGGCCACCTTGGCGAGCGCCTCGTCCACCGGGCCCCGGGTCGGTGCGAGTTCGGCGGTGGTCTGCCCCAGGTGCTGGCCGACCAGGTCGGCGGCGAGGCCGAGGCGGTGGAAGGCGGACAGGGCGTTCGGTGAGGCGTACTGGACCATGCCGTCCGCGTCCAGCCGGATCAGGCCGTCGCCGACGCGAGGTGAGGCGTCCATGTCGACCTGCTGGTCGGGGAACGGGAAGGAACCGGCCGCGATCATCTGCGCCAGGTCCGAGGCGCTCTGGAGGTACGTCAGCTCCAGTCGGCTCGGGGTGCGGACGGTGAGCAGGTTGGTGTTGCGGGCGATCACACCGAGGACGCGGCCCTCACGCCGTACGGGGATGGACTCGACCCGCACGGGGACCTCTTCGCGCCACTCCGGGTCGCCCTCGCGCACGATCCGGCCCTCGTCCAGCGCCGCGTCCAGCATGGGCCGGCGGCCGCGCGGGACGAGGTGGCCGACCATGTCGTCCTGGTAGGAGGTCGGGCCGGTGTTGGGGCGCATCTGGGCGACCGAGACGTACCGGGTGCCGTCGCGGGTGGGGACCCACAGGACCAGGTCGGCGAAGGAGAGGTCGGAGAGCAGCTGCCACTCCGAGACCAGCAGGTGGAGCCACTCGAGGTCGGAGTCGTCGAGGGCCGTGTGCTGGCGTACGAGTTCGTTCATGGAGGGCACGTGTGCGAGCGTACCGGGGCCTTGCGGGTGGCCGGAAAACACCCGCGGGCCGCGGCGCCTGGAAGGGACCCTCAACCCTCCCGGCACCGCAGCCCGGAGCATCATCGGCCGCGGGGTGTGCGGTCCCGGTCGGCCGAAGGTCGAGGAGCCGGGGCAGTCAGGGCAGATCAGCACCGGTTCCTCGATCCGCCTTCCTGTGCGGGGAAGACGGAGGCTTGTTCACTTGGATTGTGGACTAGACCACGAAGGCGTGTCCATGGTGCGACAGCACGCACCGAGGAATGGCACGCGATGCCACGCAGCCTAGCCCGCCCCGGTCAGTCGTGGGGCCAGATGGCCATGGCAATTTCCGCGACTGCTTCCAGTTCCTCCCGGCTCGCGCCGTCCCGCGCCTGCTGGGACATTCCCTGGAAGACGGCGCCCGCGTGCCGGGCGAGCGCCGCGGCGTCGGTGCCGGGGGGCAGCTCACCGGTGGCGATGTCCGCGGCGATGCGGCTCTCGATGGCGGCGATGTTGGTGTTGCGCTGCTCGCGGAGCGCGGCCTCCACCTCGGGGGTCGTGCAGTTGGTGGCCGCGTGGATCACCAGGCACCCGTAGGGATGGTCGGGGTCGGTGAACTCGGCGGCGGCCTCGCGCAGCAGCCGGCCGACGGCGGCGCGGGCGGTCGGCTCCTGCTCGAGGGCGCGCGCGGCGAAGGCGCCGTGGCTGCCGCCGTAGACGCGGACGACCTCGTCGAAGAGGGAGCGCTTGTCGCCGAAGGCCGCGTACAGGCTCGGGGCGCCGATGCCCATGATCCGGGTGAGGTCGGAGACCGAGGTCGCCTCGTAGCCGTGCTCCCAGAAGGCGCGGACGGCCTTCTCCAGGGCCGTCTCGCGGTCGAAGGAGCGGGGGCGGCCACGGGTCCTGGACGGCTTGGCCGCGGGCTCGGCCGTCGACCTGACCTGCGATGTCGTGTCCTCGGTTCGCACCATGGAGGGCATTTTATAGCGGGCCCTAGAAAAAGCGCCCCGGCGTGGGGTACGGTCTTTTTGTATCGACCGCTAGACAATTGCGAAGGGGTACCGGCATGGGCACGCTCAGCGGCAGGACGGCGCTGGTCACGGGGGCCAGCAGGGGGATCGGGCGGGGCATCGCCGAGCGGCTGGGGCGCGACGGGGCACGGGTCGCGGTGCACTACGCGACCAACGAGGCGGCCGCCAAGGAGACGGTCGCGGCGATCGAGGCGGCCGGCGGCTCGGCCTTCGCCCTCGGGGTGGAGCTGGGCGTGCCCGGGGACGCCCAGCGGCTGTGGGAGGAGTTCGACCGGCACGCGGACGGGCTGGACATCCTGGTGAACAACGCGGGGATCGGCACGAGCCGCGCCTTCGAGGAGCTGGACGAGCAGGAGTACGACCGGTTGTTCGCGGTGAACGCGAAGGCGCCGTTCTTCATCACCCAGCTCGGGGCGCGGCGGCTGCGGGACGGCGGGCGGGTGGTCAACATATCGTCCGGGCTCGCCCGGACCGCGTTGATGCCCCAGCTCATGGCCTACGCGATGACGAAGGGGGCACTGGACGTCCTCACCCGTGACCTGTCCAAGGTGCTGGGCTCCCGCGGGATCACGGTGAACTCCGTCGCCCCCGGCATCGTGGACACCGACGTCAACGCCGACTGGCTGCGCGCGAGCGACGAGGCATGGCAGGGCGCGGCCGGGTACTCGGCGCTGGGCCGGGTGGGCACTCCGGCCGATGTCGCCGACGCGGTGGCCTTCCTCGTCTCGGCCGACGGGCGATGGGTGACCGGGCACTGGCTGGACGCGACGGGGGGCTCGCTCGCCTAGGAAGGGCAGGCCGGGAAGGGCGGGCCGGGAAGGGGCTTCAGGGGTGCGCCGGCGGGGCCGGATTCTGTTAGATTGGTCTAAACCACATAGCGTTTTCTCCCCGACCTCCCCCAGATCCCGGCCCTCTTCAGAACGGCAGGCCCAGCGTGGAAGTTGTCATCGTTCCGGATGCCGCGGCGGGCGGCGAGCTGATCGCGGAGGCCATGGCCCAGCTGCTCCGGCGCAAGCCCGACGCCCTGCTCGGCGTGGCCACCGGCTCCACCCCGCTGCCCGTCTACCAGGCGCTGACCGCCAAGGTGCGCGCCGGTGCCGTGGACGCCGCGCGGGCGCGGATCGCACAGCTCGACGAATACGTGGGGCTGCCGGCCGACCACCCCGAGTCCTACCGCTCGGTGCTGCGCCGGGAGGTGCTCGAGCCGCTCGGCATAGGCATGGACGCGTTCATGGGACCGGACGGCACGGCCGAGGACGTGCCGGCGGCGTGCGAGGCGTACGACCGCGCGCTCGCGGAGGCCGGCGGGGTCGACCTGCAGCTGCTCGGCATCGGGACCGACGGGCACATCGGGTTCAACGAGCCGTGTTCCTCGCTCGCCTCGCGCACCCGGATCAAGACCCTGACGGAGCAGACGCGGATCGACAACGCCCGTTTCTTCGACGGCGACATCGAGCAGGTCCCCCACCACGTCATCACCCAGGGCATCGGCACGATCCTGGAGGCCCGGCACCTGGTGCTGCTGGCCACCGGCGAGGGCAAGGCGGACGCGGTCGCCGCGACCGTCGAGGGCCCGGTCGCGGCGGTCTGCCCGGCCTCCGCGCTCCAGCTCCACCCGCATGCCACGGTGGTCGCCGACGAGGCGGCGGCGTCCAAGCTCAAGCTGGCGGACTACTTCCGCCACACGTACGCCGACAAGCCGGACTGGCAGGGGATCTAGCCTCCGGGGCACCGGCGCCCGGCACCGGCGGTGGGCGGGCGGTGGGGGGGGGGGGGGGGGGGGGGGGGGGACCCCCCCCCCCCCCCCCCCCCCCCCCCCCCCCCCCCCCCCCCCCCGCCCACCCCACCCCCCCCCCCCCCCCCCCCGCCCCCGCCCCCCCCCCCCCCCCCCCCCCCCCCCCCCCGGGCCAGAAGTGCTCGCCCTCGGGGTCCGTGATCAGCAGCGGAGTGGTGATCCGGTCGATAACCGGCGTGACGTCGTACCGGGAGACCTCGGT
>NZ_JBVIIT010000031.1:78013-116893 GCF_055569615.1 Streptomyces sp. NPDC031379 | reverse complement strand
CCCCCCCCCCCCCCCCCCCCCCCCCCCCCCCCCCCCCCCCCCCCCCCCCCCCCCCCCCCCCCCCCCCCCCCCCCCCCCCCCCCCCCCCCCCCGCCTCCCCGTCACCGACGCTACGGCCGCGCACCCGCGTACCGCCTCCGCCCCCGGGCTGAACTGCCCTACCGCCACGGGAGGCCGCCGCCCGGCTCCTGCAACTTCCGCGGTACCGCGTCCGGTTGACTCCCGGGCCCGGCCCCGGGCGTTACCCTGCGGCGATGCGACCGAGGATCCCCCGCCCGCTCGTCGTGGACACGCTGATCGCGGTCGCCATGGCCGTGGTCGCCGTGCTGCTCGGGCAGGAGTCGCGGTCGCAGGGCTGGCCGGAACTCGACGCGCGCGCCTATGCGCTGGTCGCCCTCGCCCATCTGCCGGTGGCCCTGCGCGGCCGCCGGCCCGTCGCCGTCTTCGCCGTCGTCGAGGCGGCCGCCGTCGGCTACATCACCCTCGGCTACTGGCCCGTGGTGTGCACCTTCGGCTCCATGCTCGCGCTGTACACGGTGGCCTCCGTCCGCCCGGTGCGCACCGCCCTGGTCTGCGCGGCCTGCATGACCGCCGTGTGGGCCTACGCCGGCGTGGTCAGCCACAGCCCGTCCATGGCCTCCGTGCTGGGAAGGCGCTGCTGTACTGCTCGGTGCTGGTCTGGTTCGGGCACCTGGCCCGCCGGTCCGCCGAACTCACCCGGCGGCTGCGCGCCGAGCAGGCCGAGCGGGCCCGGCGCGCGGTCGCCGAGGAACGCGGCCGGATCGCCCGCGAACTGCACGACGTCGTCGCCCACCACATGTCGGTGATCTCCGTACAGGCGGGCCTCGCCCGGTTCGTCTTCGACTCCGCCCCCGCCACGGCGCGCGGCGCGCTCGGCACCATCGCGGACACCAGCGGCGAGGCACTGGAGGAGTTGCGGCGCATGCTCCAGGTGCTGCGCGAGGAGGACCTCGAGGCGCCCGGACGCGCCCCCATGCCCACCCTGGCCCGGCTCGGCGAACTCCTCGACCGGGTCCGGGCCGGCGGTCTGCCCGTGGACCTCGCCGTCGAGGGCACCGAGCGCCCGTTGCCGCCCGGCGTCGAACTGTGCGCCTACCGCGTGGTCCAGGAGGCCCTCACCAACGCCCTCAAGCACGCGGGTCCGGCACGGGCGCGGGTGGAACTCCGCTACGGAGCCCACGACCTGACCGTCCGGGTCACCGACGACGGAGAGGGGACGAATCCGGCCAGAGTACCGGCGGGCGGCGGACACGGCTTGATTGGCATGCGCGAACGGGCCAAGCTCTACGGCGGGACGATCAGGGTCGGCCCACGCTCCGGGGGCGGCTACGAGGTCCGGCTGACCCTGCCCACCTCGGCGGCCGAGCGCAGCCGCGGGGGCGCGCCGGAGGGGGAGCGGTAGACGCACGGCGGGGGGACGACCGGACGGCATGACCAGAGTGCTCGTCGTCGACGACCAGTTCCTCATCCGCGCCGGACTCGTGGGCCTGCTCGACGCCGCGCCGGGCTTCGAGGTGGTGGGGGAGGCGGCGGACGGCGAGGAGGCCGTACGGCTCGCCGCCGAGACCCGACCCGATGTGATCCTCATGGACATCCGGATGCCCGGCCTCAACGGCATCGAGGCCACCGGACGCATCCTCGCCCAGGCCGCCGACCGCCCGCCCCGGGTGCTGGTGCTGACCACCTTCGACCTGGACGAGTACGTGTACGGGGCGCTGCGTGCCGGAGCCTGCGGATTCCTGCTCAAGGACTCCGGGCCCGAACGGCTGCTCGCCGCGGTCACCGCGGTCGACGGCGGCGACGCGCTGTTCGCGCCCAGCGTCACCCGGCGCCTGGTGGAGGCGTTCGCCCGCCAGCAGGCCCCCGCCCCGGACGGTACGCCCGCGGCCGACCTCGGTGTGCTCACCTCACGCGAGGTGGAGGTCCTCAAGCTCACCGCCCGCGGTCTGTCCAACGGGGAGATCGCCGACCGCCTCTACATCAGCGAGGCCACCGTCAAGACCCATCTCAACCGCACGATGACGAAGCTCGATCTGGGCAGCAGGGCCCAGGCGGTGGTGCTGGCGTACGAGACGGGACTGGTGACCCCGGGCGGCTGAGGCCGGCGACCCGTCCCCTCCCCCGAGCAGGGACGGGCCGCCGCCCGGGATCAGCCTTCCGCCCGTGAACTCCCCGTTCAATGCCTGTCCCCGCGCTGTGGCACGGAAGTGACCGTTCCGCTACGGTGTCCGCGCGCACGCCACTTGTGTCGTTCCGGTGTCGACGTATTGACAGTTCGGGATACGTTACGAAGACCCCGTAGCACCGGGTGCATCGCCGAGGCGGCTCATGCTCCTGTGCGCCCCCACTCCGGGAACTGGGATCCTTAGGCAGCGCATCCCTGTGGGTAGCCAGCACGGGTACCGGAACGCGGGGGCGGACCAGGGGGGCCGTGCGCGAGACCAACAGCACCGACCGGGGGGAAGAGGGGGAAACGATGCCTCGCTGGAAAGACCTGCCCGAGGATCTTGACCCGCAGATCAAGGAGTTCACCAGCCAGTTGCGGCGGCTCGTGGACCGCAGCGGCCTGAGCATCGCGGCGCTGGCCGACCGCACGGGCTACAGCAAGACGTCCTGGGAGCGTTACCTGGGCGGCCGGCTGCTCGCGCCCAAGGGCGCGATCGTCGCGCTCGCCGAGGTCACCGGCACCAGCCCCGTCCACCTCACCACCGTGTGGGAGCTGGCCGAACGCGCCTGGAGCCGGGCGGAGATGCGGCACGACCGCACGATGGAGGCGATCCGGATCTCCCAGGCGCGGGCCGCGCTCGGGGAGTTCGGGGCGGCCGAGGCGACCGGCGGGCCGTCCGCCCGCAAGAACGGCGGCACCACCGTGACCCCGGGCATCGCCGGACCCGCGGGTGTCTCCCCGACGATCCCCGCCCAGCCCACGGCCCCCGACGCCGACGCCCGGGAGAGCGCCGAGCGCGGCACCGGCCCGGACCGCCAGGGCCCGGCCGGGCCGGGGACGGCGGGTGAGGACGGAGGCGGTTCCGCCCCGGGCGGCGGGAACTCCTGGAACGTGGCCGGGCGTGAGGGCACGGGACGCGGTCCGGCCGCCGGTGACGACGTCCAGGACGCGACCGGCCCGGCGGACGGCCCGAACTCCTGGGGTCTGGCCGGGTACCGCGGCCCCTCGCCGACGAGCGCCCGCCCCGGTACGCGGCCCCCGGCCCGGCCGGACGGCCCCGCCCGGACCCCGGAGGCCCCGAGCCCCTACGCCGCTCAGCCCGCCGCTCCCCGGCCGGGACCGGCGGCCGCGGGGCCGGCCGCCAAGGGGTCGGCGGGCCGGCAGCGGCTGACGATGTTCGTCGCGGGTCTGGTCGGCGTGCTCGTCGTCATCGCCGCGGTCTTCTTCTTCACCAACCGGGGCGGCGGCGACAAGAACGAGGGTGCGGCCAAGTCGCCCTCCCCGACCGTCGGCACCCGCACGAGCCTGCCTCCCGGGGTGAAGTGCTCCGGCTCCGCCTGCAACGGCAAGGACGCCGAGGCCATGGGATGCAGCGGTGACCTGGTGACCACCGCCAAGTCCGCCACCGTCGGCACCACCAACCTGGAGGTGCGCTACAGCAAGACCTGCGGCACGGCCTGGGGCCGTATCACCGGAGGGACGCAGGGCGACAAGGTGCAGGTGTCCTCGGGCAAGGTCCGGCAGACGGGGGACATCACCGCCGTCGGGGACGCCATCGCGTACACCCCGATGGTCGCCGTGAAGGACGCGGCGGAGGCCAAGGCCTGCGCGATCCTGGCGTCCGGCCGCACGGGCTGCACCCAGTGACACCGAAGACCGACTGAGGGGCCTGCGCGGCGACGTCGGCGCGGCCGGCCGACGGGCCTGCGGGGCGGCGTCGGCGAAGGCCTGGCTGACAGGTCTGCGGGGCGGTGGGGGCGACTGCCGACGGGGCTGCGGGGTGGTGCCGGGGATCGCCGGCCGGCGGGCAGCGAGGCGGCGACGGCGCGGTCGGCCGGCGGGCCTGCGGGGGATGTCGGCGAAGGCCCGGCCGACGGTGGCCGATGGGCTTGTGGGGCGGTGTCGGGGGACGTCGGCCGACGGGGCGCCGGGCGGTGGGGGTGGGGTGGTTGTGTGCTGTGGGGGCGGCGGGTGCGCGCCGGGCAGGGGTGGGAATTTCGCGGCGACGTGCATGGCCGTCCCGATCCTGGGCAGGCGAACGGTACCCCCACGGGAGTCCGGCGAGCCGGTCCCCCCACCGGCGGCCGCCTCCGTCCCTCCTCTCCCGGACGGGCGGCCGCCTTTTCGTACCCGTCCCGACCTCGCCGACGCGGCGATACGTCCCTGGTGATCCCCTTGTGGGGTGAGCCACACGACCCCTGACGTCCCGCATGCCGGATGCGCGATAGCCTGACCGCTGGATCTCTCTTGATGCCAAGAGATCGATCATCCGCCCGGGGCAGGGACGCCCCACCGCCAGCTGTCATACGGAGAACGCCATGACCCGCACTCCCGTGAACGTCACCGTCACCGGCGCGGCCGGCCAGATCGGTTACGCCCTGCTCTTCCGCATCGCCTCCGGCCAGCTGCTCGGCGCGGACGTGCCGGTCAAGCTGCGCCTCCTGGAGATCACCCCGGCGCTCAAGGCCGCCGAGGGCACGGCCATGGAGCTGGACGACTGCGCCTTCCCGCTGCTCCAGGGCATCGAGATCACCGACGACCCGAACGTGGCCTTCGACGGCGCCAACGTAGCCCTGTTGGTGGGCGCCCGCCCGCGCACCAAGGGCATGGAGCGCGGTGACCTGCTGGAGGCCAACGGCGGCATCTTCAAGCCGCAGGGCAAGGCCATCAACGACCACGCCGCGGACGACATCAAGGTCCTCGTCGTCGGCAACCCGGCCAACACCAACGCGCTCATCGCGCAGGCCGCCGCGCCGGACGTCCCGGCCGAGCGCTTCACCGCGATGACCCGCCTGGACCACAACCGCGCGCTGACCCAGCTGGCGAAGAAGACGGGCTCCACGGTCGCCGACATCAAGCGTCTGACGATCTGGGGCAACCACTCCGCCACCCAGTACCCGGACATCTTCCACGCCACGGTCGCCGGCAAGAACGCCGCCGAGGTCGTGAACGACGAGAAGTGGCTGGCCGACGACTTCATCCCGACCGTCGCCAAGCGCGGTGCCGCGATCATCGAGGCCCGCGGTGCCTCGTCGGCCGCCTCCGCCGCCAACGCCGCCATCGACCACGTGTACACCTGGGTCAACGGCACCGCCGAGGGCAACTGGACCTCCATGGGCATCCCGTCGGACGGCTCCTACGGCGTCCCGGAGGGCCTGATCTCCTCCTTCCCGGTCACCACCAAGGACGGCAAGTACGAGATCGTCCAGGGCCTGGACATCAACGAGTTCTCCCGCACCCGCATCGACGCCTCCGTCCAGGAGCTGGCGGAGGAGCGCGAGGCGGTCCGCGCCCTGGGCCTCATCTGACACTGCCTCCGGCGATTGCGCCGAGCGCCTGCGTGGGCCCCGTTCCGGTTCTCGGAGCGGGGCCCGCGCGTGTTCCGGCCGACGCGTGTTCCGGCCGCGGTCAGGGACGTCCCGCGCCCGCGGGCACCCGCTGCTTCCCGGACGCGGCCGTACGGCCCCGGACGCCGCCCCCGTAGCCGGCCACCACGAGCGCCGTCGCCGCCAGCACCACCAGCGCGACCGTGCGCAGGGCCGGGCCCATGCCGTGGGCGAGGTCGGTGTGGGAGGAGAGCACGGTGCCGGTGACCGCGATGCCCAGGGCGGCGCCGGTCTCCCGGGCGGTGGTGCCGAGGCCGGAGCCGAGGCCCGCCTGGTGGGCGGGGAGCGAGGTCACCACGCCCAGGGTCAGCGGGGGCATGGACATCCCGGTGCCGGCCGAGATCACCAGCAGCCAGCCGACGTACGCCCCGTAGGGGGTGCCCGCGTCGGCCGTGGACGCACCGAGCAGGCCGAGGCCGATCAGGGCCAGTCCGGTGCCGACGACGGCACGGGGGCGGCTCGTCCAGCGGGCGGGCAGCTTCTGCGCGGCCGCCATCCCGACGGGCAGCGGCAGGATCGCGACGCCGGTGGCGGCCACGCCGAAGCCCTTGATCTCCTGGAGGTACTGGGAGTTGACGAAGAAGAGGGCGAACAGGCCGAAGAAGCCGGTGGCCGTGCCGAGGGAGGCCGCCCGCAGCCGGGCGGAGCGGAAGACCCGCGGGTCGAACAGCGGGGCGGGGGAGTGCAGGGCGTGCCCGGTGAAGCCCGCGATCAGCAGCGCGCCCGCGGCGAAGGCGCCGAGGATGCGCGTGGAGGTCCAGCCGAAGGACGGGCCCTCGATGATGCCGAACAGGACGGCGACCAGGCCGGCGGTCAGCAGCAGGGCGCCGAGCGGGTCGGGGTTGCTCCGCGCGGAGCGTTCGGTACGCGGGGTGGTGAGCGCGACGGCGACGGCCAGCAGGATCGCGAGCGGGACCATCACCGCGAACAGGGCCCGCCAGCCGAGGAACTGGCAGGCCAGCCCACCGCCCAGGTTGCCCGCCGCGCCGCCGAGGCCGAGGGCGAGCGTCCAGGCGGTCATCGAGCGGGCGCGGTGCTCGGGAGCGGACAGCTGCATCAGGATCGACAGGGTGGCCGGGGTGATCAGGGCGGCGCCGGCGCCGGACAGGCCCCGGCCCGCGATCAGGGCGGCCGGGCCGGTGGCGAGTGCGCTGGTGGCGGCACCCGCCGCGAACAGCCCGAGCCCGGCGAGCAGGGCGCCCTTGCGGCCGTACCGGTCGCCGAGCGCACCGGCCGGGACGAGCAGCCCCGCGAAGACGATGACGTAGGCGTCCACCGTCCACAGGACCTCGGTGGGCGAGGGGTGCAGGCCGGACGAACTCAGTTGCGGGATGAGCAGGTTGACGGCGGCGACCATGCTCTGGGCGACCAGGACGCAGGCGCACAGCGCAAGCAGGGTGGGGCGTTTCAGGGCGTGCGCGGGCACGGCTCCTCCCGGGGAGTGGCGGCGGTGGTGTGGGTTGCGCCCTCACCGTAGGCTCGCCTGAGACCTGCTTTCCAGTGCAACCTTCGCAAGGGATACCTGCACATGACGCAATCCACCGGGCTGGACCTGAATCTGCTGGTCGCGCTGGACGTGCTGCTGGAAGAACAGAGCGTGCAGGGCGCCGCCCGCCGGCTGCACCTGTCCGAGCCGGCGATGAGCCGTACGCTCGGCCGGATCCGCAAGGCGCTCGGCGACCCGGTGCTGGTGCGCGCCGGACGCCGGATGGTGCCGACCCCGCACGCCCTGGCCGTGCGCGCCGAGGTGAGCGCGGTGGTGGAGCGGGCCAGGGCCCTGTTCGCACCGGGCCGGGACACCGACCTGCGCACGGTGACCCGGACCTTCACGATCCTCGGCCACGACACGACCGCCGCCACCCATGGCGCCGCCCTGTTCGCCCGCGCCGCCCGCGAGGCGCCCGGCATCCGCCTGCGCTTCCTGCCCGAGGGCCACGTGGACACCCCGTTCCTGCGCCAGGGCACCGCCGACCTGGAGGTCGGGGTGATCGACACGATCGCGCCGGAGGTGCACAGGGAGACGGTGTACGAGGACCGCATGCTGGGTGCCGTACGGGCCGGACACCCGCTGCTCAGCGGGGAGCTGACGCCCGAGCGGTTCGCCGGGGAGGCGGGTCATCTCATCGTCTCCCGGCGCGGCAGGCAGCACGGGCCGATCGACCACGCCCTGGCCGAACTCGGCCTCGAGCGCCGGGTGGTGGGCAGCGTCGGCACCTATCCGGCCTCGCTGTTCGTGCTGCGCGACACCGACCTGATCGGACTGGTCACCTCCTACGGCCGCCCGATGGCCGACACCCTCGGCCTCGTCACCTTCGAGATCCCCCTGCGTCTCCCGTCGGTCGAGGTGGGGTTGGCCTGGCACCCGCGCCATGACGCCGACCCCGCCCACGCCTGGCTGCGCGGCTGCGTACGGGAGTTGATGGCCCCGGGGTCAGTCGCCGGCTAGCCGCTTCTCGAACCAGTGGCTGGCGTAGACGTTGTCGTCGTAGCAGGGGATCTCGGTGTATCCGCACGCCCGGTACATCGCCTGGGCCTCGGTGAGCACGGCGTGCGTGTCCAGGCGTACGACCTCCAGGCCGCGCGCCCGCGCCTGCTGCTCCAGACCCTCCAGCAGCCGCCGCGCCAGCCCCAGCCGGCGGGCCCGCGGGTGCACCCACACATGCCGGATCTCGCCGACCCCCGGCTCCAGCCGGCGCAGCGCGCCGCAGCCGACGGCCTGTCCTTCCTCGTACGCCACCAGGAAGGCACCGGCGTCCCCGGTGACCTCCTCGGGCCGGACCAGGGCCGCCTCGTCGAAGCCCTCGGGGAAGCGTGCGTCGATGTCCGCCGCGTAGGCGCCCAGGCAGTCCCGCGCGTCCGCCGAGGCGCCGTCGGCGAGTCGCACGGTGATCGACGCCAGCCGCAGCAGCCGCTGCGTGGTGGTCATCGCCCCGGTCAGCTCGGCCCGCTGGGCGGGGCTGAGGCCCTCGAGGAGGCCGGCGGCGAGGGTGTCGGCCCGGCGGTGCTGCTCGGCGACCTCGGCGCGGCCGGCCGGGGTCAGTTCGATCATCCGCAGCCGGTTGTCGTGCGCGGGCACCCCGACCCGGACCATGCCCTGCGCCTCCAGCGCCTTCGCCATGCGGCTGAGGTAACCGGCGTCCAGTCCGAGCCGGCTCCGCAGCTCGCGCAGGGAGACGCCCTCGCCGATCTCGAACAGCAGCCGGGCCTCGCCGAGCGGCCGGTCCTGCCCGAGGTAGCGCTCGTCCAGCGCGCCGACGCGGCGCGTGAAGTACCGGTTGAAGCGGCGCAGGACGGCCACGTCCTCCGCCGGGACCGGCAGGACGGTTCTTTGACTGTCGTCAAAGGACTCCATTCCTCGACTGTAGTCAGAGGACACCGCGGCCGTCCACGGGTGCGGCGGGCTTCCGGCCCCGTGGGTCAGCCGGTGAGCAGTTCCTCCAGCAGCTTGTGGACGTCCACGGACTCGCGCGCGGACGGGGTCGCGGAGGGGACCGGCTCGTCGTAGTCGGTGAAGGTCAGGCTCTGGTCGGTGCCGCCGCCCGTGCGGGTGGCCTCGACCAGGCGGTGCGGGGCGGCCGCGGTGACGTACAGGACCACCTTCCTGCCGTCCTTCGTGCCGTTCAGCGGGATCACCTTCGTGCCCTGGCGTGCCGTCTCCTCGCCCTTGGTCAAGGTGGCGTCAGGGGGCGAGTGGGTGGCGGCCTGCCGCTGGAACGCGCTCAGGTCGCAGGTGTCGGCCATGCCGCCCAGCAACGTGCCGTGTGTGGAGCCGTGGATGTAACGGTCCTTGAAGATCTCGGCGACGGCCTCGCCCTGACGGCCGGGCAGCTGCGCCTTCCAGAACGTGGTGTCCGGCTTCAGCCACACCTCGTCGCCCCGCTTGATCAGTTCGACGCTGCCGCCGCCCGCGCTCATCACCAGTCTGCCCGTGCAGTTGCCGTCCCGGTCCAGGGCCAGGCTGACCGAGGCCGGGACGGTCCGGTCGGTGTGCGCGGTGCGGTCCGTGAACGTCAGGCGCACCGAGCGGGCCTCGAGGAGGTGGTCGCGGGCCTCGTCCGCCAGGGCACGGGCACTCGGCTCGCCGTCGTCGGCGCGGGCGGCCGCGGCGGCGTCGGTGGGGGCGGTCGCGAGGGCCTCGGTGGGCACAGCGGCCGGGAGCAGGAGCGCCGCGGTGATGCCTGCCGCCGCACAGAACACCGATCGTCCGGCCATCACGCACCTCCGAACACCCCTGCCCACCCTACTTTTGTCCCTTTTCGACCGCATTTTCAGTGACGCGGCGCACTTTCGGCCATCGATTGCGCATGCGATCCGCGGGCCTGGGGCAGGCGGCCACGGTCCCCGAGCGTGACACCCATGTGACACAGGGGCACGGAACAGGAACGGAAGGCAACACCGATCATGGCGGACAGAACGGAACGACAGGCCCAGGCGACCATCCACGCGGGGGGCGAGTGGCTGGTGGCGATCTCCGGCGCGACACGCGAGATCCTCGACCCCGCGGACGCCCGGCCGTTCGCCGTGGTCGCCGAGGGTGACGAGAAGGACGCGGAGCGGGCGGTCACCGCCGCCCGGGAGGCGTTCGACCACGGCCCCTGGCCCGGCACCCCGGTCGCCGAACGCGCCGCCCTGCTGCGCCGCGTCGCCGACCTCCTCGTGCGCGACCGCGAGGAACTCGGCCTGCTGGAGAGCCGGGACGCGGGCAAGACCGTCGAGGAGGGCCGCGTCGACATCGACTGCGTCGCCGACGCCTTCCGCTACTTCGCCGACCTGGTGGCCGCCGAGGCCCCGGGCCGGGTCGTCGACGCCGGCTCACCCGACATCCACAGCGTCGTCGTGCACGAGCCGGTCGGCGTCTGCGCGCTGATCACGCCCTGGAACTACCCCCTCCTCCAGGCCAGCTGGAAGATCGCGCCCGCCCTCGCGGCCGGCAACACCTTCGTGGTCAAGCCCAGCGAGATCACCCCGCTGACCACCGTCGCGCTGATCGGGCTGCTCGCGGAGGCCGGGCTGCCCGCCGGAGTGGCGAACATCGTCACCGGCCCCGGCCACACCGTCGGCGCCCGGCTCGCCGACCACCCCGACGTCGACCTGGTCTCCTTTACCGGTGGCCTGGTCAGCGGCACCAAGGTCGCCCAGGCCGCCGCCCCGACCGTGAAGAAGGTCGCCCTCGAACTCGGCGGCAAGAACCCCAACGTGGTCTTCGCCGACGCCTGCGCCACCGACGAGGACTTCGACACCGCCGTCGACCAGGCCCTCAACGCCGCCTTCATCCACAGCGGCCAGGTCTGCTCGGCGGGTGCCCGCCTCATCGTCGAGGAGTCGGTCCGGGACCGCTTCGTCGCCGAACTCGCCCGCCGCGCACGGCAGATCAGGCTCGGCCGCGGCACCGAGGACGGCGTCGAGTGCGGCCCGCTCGTCTCCGAGCAGCAGCGCGCCAAGGTCGAGGCGTACGTCGCCTCCGCGCTGGCCGAGGGCGCGGTGCTGCGCTGCGGCGGCAAGCGGCCGGAGCCGTCACCGCAGAGGCCCGAGTCGGGCTACTTCTACGAGCCGACGGTGCTCGACGCCTGCCACCGCGAGATGAAGGTCGTACGGGAGGAGGTCTTCGGCCCCGTCCTCACCGTCGAGACCTTCCGCACCGAGGAGGAGGCCGTCCTCCTCGCCAACGACACCGAGTACGGCCTCGCCGGCGCCGTCTGGACCACCGACCCCGGCAAGGCCCGCCGCGTCGCCGGGCGGCTGCGCCACGGCACCGTGTGGATCAACGACTTCCACCCCTACCTCCCGCAGGCGGAGTGGGGCGGTTTCGGCAAGAGCGGCACCGGCCGCGAGCTGGGACCCGCCGGGCTCGCCGAGTACCGCGAGAGCAAGCACATCTACCAGAACCTCGCGCCCAGGCCGGTGCGCTGGTTCGCCGGCTGAGCCCGCGTCCCCCACCGGCCGCCCGTCCCCCACCGGCCGCCCGTCCCACCTGGAGCACGAACCCCCATGTCCCACACCCCACACGTCTACGACTACGTCGTCATCGGCGGTGGCACCGCAGGCTCCGTCATCGCCTCCCGCCTCACCGAGAACCCGGACGTCACCGTCGCCGTCATCGAGGGCGGCCCGAGCGACGTCGGCCGCGACGACGTCCTCACCCTGCGCCGCTGGATGGGCCTGCTCGGCGGCGAACTCGACTACGACTACCCGACCACCGAACAGCCCCGCGGCAACTCCCACATCCGGCACAGCCGCGCCCGCGTCCTCGGCGGCTGCTCCTCCCACAACACCCTCATCTCCTTCAAGCCCCTGCCCTCCGACTGGGACGAGTGGGAGGAGGCCGGCGCCAAGGGCTGGGGCGCCGTCCCCATGGAGGCCTACTTCGCCCGCCTGAAGAACAACATCGTCTCCGTCGACGAGAAGGACCGGAACGCCATCGCCCGGGACTTCGTCGACTCCGCCCGGTCGGCACTCGGAGTACCCCGGGTCGAGGGGTTCAACCGCAAGCCGTTCACCGAGGGCGTCGGCTTCTTCGACCTCGCCTACCACCCGGAGAACAACAAGCGTTCCTCCGCCTCCGTGGCCTACCTGCACCCGGTGCTGGACGAGCGCCCCAACCTGCACGTCCTCCTGGAGACGTGGGCGTACCGGCTGGAGCTGGACGGCGCCCGCGCCGAGGGTGTGCACGTCCGCACCAAGGACGGCGAGGAACTGCTCGTACGCGCCCGCAACGAGGTCGTCCTGTGCGCGGGCGCCGTCGACTCCCCCCGTCTGCTGCTGCACTCCGGCATCGGCCCCCGGGGGGACCTCGAGGCCCTCGGCATCCCGGTCGTGCACGACCTGCCGGGCGTCGGCGAGAACCTGCTCGACCACCCCGAGTCGGTGATCGTCTGGGAGACCCACGGCCCGATCCCGGAGAACTCCGCGATGGACTCCGACGCGGGCCTGTTCGTGCGCCGCGACCCCGAACACGCGGGCCCGGACCTGATGTTCCACTTCTACCAGATCCCGTTCACGGACAACCCGGAGCGACTGGGCTACGAACGGCCCGAGTTCGGCGTCTCGATGACCCCGAACATCCCCAAGCCGAAGAGCCGGGGCCGGCTGTACCTGACCAGCGCCGACCCGTCGGTGAAGCCCGCCCTGGACTTCCGGTACTTCACCGACGAGGACGACTACGACGCCCGGACCCTCGTCGACGGCATCCGTATCGCCCGCGAGATCGCCAAGTCCGAGCCGCTGGCGAGCTGGCTCAAGCGCGAGGTGTGCCCCGGCCCCGAGATCCTCGGTGACGCCGAACTGAGCGAGTACGCCCGCAAGGTCGCGCACACCGTCTACCACCCGGCCGGCACCTGCAAGATGGGCGCCGCCGACGACGAACTGGCCGTGGTCGACCCGGAGCTGCGCGTGCGCGGCCTGGCCGGCATTCGCATCGCCGACGCGTCCGTCTTCCCGACCATGACCGCCGTGAACCCGATGATCGGGGTGCTCATGGTCGGGGAGAAGGCCGTCGACCTGATCGGAGGCGATCCCCGATGAGTCTCACCGTCCCCACCCGCAAGCCGCCCACCACGACCGAGCCCGTCTTCTCGGTGTCCGGCCTGTGGAAGGTCTTCGGCCCGAAGCCCGACCGCGTTCCCGCCGACCCCGAACTCAGCGGCCTGAGCCCCGCGGAACTCCGTTCGCGCACCGGCTGCACCGCCGCCGTGCGGGACGTCTCCTTCGACGTCCGCAAGGGCGAGGTCTTCGTCGTCATGGGCCTGTCGGGCTCCGGCAAGTCCACCCTCGTGCGCTGTCTGACCCGGCTGATCGAGCCGACGGCCGGCACGATCGCCATCGACGGCGAGGACGTCCGCGCCATGGACAGGGCCCGCCTGCGCGAACTGCGCCGGCACCGGGCCGCCATGGTCTTCCAGCACTTCGGCCTGCTCCCGCACCGCACGGTCCTCGACAACGTCGCCTACGGCCTGGAGATCCAGGGCGTCGGCAGGGCCGAGCGGCGCGCACGGGCCGCCGAGGTCGTCGCCAAGGTCGGCCTCGAAGGCATGGAGAAGCGCCGTCCCGGCCAGCTCTCCGGCGGCCAGCGCCAGCGCGTCGGTCTCGCCCGCGCCCTCGCCGTCGACCCCGAGGTGCTGCTCTTCGACGAACCGTTCAGCGCCCTCGACCCGCTCATCCGGCGCGACATGCAGGAAGAGGTGGCCCGCCTGCACCGCGAGGAGGGCCGCACGATGGTCTTCATCACCCACGACCTGAGTGAGGCGCTCAAGCTCGGCGACCGCATCGCCCTGATGCGCGACGGCCAGGTCGTCCAGCTCGGCACCCCCGAGGAGATCGTCGGCTCCCCGGCCGACGACTACGTCCGCGAGTTCGTCCGGGACGTTCCGCGCGAACAGGTGATGACCTGCCGTACGGCCATGCGCCCGCTGCAGCCGCACGACACGGAGACCGGCCCGGCGGTCCGCCCGCAGGCCACGGTCGCGGAGGCCATCGAGGCGGTGGCGCGAGCCGGGGAACCGGCCCGCGTGATGGACGAGGGCCGCTGCCTCGGAGTGGTCGACCACGAGCACCTGCTCGGCTTCGTCGCCGGCGTGGACACCCCGGCCACGGAGGCCGACGCCGCCGCGGCCGAGGGCACCGACGCCGCGGACGCCGAGGGTGCCGAGGCCGCGGACGCCGAGGGTGCGGCCGCCGCGGGCGGTCGTGGCACCGGGGCGGCACCCGTCCCCCGGCAGGCGGCACCCCGCCGGCGCGGGCAAGCGACCCCGCCGAGCCCCCGTACCAGCCCGGAGGCCGTCTGATGGCGACGCTCAGTATCCCGACCTCCGGTACCCCCGAACGCCGCGTCCTGAAGAGCCGCGCCGCGGGCAAACTCCTCCTGCTCGCTCTGGTCGCCGCGGTCCTCGCTCCCTGGGCCGCCACCCACTGGCCCGGCGCCGCCTGGCCCCACGAGCTGACCGTGAGCCTCGACAAGCCCCTCGCCACCGCCAGCGACTGGGTCATCGACAACCGGGACAGCCACCCCCTCTTCCTGTACTTCTTCGGCTACATCAGCAACGCCGTCGTCCTCTCCGTCCGCGCCGTCTACCTCACCCTCCTCGCCGCGGGCTGGACCGGCGTCACGGCGTTCGGCGCACTCGCGGCCTGGCGCCTCGGCGGCCCCCGCCTCGCCCTCGGCACCGCGGCCGCCTTCCTCGCCTGCGGAGCCCTCGGCATGTGGGTCCCGACCATGCAGACCCTCGCGCTCATGGTCGTCGCGGTCCTCGCCTCGGTGGCCGTCGGCGCGCTCCTCGGCCTCGCCGCGGGCCTGTCCGACCGCCTCGACCGCGCCCTGCGCCCGGTCCTGGACACCATGCAGGTGCTCCCGGCCTTCGCCTACCTCCTCCCCGTCGTCCTGGTCTTCGGCATCGGCGTCCCCGCGGCCGTCCTCGCCACCGTCGTGTACGCCGCCCCGCCGATGGCCCGCCTCACCGCGCTCGGCCTGCGCGGCGCCGACCCCGAAGTCCTGGAGGCCGTGGAGTCACTCGGCGCCACCCGCCGCCAGCGGCTGCTGACCGCCCGTATCCCGCTGGCCCGCAAGGAACTCCTCCTCGGCCTCAACCAGACGATCATGATGGCCCTCTCCATGGCCGTCATCGCCTCGGTCATCGGCGCCGGCGGCCTCGGCGACCGCGTCTACCAGGCCCTCGCCTCGGTCGACGTCGGCGCGGCCCTCGCGGCCGGCATCCCGATCGTGCTGCTCGCGGTGGTCCTGGACCGCGTGACCGGAGCCGCCGGGGCGGCAGCCACGCGTTCCCGGACCATCGGCTGGCCGTACGCCCTCGCCGTCACCGTGGCCGTCGCGGTGGCCGCCCGTCTGCTCGGCGCCCTCGACTGGCCCTCCGGCGCCACCCTGGACATCGCCGGACCGGTCAACCGCGCCGTCGACTGGATGACCGCCCACCTCTACTCCGGCGTCCCGGTCATCGGCGGCACCGCGGACTGGGCGGGCCACTTCACCACCTGGGTCCTGGACCCCGTCCGCGACGGCCTGCAGTGGCTGCCCTGGTGGTCGGTGCTGCTCGTCGTCGCCGCGCTCTCCTGGCTGATCGGCACCTGGCGCACCGCCCTGACCGCCGTCCTCGCCATGGCGGCGATCGGGGTGCTCGGGGTGTGGGAGCCGTCCCTCGACACCCTCTCCCAGGTGCTGGCCGCCGTCGCCGTCACCCTCGTCCTGGGCTTCGCGACCGGCATCGCCGCCGCCCGCAGCGACCGTGTCGAACGCGTCCTGCGCCCGGTCCTGGACGTCTGCCAGACCATGCCGCAGTTCGTGTACCTGATCCCGGTCGTCGCCCTGTTCGGCGTCGGCCGCGCCCCCGCCGTCGCCGCGGCCGTCGTCTACGCCCTCCCGGCCGTCGTCCGGATCACCGCGCAGGGTCTGCGCCAGGTCGACCAGGCCGCACTGGAGTCCGCGCGCTCGCTCGGCGCGACCGGCCGCCAGCAGCTGTGGCAGGTCCAGCTCCCGCTCGCCCGGCGCTCGTTGCTGCTCGCCGTCAACCAGGGCGTGGTCCTGGTCCTGGCCGTCGTCATCATCGGCGGCCTGGTCGGCGGCGGAGCCCTCGGCTACGACGTCGCCTTCGGCCTCGCCCAGGGCGATCTGGCCACGGGCCTGGTCGCGGGCGCCGCCATCGTCTGCCTGGGCCTGATGCTCGACCGGGTCACCCAGCCGACCGAACGCCGCGCGAAGAAGGGAGCCTGACATGCGATTCCGTACGACCATCCCGGTCGCCGTCGCGGTCCTGGGCCTGACCACGGGCTGCGGCGCCGCCGACATGACCAAGCAGGCCAGCCCGTTCGCGAACGCCCAGGGCTCGAAGACGGTCACCCTGTCCGTGCAGTCCTGGGTGGGCGCCCAGGCCAACGTGGCCGTCGCCCAGTACATCCTCGAACACAAACTGGGCTACCGCGTCGACACCGTCCAGGTGGACGAGGTGCCGGCCTGGGACGCGCTCAGCCAGGGCCGCGTCGACGCCCTCCTGGAGGACTGGGGCCACCCGGACCAGGAGAAGCGGTACGTCACCGACAAGAAGACGATCCGGCCCGCCGGCGACCTCGGGGTGACCGGCCACATCGGCTGGTACGTCCCCACCTATCTCGTCAAGCAGCACCCGGACATCACGGACTGGAAGAACCTGAACAAGTACGCCTCACTGTTCCGCACCGCGGAGAGCGGCGGCAAGGGCCAGCTGATGGACGGCTCCCCGTCGTACGTCACCAACGACAAGGCGCTGGTGGCGAACCTGAAGCTGAACTACCAGGTCGTCTTCGCCGGTTCCGAGGCGGCGCAGATCACCCAGATCAGGCAGTTCGCCAAGGAGAAGAAGCCCTTCCTGACGTACTGGTACGCGCCCCAATGGCTGTTCAAGAAGGTTCCCATGACGGAGGTGAAGCTGCCGCCGTACAAGGAGGGCTGCGACGCCGACGCCGACAAGGTCGCCTGCGCCTACCCGCACACCCCGCTGCAGAAGTACCTCAACGCCGACTTCGCGAAGTCCGGCGGCAGGGCGGCGGCCTTCCTGAAGAGGTTCAGGTGGACGACGGAGGACCAGAACGAGGTCGCGCTGATGATCGCCGAGCAGAAGCTGAGCCCGCAGGAGGCGGCGCGGAAGTGGGTGGACAGCCACCCCTCCGTGTGGAAGAAGTGGCTGTCCTGAACGGCCCTACGCCGTGAGGCCGTCGGCGATCTCCCGCAGCGCCGCGGCCGCCCTGCGCTGAAGTCCCGGCCCGAACGTGATCCGGGTGGCCCCGAGCCCGCCGAGCGCGGCGGGCGAGGAGCCCTCGCCGTCCGGCCGGGCCAGGGCGTTCAGCGGCCCCTGGATCCCGGCCCGCAGCAGCGGCAGCACGGCGGGCGGGGCGAGGATCGGGTAGATGCAGTCCGCGCCCGCCGCCACGTACAACGCGGCCCGTTCGATGGCCCGTTCGGGATCCCCGTCCCCGTGGATGAAGGTGTCGACGCGGGCGTTGACGAAGAGCCGGTCGGCGGCGGCCGAGCGGACCTCGGCGAGGTACTCGGCGTGCGTGTGCGGGTCCTTGAGGACACCCCCGGGTCCCGAGTCCTCGAGGTTGCAGCCGACGGCACCCGCCTCCAGCAGCCGCTCGACCAGCTCCTTCGCGGCGAGCCCGTAGCCGCCCTCGACGTCCGCCGACACCGGCACGTCCACCGACCGGGTGATCCGGGCGACCGCCGCGAACATCTCGTCGGCCGGGGTGTCCCCGTCCTCGTACCCGAGCGAGGCGGCCACCCCGGCGCTCGGCGTGGCCAGTGCCGGGAACCCGGCCTCCGCGAAGACCCGCGCACTGGCCGCGTCCCAGGGGCCGGGCAGGATCAGCGGGTCGCCCGGGGCGCGCCCCCGGTGCAGGGCGCGGAACTCGTCCACCTTGCTCACGGCTGGTAACCCCCCGGTGGGACGCGACGGCTGACCATCAGGCGGTTCCAGCCGTTGATGACGGTGATCAGGCCGATGAGATGGGCGAGTTCCGCCTCCTCGAAGTGCTTGGCGGCCCGTACGTAGACCTCGTCCGGCACGAAGCCGTCCGTCAGGACGGTGACCGCCTCGGTCAGTGCCAGCGCGGCCCGTTCCCGCTCGCTGTAGAGGTCCTCGGTCTCCTCCCAGGCGTCGAGCAGCTGGACGCGGCCCTCCGACTCCCCGTTGTCCCGGGCCACTCGAAGATGCATGTCCAGGCAGAACGCGCAGTGGTTGAGCTGCGAGGCGCGGATCATCACCAGCTCGGCGAGGGCCGGATCGCCGAGCCCCCGCTTCGCCGCCGCGCTGAGCGCGGACATCGCCCGGCCGACCTCACGGTCCAGCACCTGCGTACGGCTCACTTGTGCTGCCCCGGCTGGTAGTGGCCCGGGGTCATCCGGGTGGTCACGCCGAACCGGTTCCAGGCGTTGATCACCGTGATCGCGGCGATCAGCTGGGCGAGTTCGGCCTCCTCGAAGTGCTTGGCGGCCCGCTCGTAGACCTCGTCCGGCACGAACCCGTCCGTCAGGACGGTGACCGCCTCGGTCAGCTCGATCGCGGCCAGTTCCTTCGCGGTGTAGAAGTGCCGCGACTCCTCCCACGCGCTGAGCTGCACGATCCGCTCGACGCTCTCACCGGCCGCGAGCGCGTCCTTGGTGTGCATGTCGAGGCAGAACGCACAGTGGTTGATCTGCGAGGCCCGGATCTTCACCAGCTCGTACAGCTTCGGGTCCAGCCCCCGCCTGGCGGCGGTGTCCAGGCGGATCATGGCCTTGTAGACCTCGGGTGCGTGCTGGGCCCAGCTCAGCCGCGGGGCCTGCTCGGGTGCGTATGCGTCGGATTCCTGTGCAGTGGTCATGCCCTCGACCCTAGGAGCGAGGCAGCCCAGGAGTATGGTCCATTTCCATGGCGAGATCCTGGGCCACTTTGGGCGTCGACCTGCACCTCGAACCGACCGGCTCGGGCGGTCTGCGCCGGGGGCTGACCGACGCCCTGCGGGACGCCGTCCGCACGGGGCGCCTGGCCCCCGACACCCGGCTGCCCTCCTCCCGTTCCCTCGCCGCCGACCTCGGCATCGCCCGCAACACCGTCGCCGAGGCCTACGCCGACCTGGTCGCCGAGGGCTGGCTCACCGCCCGGCAGGGCTCGGGCACCCGGGTGGCGACGGTGGCACCGCCCGCCTCGTCCGGGCAGCGGGGGAGGGCCGTGGTCCCACCGTCCGGGCAGCGGGGGAGGGCCGTCCCGCCGTCCGGGCGCCGGGAAAGGGCCGTCCCGCCGACCGGTCCGGGCCCGGCCGCACCCCGCCGCCGGGAACCCGGCCGCCCGGCCTACAGCCTCGTCCCCGGCATCCCCGACCTCGCCGCCTTCCCGCGCACCGAGTGGCTCAAGGCCGCCCGCCGCGCGCTGGCCACCGCGCCCTTCCACGCCCTCGGCTACGGCGACCCGCGCGGCTCCGTCGAACTGCGCACCGCCCTCGCCGGTTACCTCGCCCGCGCCCGGGGCGTCCGCGCCACCCCGGAGACCGTGCTGATCACCGCGGGCTTCTCGCACGCCCTGGGCATCCTCGGCAGGGTGCTGCGGGCGCGCGGAGTACGGACGGTGGCCGTCGAGTCGTACGGCCTCGACGTGTACTGGCGGCTGCTACGGGACGCCGGCCTCACGACACCCGCGCTCCCGTACGACCACATCGGCACCGACACACGGGATGCGGGCGAGGCGGGAGCGGTTCTGCTGACCCCCGCCCACCAGTTCCCCATGGGCCTGCCCCTGCACCCGGACCGGCGCGCCGCCGTCGTGGACTGGGCGCGGCGCACCGGCGGACTGGTCCTGGAGGACGACTACGACGGCGAGTTCCGCTACGACCGCCAGCCCGTCGGCGCGCTCCAGGGCCTCGACCCCGAGCACGTCGTCTACTTCGGCACCGCCAGCAAGTCCCTCGCGCCCGGACTGCGGCTGGGCTGGATGGTGCTGCCGCCGTCCCTGGCGCAGGAGGTGGCCGCGGCGAAGGGCCGCGTCGACACGGTGGGCGTGATGGAACAGCTCACGCTCGCCGAGTTCATCACCTCCGGCGCGTACGACCGGCACGTCCGCTCGGCCCGGCTGCGCTACCGGCGCCGCCGTGACGCCCTCGCCGCGGCCGTGGCCGACCGCGCGCCCGAGGTACGGGTGACCGGGATCGCGGCCGGGCTGCACGCGGTGCTGCGCCTGCCGCCCGGCACGGAACAGTCGGTGGTCCAGGCCGCCCTCTGGCAGGGGCTGGCGCTGCACGGCCTCTCCTTCCACCGGCACCCGCAGGCCGACACCGAGCCGCTGGACGCGCTGGTCGTGGGATACGGGACACCACCGGACAGCGCGTGGGCGGGAACGCTGGAGGCGCTGTGCAGGGCACTGCCGTGACGGGGGCCGCTCGAGCGCGCCACGTGATCAGGGCGCCCGCGTCCGCGCCAACGGGCTCGTCTCCGGCTCCTGCGCCGGCGCCTCACCGAACCTCGCCAGCGCCAGCGCCCCCGCCACCGCCACCGCGAAGCCCAGCACCGCCAGCCAGGCCAGGCCCTCCCTCGTGCGGTCGCCGAGCCACACCACACCGACCGCCGCCGGGCCGAGCGTCTCCCCGATCACCATCCCGGCCGTCGCCGTCGTCACCGAGCCGCGCTGCAGGGCCGAGGTGAGCAGCAGGAACGCGGCACCCCCGCCGAGCAGCAGGGCATACGTCGCCGGATTGGCCAGCAGCTCGGCCGGCCGCAGCGAGTCGATGAGCCGTACCGCCACCTCCACCACCCCGAACCCCAACCCGGCGCCGAGCCCGAGCAGCAACGCGCGGGTGCGCCCGGACAGGCGCCCGCCGACCGCGCCGAGCAGCAGCACGCCCACCGCCACCGCCACCATCGCGTACTTCAGCCAGTCCGGCCCCACGCGTTCGCCCTCGGTGCCCGAGGCCAGCCCGAGCATCGCCAGACCCGCGCACACCACCCCCACGGCGGCCCACTCCACCCCGCTCAGCCGCACCCGCAGCAGCCGCGCCGCCACCACGGCCGTCACCGCGAGGCTCGCCGCCAGCGCCGCGCCCACCGCATAGATCGGCACCGAACGCAGCGCCGCGATCTGCAGCAGGAAACCCAGCCCGTCCAACGCCAGCCCGGCGATGTACCGCCACTGCCGCAGCGCCCGCAGCAACAGCGCCGCGTCCCCGCCGCCCCCCTCCGCGCCCGCCGCACGCGCGGCCATCGCCTGCAACACCGTCGCGGTGCCGAAGCAGACCGCCGCACCGAGGGCGCACACCATTCCAAACAACACATAGGGACTCTAGGGGAGCGGCAAAGCCCAGGGCCCCCTGTACGGCCGTTCTCACCGATCTCTAGGCTGGCCCGGCAGCGAACAGAATCGGCCAGTCCATACCCGGGGGAGACACGAAGACATGACCACCGCACGGCCACAGGCGCACAAGCGGCTCCGCTCCGGCACGGTCGTCCTCGGCGGCATGGGCCTGCTGGCCGCCGCCCTGACCGCCTGCTCGTCCGACCCGGACAAGCGCTGCGTGGACCGCGACAGCTACACCTACGGCAAGGGCTACAAGGTCGTCTCCGACAAGAACTGCAAGTCCACCAAGACCTTTTCGAACGGCGCCTGGTACTACGGCGGCAAGAAGAAGAGTTCCTGGGTGAGCGGCGGTTCCTTCTCCAAGCCCGGCAAGGGCTCCGGCGGCTCCTCGGGCGGCAGCCACGGCGGCGACGGAGTCCACCGCGGCGGCTTCGGCGGCGGCAAGGGCAGCTCCGGCGGCTGACCGGACACCCACGCATGGAACGCCGAACGATCACCCCCCGCCCCGGCTGGCAGCAGACCGTCGAGGAGCAGGGGCTCGTCTACCCGCTCACCCGCCACCCCGACGGCTCCCTGCGCCCCTACTGGGACGAGAGCGCCTACTACGTCTTCACCCTCGACGAGGTCGAGGCGCTGGAGGAGACCGTCGAGGAACTGCACCGCATGTGCCTCGCGGCCGCCGAGCACATCGTGGCCGAGGACCGCCTCGCCGATCTCGGCATCACCGACCCGCGCGTGGCCGCCGCGGTCACCGAGGCCTGGCACCGCCGTGCCGAACTCCCCTCCCTCTACGGCCGCTTCGACCTCCGCTACGACGGCACCGGCCCGGCCAAGCTGCTGGAGTACAACGCCGACACCCCGACCTCGCTGGTCGAGGCCGCCTCGCCCCAGTGGTTCTGGATGGAGGACCGCTTCCCCGGCGCCGACCAGTGGAACTCCCTGCACGAACGCCTGGTCGACGCCTGGCGCGCGCAGTCCGCCCTGCTGCCTCCCGGCAGCCCGCTGCACTTCGCGCACTCCTCGGCCGACGAACTCGGCGAGGACCTGATGACGGTCGCCTACCTGAAGGAGACCGCCGAACAGGCCGGCCTCACCACCGACTGGCTCTCCATGGAGGAGATCGGCTGGGACACCCTCTCCGGCCGCTTCGTCGACAACCAGCTCCGCTTCATCCGCGGCATCTTCAAGCTCTACCCCTGGGAGTGGCTCACCACCGACGCCTTCGGCGCGCACGTCCTGGACACCCTCGACAACGGCGGCGGCACCGGCAGCACCCTGTGGATCGAACCCGCCTGGAAGATGCTGCTCAGCAACAAGGCACTGCTGGCGGTCCTCTGGGAGCTGTACCCCGGCCACCCCCACCTGCTGCCCGCCTACCTCGACGGCCCCCGCGAACTGGCGCAGTCCCCGGGCTACGTCGCCAAGCCCCTGCTCGGCCGCGAGGGCGAGGGCGTCACCGTCCACACCCCCGGCGAGCCGCCGGTGATCCGCGACGAGCCCTGCTGCTACCAGCAGCTCGCCCCGCTGCCCGCCTTCGACGGCAACCACGTCGTCCTCGGCGCCTGGGTCGTCCGCGACGAGTCCGCCGGGCTCGGCATCCGCGAGTCCTCGGGCCTGATCACCGACGAGTACGCCCGCTTCCTGCCGCACGTCATCCGCTAACCGCCCAGTACGGCCGAGAGCCGGCCGAGCCCCCAGTCGAGGTCCTCCTCGCCGATCACCAGCGGCGGCGCGAGCCGGATCGTGGCGCCGTGGGTCTCCTTCACCAGGACACCCTGGTCCATCAGCCGCTCCGCCACGTGCCGCCCGGTGCCGTGCGCCGGAGCGATGTCCACGCCCGCCCACAGCCCCCGCCCCCGTACCGCCGTCACCGCACCCGTGCCGAGCAGCGTCCTCAGCTCCCGGTGCATCCGCTCGCCCAGCTCGGCCGCCCGCGCCTGGTACTCACCCGTCCGCACCATCGCGATCACCTCCAGCGCCACCGCACAGGCGAGCGGGTTCCCGCCGAACGTCGACCCGTGCTCACCCGGCCCGAACACACCGAGCACCCGAGCGCTCGACACCACCGCCGACACCGGCACGATCCCGCCGCCCAGCGCCTTGCCCAGCACATACACGTCCGGCACCACCCCCTCGTGCTCGCACGCGAAGGTCCGCCCGGTCCGGCAGAGACCCGACTGGATCTCGTCGGCGACGAACAACACGTTCCGTTCGCGGGTCAGTTCCCGCACCCCCGCCAGATAGCCGGCCGGCGGCACGATCACCCCGGACTCGCCCTGGATCGGCTCCAGCAGCACCGCCACCGTGTTCTCCGTCAGCGCCGAGCGCATCGCCGTCAGGTCCCCGTACGGCACGATCTCGAACCCCGGCGTGTACGGCCCGAAGTCCGCCCGGGCCTCCGGATCGGTCGAGAAGCTGATCACGGTCGTCGTCCGCCCGTGGAAGTTGCCGCCCGCGACCACGATCTTCGCCATCTCCGAGGGCACCCCCTTCACCCGGTACCCCCACTTCCGGGCCGTCTTCACCGCGCTCTCCACCGCCTCCACCCCGGTGTTCGCCGGCAGCACCATCTCCATCCCGCACAGCTCCGCAAGCTGCGTGCAGAACGCCGCGAACCGGTCGTGGTGGAAGGCCCGGGACGTCAGCGTCACCCGCTCGAGCTGCGCTTTCGCCGCCTCGACCAGCCGCGGGTTGCCGTGCCCGAAGTTCAGCGCCGAATACCCGGCCAGCAGATCCAGATACCGGCGTCCCGTCACATCCGTCATCCACGCCCCCTCCGCCGTGGCCACCACGACCGGCAGCGGATCGTAGGTGGGCGCACAGTGCGCGTCGGCGGCGGCGATCAGGTCCTCAGCAGTGGTCACGGCCTCTCCCGGGTACGAAGGTCACCTCCTTCTTACGCTCGCTCGCATGGTGGACGCGGGACCTTCCCCCACCGGCGCGCCCGGTAGGCTGACGAGCGGGCCGTGACTGGCGCGCTGGGATGGGACGGACCATCGGGGAGCGGCCCGAGCGGTAAAACAGTGCCGTGCGCCTGGGCCGAACGTGAACGCTGCCCGTACACCGTCCGGAGGTCCCCATGCCAGAGCAGCAGCCCCTCTCCACCGAGTCCACCGCCTTCCGTGCCGCCCTCGACGTCATCCGCGCCGTCGAGCCGCGTGTCGCCGACGCCATCGGCCAGGAGGTCACCGACCAGCGCGAGATGCTCAAGCTGATCGCCTCCGAGAACTACGCCTCTCCGGCCACCCTCCTGGCGATGGGCAACTGGTTCAGCGACAAGTACGCCGAGGGCACCGTCGGCCGCCGCTTCTACGCCGGCTGCCGCAACGTCGACACCGTGGAGTCCCTGGCCGCCGAACACGCCCGCGAACTCTTCGGCGCCCGCCACGCCTACGTCCAGCCGCACTCCGGCATCGACGCCAACCTGGTCGCCTTCTGGGCCGTCCTCGCCGACCGTGTCGAGGCCCCCTTCCTGGAGAAGTCCGGCGTCCGCCAGGTCAACGACCTGTCCGAGGCCGACTGGGCCGAACTGCGCCAGGCCTTCGGCAACCAGCGGATGCTCGGCATGTCCCTGGACGCCGGCGGCCACCTCACCCACGGCTTCCGCCCGAACATCTCCGGCAAGATGTTCGACCAGCGCTCCTACGGCACGGACCCGGCCACCGGTCTCATCGACTACGAGGCCCTGCGCGCCCAGGCCCGCGAGTTCAAGCCGCTGATCATCGTCGCCGGCTACTCGGCCTACCCCCGTCTCGTGAACTTCCGGATCATGCGCGAGATCGCCGACGAGGTCGGGGCGACCCTGATGGTCGACATGGCCCACTTCGCGGGTCTCGTCGCCGGCAAGGTCCTCACCGGCGACTTCGACCCGGTCCCGCACGCCCAGATCGTCACCACCACCACCCACAAGTCGCTGCGCGGCCCGCGCGGCGGCATGGTCCTGTGCGACGACTCCCTCAAGGACCAGGTCGACCGCGGCTGCCCGATGGTCCTCGGCGGCCCGCTCCCGCACGTCATGGCAGCCAAGGCCGTCGCCCTCGCCGAGGCCAGGCAGCCCGCCTTCCAGGACTACGCCCAGCGCATCGTCGACAACTCCCGCGCCCTCGCCGAAGGCCTGACGCGCCGGGGCGCCACCCTGGTCACGGGCGGCACGGACAACCACCTCAACCTGATCGACGTCACCACCTCCTACGGTCTCACCGGTCGCCAGGCCGAGGCCGCCCTGCTGGAGTCCGGCATCGTGACGAACCGCAACGCCATTCCCGCCGACCCCAACGGCGCCTGGTACACGTCCGGCATCCGCATCGGCACCCCCGCCCTGACCACCCGTGGCCTCGGCACCGCCGAGATGGACGAGGTCGCCGGCCTCATCGACCGCGTCCTCACCACCACCGAGCCGGGCACCACCAGCAAGGGCGCCCCCTCCAAGGCCCAGCACGTCCTCGACCCCAAGATCGCGGACGAGATCTCCCGCCGGGCGACCGACCTCGTGGCCGGCTTCCCGCTCTACCCGGAGATCGACCTCGGCTGACGCATCCCGGGGCTCACCGGCCGCTCACCGGTCGATCAGCTCCTGACGAGGCTCCCGTCGCGGCGGCCCGGCACTGCGCCGAGCCGCCGCGCGGCGTATCGCGCCGGGAAGATGCCCGTATAGCCGGAGCCGGCCGAGGGAACGCGGCCCATCACCCCCGACTTCGTGAGCAGGGAACGCAGTTCACCGGGATGCTCGGCGCGGTGCCAGTGGCCGTTCGGGGAATCCGGCAGCTGGGCGGCCGTGTGGATCCAGACGTCGCGCGGCCGCGTGTCCACGGGGAAGACCCGGTCCACCCGCCATGGCGCTATGTCGTGCACCAGCCACGTGACGTTGATCCGCCGGGCGTCGGCCAGGTCCGCCTCCGGCGGAGCGCTCCGCGAGCCCGTGTTCTCCGGGCCGAGCAGCCGCCGCAGCCGGTCGTAGTCCTTGTCGGAGAAATACAGACCTGCTGCACCACGTCACCCTCCCGCGGCCTCACACCGTTGTTACACCGCGCGAGTCGATTCGGTTCCCACCTGTTTCCGACCAGTTCCGGAGCGACCCTCGACACCTGAGAGAATGGTGAACATGGCCTCTGACCGACCCCGCGTGCTCTCCGGTATCCAGCCCACCGCCGGCTCGTTCCACCTCGGCAACTACCTCGGTGCCGTCCGCCAGTGGGTGGCGCTGCAGGAGTCCCACGACGCGTTCTACATGGTCGTCGACCTGCACGCGATCACGATCCCGCAGGACCCGGCGGAGCTGCGCGCCAACACCCGGCTCGCCGCCGCCCAGCTGCTGGCCGCCGGTCTCGACCCGGACCGCTGCACCCTCTTCGTGCAGAGCCATGTCCCGGAGCACGCCCAGCTCGCCTGGGTCATGAACTGCCTCACCGGCTTCGGCGAGGCCTCCCGCATGACCCAGTTCAAGGACAAGTCCGCCAAGCAGGGCGCCGACCGGGCCTCCGTCGGCCTGTTCACGTACCCGATCCTTCAGGTCGCCGACATCCTGCTGTACCAGGCCAACGAGGTGCCGGTCGGCGAGGACCAGCGCCAGCACATCGAGCTGACCCGCGACCTCGCCGAGCGGTTCAACGGCCGCTTCGGCCAGACCTTCACCGTCCCGAAGCCGTACATCCTCAAGGAGACGGCGAAGATCTACGACCTGCAGGACCCGTCGATCAAGATGAGCAAGTCGGCGTCCACGCCGAAGGGCCTCATCAACCTCCTCGACGAGCCGAAGACGACGGCGAAGAAGGTCAAGAGCGCGGTCACGGACACGGACACCGTGATCCGCTTCGACGCCGAGCAGAAGCCGGGCGTGAGCAACCTGCTCACCATCTACTCGACGCTCACCGGGGAGGGCATCGCCGACCTGGAGGCGAAGTACGAGGGCAAGGGCTACGGCGCGCTCAAGACCGACCTCGCCGAGGCCATGGTCGAGTTCGTGACGCCGTTCCGCGAGCGCACCCAGCAGTACCTGGACGACGCCGAGACCCTCGACTCGATCCTGGCCAAGGGCGCGGAGAAGGCCCGCGCGGTCGCCGCGGAGACGCTCTCGCAGGCGTACGAGCGAGTGGGCTTCCTGCCCGCGAAGCACTGAGGCGTACGACCGCACACATGTCCGCGGGCAGAGCGCTGCACATCACTTCCGCTGCGCCTGCCCACAGGACAGTCATGGCCGTACAGTCGATAGCCGGACGACTGAGAACACAACAGACGCGACGACAGGAGACGACGTGGGGACCGTAACGATCGGCGTGTCGATCGCGGTCCCGGAGCCTCACGGCAGCCTGCTCCAGGAGCGGCGCGCGGGCTTCGGCGACGCCGCGGCTCACGGCATCCCCACGCACGTCACGCTGCTCCCGCCGACCGAGGTCGACGAGGCCGGGCTGGCGGCCGTCGAGGCGCACCTCACCCAGGTCGCGGGCGCCGGCCGGCCGTTCCCGATGCGGCTGTCGGGCACCGGTACCTTCCGGCCGCTGTCACCGGTGGTCTACGTCCGGGTCGTCCAGGGTGCCGAGGACTGCGCCTGGCTGCAGCAGCGGGTGCGCGACGCCTCCGGGCCGTTGGCACGCGAACTGCAGTTCCCCTACCACCCGCACGTCACCGTGGCGCACGGCATCGACGACGCGGCGATGGACCGTGCCTTCGAGGAGCTGGCGGGCTTCGACGCCGAGTGGCCGTGCACCGGGTTCGCGCTCTACGAGCAGGGTGCCGACGGGGTGTGGCGCAAGCTGCGGGAGTACACGTTCGGGGGATCCGTGGTGCCGCCGCAGGCCGGCCACGCGGCCGTGGAACGCGGGACGACCGCCGGCCACCAGGTGTATTGATCACGAGTGTTCCCGTCTGCCCGGTCAGAGCGGCAGGCGGCGGAACACCGACCGTGGTGCGTGCCGCAGGGCCGACATCACCAGACGGAGGGTGCCGGGTACCCACACCGTCTCGGAGCGGCGGCGCAGGCCCAGTTCGATCGCCGTGGCGACCGCCTCCGGGGTGGTGGCGAGCGGGGTCTGCCACCGGCCTGCCGTCGTCCCCGCACGGACGGTTCCGGGGCGTACGACCATGACGTGCACGCCGGTGCCGTGCAGGGCGTCGCCGAGGCCCTGCGCGAAGGCGTCGAGGCCGGCCTTGCTGGAGCCGTAGATGAAGTCGGCGCGGCGGGCCCGTTCGCCGGCGACGGAGGAGAGGACCACCAGGGAGCCGTGGCCCTGGGCCTGCAGGGCGCGGGCACCGACCAGGCCGGCGGAGACGGCTCCGGTGTAGTTGGTCCCGGCCACCCGCACGGCGCCCACCGGGTCGCGTTCGTCGTGGGCCTGGTCGCCGAAGACGCCGAAGGCCAGCAGCACCAGGTCGATGTCGCCCTCGGCGAAGACCTTGCCGAGGACCGTCTCGTGGGACTCGGGGTCGAGGGCGTCGAAGGCGACGGTGCGGACGTCCGCACCGAGCGCGCGCAGGCCCTCGGCGGCCTGTTCCAGGGCGGGTGAGGGGCGGCCCGCCAGCCACACCGTACGGGCGCGGCGGGCGATCAGACGGCGCGCGGTGGCCAGCGCGATCTCGGACGTGCCGCCGAGGACGAGCAGGGACTGGGGGTGGCCGAAGGCGTCCTTCACGTCAGCTCCTGGAGGTCTGGAGACGGAGTCGGCGGGCGAGGTCCGAGACGAACACGCCGCGCGGGTCGAGCCGCGCGCGCAGGGCCCGGAACTCGGCCACGCGTGGATACATGGCGGCGAGCAGGTCGGGCCGCAGCCGGGAGTCCTCGGCCAGGCAGACCCGCCCGCCGGCCGCGGCGACCTCCTCGTCGAGTTCGTCGAGGAAGGCGGCGAGCCCGGGCAGCGCGGCCGGGAAGCCCAGGGTGAGCGCCCAGCCGGGCACGGGGAAGGAGAGCCAGCCGGGGTCGGCGTCCCCGAAGCGCTTGAGGACGGCCGGGAAGGACGGCCGGCGGCGTCCGGCGACGCGCCGCACGATGCGGTGCAGCGCCTCCTCCTGGCCGTGGCCGACGACGAACTGGTACCGCACGACGCCACCGCGGCCGTAGAGGCGGTTCCAGGGGGGAACGCCGTCGAGGGGGTGGAAGAAGGTGGACAGGCGCTGGATCTCGCCGGTACGCGCGCGTGGCGCCGTGCGGTACCGGAGTTCGTCGACGAGCCCGGCGGCGCCGCTGCCCAGCAGGCCGTCGGGGACGAGTGCGGGGGCGGGCGGGTGCCGGCGCGGACGGAAGGACAGCGGGTGCCGCCACGCGCGCGTGCGCCTGCCGAGGGCGTCGAGGGGGGTGTGGTCGCCGCGGGTGAGGACGGCGCGGCCGGTCGCCGCGCCACGGGCCAGCAGGTCGATCCTGGCGACCGAGTAGCGGTGACGGTGGTCGTCGGCGGTCAGGCGGGCCAGCAGGTCGTCGAGGTCGGCGGCGCGTTCGGTGGCGACCGTCAGGTACGCCGTCTCCACCGGAAGCAGCCGGACCGTGGCCGTCAGGACGATGCCGGTCAGGCCCATGCCGCCGGCGGTCGCCTCGAACAGCTCGGTGCCGGGGCCGACCGTGCGGACCTCGCCGTCGGCGGTGAGCAGCTCCAGGGACAGCACATGGCGGGAGAAGGACCCGGAGACGTGGTGGTTCGGGCCGTGGAGGTCGGCGCCGATCGCCCCGCCGACGGTCACCTTGCGGGTGCCGGGGGCGACCGGCACGAACCAGCCGAGCGGGAGCAGCACGGTCGTCAGCCGGTGCAGGGTGACACCGGCGTCGCACAGCACGATGCCCTCGCCGGCGTCGATCACGTGGATGCGGTCGAGGCCGGTCATGTCGAGGACGGCGCCCCCGGCGTTCTGCGCGGCGTCCCCGTGCGCCCGCCCGAGGCCCCGGGGGACGGCGCCGCGTGCCCCGCAGTCGCGGACGGCCGCCGCGGCCTCCTCGTAGCTGCGCGGGCGGATCAGGCGGGCGGCGGTGGGGGCGGTGCGGCCCCAGCCGGTGACGGGAACGGTGTCTCCAGACATGCCGGTGACCGTATCGCCCATATGCGGGTGATTAGTTAGAAAACATCCCGTTACCTCCTGAAAACGGGTGATTAATGGGATGTCCCCTGATAATGACGTCATTTCAGCGGTGTGGAGAGGGGTCGCGAGGGCAGGGACGGATCATGGACTGGCTGAAGAGACTGCCCGGCGTCGGGCCGATCGTCACGCGGCTGATGGTCACGCACGCGTGGCGGTGCTACGAGCGGCTGGACCGGGTGAAGTGGACCCGGCTGGCCGCCGCCATGACCTTCGTCAGCTTCGTCGCGCTGTTCCCGCTGCTGACCGTGGCCGCCGCGATCACCGCCGCCACGCTGAGCCCCTCCCAGCAGAAGACCGTCGAGCACAGGATCGCCGACCAGTTCCCGGGCCTCTCCCAGCAGTTGGACATCGGCTCCCTGGCCGCCAACGCCGGCACCGTCGGCGTCATCGCGGGCGCCGTGCTGCTGTTCACGGGCATCGGCTGGGTCGGCCAGGTGCGGGACTGCCTGCGTGCCGTCTGGGAGCTGCCCGACCGCGAGGAGAACCCGGTCCTGACCAAGGCCAAGGACGCCGGCATCCTCCTTGGCCTCGGCGGCGCCCTCCTGATCACGCTCGCCGCGTCCACGCTCGCCTCGGCGGCGGTCGGCCGGGTGTCGAGGGAGATCGGCCTGCAGGAGCACAGCTGGGGCAGCCTGCTGCTGCAGGTCGCGGCGTTCGCCGTCGCCGTGCTCGCCGACTTCCTCGTCCTGCTCTACGTCCTGACCCTGCTGCCCGGGGTCGAGCCGCAGCGCCGCCGCCTGCTGGTGGCCGCACTGCTCGGCGCGATCGGCTTCGAACTGCTGAAACTGCTGCTCAGCGGCTATATCCAGGGGGTCGCCACGAAGAGCATGTACGGCGCCTTCGGGGTCCCCGTGGCGCTGCTGCTGTGGATCAACTTCACGGCGAAGATCGTGCTGTTCTGCGCCTCCTGGACGGCGACGCAGAGCAAGGAGACCGAACTCAGGGACGCGTCCGACGGCGCATCAGGTCCGGCAGCGGCCACCGCCGGTTGATCAGGAACACGCCGCCCGAGAGCAGCACCAGCACTCCACCCGCGATGGCCAGGGCGGTACCGACGCCGGAACCGGACTCGGCGGTGGCGCTCGCCACCGGCTCGGAGCCGGAGCCGGAGCCGGAGTCGCCGGTCCCCTGGGCCGTCTGCCCGGCGGTGGCGCCGGGGGTCGGCTGGGCGGTGTTCGTCGCGGCACTCTTCGGCGGCACCAGCTCGCCCACCGGGCTGACCTTGCCGACCGCCTGGAAGCCCCAGTCGAACAGCTTCGCGGTCTCCTTGTAGACCTCGTTGTGCTCGCGCTTCTCCGGGTTCATCACCGTGACGAGCAGCACCTTGCCGCCCCGCTCGGCGACCCCGGTGAAGGTGGCGCCCGCATGGGTGGTGTTGCCGTTCTTCACGCCCGCGATGCCCTGGTAGACGGGCACATCGGTGTCGCCGCTCAGCAGCCGGTTGGTGTTCTGGATCTCACCCGAGCCGAACGTCGCCCGCACCGTCGAGCAGTAGTCGCGGAAGTCCTTCTTCTGCAGTCCGGAACGGGCGAACAGCGTCAGGTCGTACGCCGACGACAGCTGACGCGGCTCGTCGTAGCCGTCCGGGGAGACCACGTGGGTGTCCAGGGCCTGCAGTTCCTCGGCGTGGGCCTGCATGTCCTCGACGGTCCGCCCGATGCCGCCGTTCATCTGGGACAGCACGTGCACGGCGTCGTTGCCCGAGCGCAGGAAGACCCCGAGCCACAGGTCGTGGACGGTGTAGGTGCTGCCCTCCTTTATCCCCACCACGCTGGAGCCGACGCCCATGCCCGCGAGGTCGGACGGCACCACCTTGTGCCGGGTGCCCTTGGGGAACCGGGGCAGCACGGTGTCCGCGAACAGCATCTTCAGGGTGCTCGCCGGGGGAAGCCGCCAGTGCGCGTTGTGCGCGGCCAGCACCTGGCCGGACTCGGCGTCGGAGACGATCCACGAGCGGGCGGTGAGGTCCTTGGGCAGCACGGGCACGCCGGGCGCGAGGTTGACCTGGGTGCCGGGCAGGCCGAGCCGGGCCCCGCCCACGGTGGACATCTGTGCCGGGGGCGTGGCCGTCGGACTCGCCGAGGGGGACGGGGCGGCGAGGGCGGCGGGCGCGGTGACGGACAGGGACAGCAGTGTGGCGGAGGTGACCAGCAATGATCGCCGGCCGGTCTTCTTGGGTGCAGACACGATCGAGAACGTACCTGGCGCGTACGGCGAAGTCCCGCCCCCCACCCCACCCCCGATAGGGGACCGGACAGCCGACGGCGATACTGGAGGTATGAAGCTCAGCCGCCGGATCTCCTGGTTCCTGCTCGCCTTCGGGGTGTGGAGCTGGGTCATCTGGGTCACTTTCGTCAAGAACCTGGTCAAGGACAGCAGCGGGCTCGCCTTCGACGACGGCCACCCGACCGCGTACTTCTGGGTGCACCTGCTGCTGGCGGTCGTCTCCTTCGTATTGGGGACGGTCATCGGGGTCATCGGGTTGCGCGGGCTGCGCGCACTGCGCCGGACGTCATAACGGGGGATCGGTCGGGGTGGTCATCGTCTTCGCGCTCGTCGCCCTGGCCGTCCTGGCCGTCGTGGCGGCTCTCCACTGGTACGTGTGGCGGCGTCTGGTCCGCGACACCACACGCGGCCGGGGCCCGGCCCGCCGCGCCGGCACGGCGGTGTTCGTCGCCGGCCCGGTCCTGATGGTCGCCGCCCTGGTCGCGGAACGCTCCGGCGCACCCTTCTGGCTCCAGCGCACCCTGGCCTGGCCCGGGTTCCTGTGGATGGCCCTCGCCCTGTACCTGCTGCTGGCGGTGGTGGCGTCAGAGGCGGTACGACCGCTGCTGCGCCGCGCACTTCACCGGCGCGGCCGGCCGGACGGGAACCCCGTGCGGCACTCTTCGAACCGGCCGAGTCAGGAGCCCGTGGGGCAACCTCTCGGCGGACCGAGTCGCGTGACGGCCGGACAAGGGCCGGGGGACCAGCCCGCGGAGCCCCCGGGCACGCCCGATCCGGCACCGGTGCCCCCGGCGGCCGACCCGGCCCCGGACCCGACTCGTCGTCTCTTCGTCTCCCGAGTCGTCGCCGGGGCCGCCGCCACCACCGCCGTCGCGACCGTCGGCTACGGCACCTACGGCGTCCTGCGCGGACCGCGGGTCAAGCGCGTCACCGTGCCGTTGGCCAAACTCCCGCGGGCCGCACACGGTTTCAGGATCGCGGTCGTCAGCGACATCCATCTCGGCCCCGTCCTCGGCCGGGACTTCGCGCAGCGGGTCGTCGACACCGTGAACGCGACCCAGCCGGACCTGATCGCGGTCGTCGGCGACCTGGTGGACGGCAGCGTCAAGGACCTCGGCCCGGCCGCGGCGCCCCTGGCACGCCTCACCGCGCGGCACGGCTCCTACTTCGTCACCGGCAACCACGAGTACTTCTCCGGTGCCGAGCAGTGGGTCGAGGAGGTGCGCACCCTCGGCCTGCACCCGCTGGAGAACGCCCGCACGGAGCTGCCGTACCTCGACCTGGCCGGGGTGAACGACCTCCAGGGCGAGAGCGAGGGGCAGGGACCGGACTTCGACAAGGCGCTCGCCGACCGGGACCCGGCACGCGCGTGCGTGCTGCTCGCCCACCAGCCGGCGCAGATCCACGAGGCCGTCCGGCACGGTGTCGACCTCCAGCTCTCCGGTCACACCCACGGCGGCCAGCTCTGGCCCGGCAGTCTCCTCGCGGCCGCCGCCAACCCGACCGTCGCCGGTCTCGACCGCTACGGCGACACCCAGCTCTACGTCAGCCGGGGCGCGGGCGCCTGGGGTCCGCCCACGCGCGTGGGGGCGCCGTCGGACGTGACGGTGATCGAACTGGCCGCCACGCGCGCGTGACCGAAACCCTCCCCCCGTGTCTGTGAAGGCGCTGTGAAACCCGGCGGAAACAACGCCTCGGTAAGTTCTTGCCCATCCGGTCAGAAAGCCCTTCCCCCGGGTGAAACAGGTGTGATTAGGTGAGCCGCGTCACTTTAGGGGAGTGGCGCATTCGTGCTGGCCAGGGGTAGGGCCTCAAGGGGCCTGGGGAGGGCACCACCATGCGATCTGTTCGCATGCGGATTCTCGTGACGTTGCTCGTGCTCGCCGTCGTGGGGATCGGCGGCTGGCAGCTGCTGCCGTCGCAGGAGGACAAGAACAAGACCATCGCCGTCGGGACGACGGACGCCGTCACCGACCTCGACCCGGCCGGCGCCTACGACGCCGGTTCCTGGGCGCTGTTCAGCAACGTCTTCCAGTCGCTGCTGACCTTCGAGCCGGGCGGGGTCGAGCCGGTTCCGGACGCGGCGAAGAGCTGCGCGTTCGAGGGCGGCGGCCTGAAGACGTACCGGTGCACGCTGCGCGACGGGATCACCTTCCCAAGCGGGCGCGCGATGACCGCGGAGGACGTGAAGTTCTCCTTCGAGCGGGTGAAGAAGATCAATTCCGATGTCGGCCCGGCGTCCCTGTTCGGCACGCTCGGCTCGGTGACCGCCGACAACGCGAAGACGGTCACCTTCCATCTGTCGTCCTCGGACGCCACCTTCCCGCTGAAGGTCGCCACCGGCGCCGGTTCGATCGTCGACAAGGACAAGTACCCCGCCGACGCCCTGCGCACCGGCTCCGCGGTCGACGGCACCGGCCCGTACACGCTCGCGTCGTACACCAAGGACCAGAAGGCGGGACTGGAGCCGAACACGCGCTACAAGGGCTACCTCAGCGGCACCGGCCGCCCGATCGAGCTGCGGTACTACACCGACTCGCAGAAGCTCGACAGCGCCTGGAAGGCCCGGCAGATCGACGTCGCCACCCGGACCCTGCCGCCGGACGTGCTCTCGCAGCTGAACCCGAGCGACCCCAAGATGCGGGTCACCGAGTCCGACAGCTCCGAGACCCGCAACCTGTACTTCAACACCCGTGCCGGCTCCCCGCTGCACGACGTGAAGGTGCGCCGCGCGATGGCCTGGCTGGTCAACCGTGAGGAGCTGGCCGCGACGGTCTACGAGGGCACGGTCGACCCGCTGTACTCGCTGATCCCGACCGGCATCATCGGCCACACCACGTCGTTCTTCGACAGCTACCCGACGCAGAGCACCAAGAAGGCGCGCGAACTGCTCACCGAGGCCGGGGTGACCCTGCCGGTGCGGTTCACCTTCGGCTACGGCATCGGCCGGGGCGCGGGCGCGGAGGAGGCGGCGGCGCTGAAGAAGCAGCTCGAGGTGGGCGGCCTGTTCAAGGTGGACGTCAAGGGCTACGAATGGACCGACTTCCAGAAGCGCTGGGCCGCCGGGAAGATGGACGCGTGGGCCGTCGGCTGGGTGGCCGACTACCCCGACCCGGACACCTTCGGCGCCCCGCTCGTCGGCACCGGCTCCACGATGAGCACCGGGTACAGCAACAAGCTGGTCGACCATCTCGTCCTGGACAGCCAGCAGTTCGCCGACCGCAGCCGTGCCGCGAACGACTTCCGCGACATCCAGGTCGACGTGGCCGAGGACGTGCCGCTGATCCCGCTGTGGCAGCGCAAGGAGTACGTGGTCAGCACCGAGGACGTGGGCGGCGGCCAGTACCTGACGGACGGCACGGGCGTGTTCCGGCTGTGGCGGCTGGGGTGGATCTGATCAGTCGGCCTTCTTCTGCCCGGACTTGATGATCTGCTCCACGTCGAGTGTGACCTCGGCGCCGACCGTACCGGGGAGCGTGACGGTCTCGCCGGGGGCGTGCACGCGGTGACTGTGGTACGTGCTCCCGGCCGGCTCGGTGAGCACGTGCAGACGCTGGTGCTTGCGGTCGACGACGACGTAGACCGGAACCTTCGCCTCCGCGTAGGCGGCGACCTTGGTCTTCAGGTCGTCGCGCCAGTTGCCGGAGGTGACTTCCAGGACAAGACGGAAGCAGACCGGGTCGTAGGCGTTGTTCTCGACGAGGTGGGCCGCGCCTTCACCCGAAAGTGATCACTCGCCCCGCTTGCGCCCCGGATCCGGCAGGGCCTTCGTCATGCCCGGCAGGAAGTCCGTGAACAGTTCGTGGATCTCCAGGACGAGCGGGCGCAGGACCCGGAACCGGGCCAGGGACACCCCGCGCGCCGTCAGCCGGGCACCGCGCCGCGCAAGGCGGTAGCTGCGCTCGCGCTCCTCCGTACGGTCGAAGACCCAGTACAGGACCAGGCCCATCTGGGAGAGCCACATCAACTCCGGCAGGACATCACGGAGTTCGGGCGCCACCTTGGATTTCGAACCGGCCAGGACCTCCCGGTGCACGCTGATGGCCTGCTCGCGCGCGTGCTCGCTCTCCGGGGAGAAGGGGCTGAGAGGGCTGTCGGGGTCGGCGGCGTTCTTGAAGAACTGCACCGCGAACTCGTGGTACGGCTTGGCGATGTCCAGCCACGCGGTCAGCACGCCGGCGAGCCGCGCCTCCAGATCGGACTCCCGGTCCAGGACCTCCCGGACCGCCGACTGGTGCTCGGCGGCGATCCGGTCGTAGAAGCCCTGGATCAGGTGTTCCTTGCCCGCGAAGTAGTAGTAGGCGTTGCCTACGGAGACACCGGCCTCCTTGGCGATGGCCCGCATGGTGGTCTTGTCGTACCCGCGCTCCTGGAACAACCGCATCGCGGTCTCCAGGATGAGCGCACGGGTCTGCTCGGACTTGCTCTGGGGGCCGGCCGCCTCGGGGCCGTCGTTCTTCGCGGGCACGGTAGAAGAGCCTAACGACTCGCGCAGGCCCCGTCGGAGCAGGTCGGCGACTGGTGGGTCCACCCCGTCTCCGGGTGGTACGACCACCCGTCCGCGCGCCGGTACGACCGCCCTCCCCACTGCTCGCTCGACCCCTGCCGGGGCTGCCATCGCGTGCCCCGCCATTTCGCCGCCGCCAGTACGGCACCCCGGGCCAGCCGGATGCCGGCCGGAGTGGAGAGTCGGTGGGCGAGCGGGCGGTGTTCCCGCAGGGCCCACAGGACGACGATCCAGGCGGCGGAACCCCGGTAGACCTGCCCGGAGTCACCGACGACGGTGACCTCGTCGAGGGTGGCGGCGTGGTCCAGGCCGGGGAAGCGGGCGCGCGCCTCGGCCGAGCCGGCCGGCACCGTTTCCAGCGGTACCAGCTGCGACTGCCGGACCAGCCAGCCGCGCAGGTGGGTGCACAGGGCGCACTCGGCGTCGTACAGGACGGTCAGCCCGCGGACCGGGGTACTCGTCGCGCCCCGGTCCTGTGTGGTGGTCACGGTGGTCATCGTGGCCGCGGCACTCAGGCGCCGGCCGTCGGGGCGATCCACCCCTGCGGAGCGACCGGGGGCTGCTGCTCCCGCTCCATGACCCCGCGCCGGCGGATCTTGTTGAGCACGTACACGTTGCCCAGGTGCATCACGCCGAGCACCAGCAGGACCACGCCCAGCTTGGTCGACAGGGCCTCGAAGATGCCGCGGGTGTCCTCGATGGTCTCGTCGTCGCCCAGGTACAGCGCCACGAAGCCGAGGTTGACCAGGTAGAAGCCGACCACCAGGAGGTGGTTGACGGCGTCCGCGAGCTTCTCGTTGCCGCGCAGGACGTCGGCGAGGAAGATCCGGCCGTTGCGGCTGAGCGTGCGGGCCACCCAGACGGTCAGCGCGATGCTGACGGCCAGGTAGATGACGTAGGCGATGACGGTGCGGTCCATGGCCCCACCCCTTCTTGAACGCGTTCAAAACGCTGACAGGGGTGACTGTAGACCTGTTTTTGAACGTGTTCAAGTCGAGGGTGGTCAGGCCCTTCGGCCCAATCCCGGGCGCTTGGTGTAGTCGGTGAGGCCGAGGACGTTCCCCCAGGGGTCGGCGATCTCCACGGTCCAGCCGGTGGCCCCCTGGAACAGCTCGTCCAGGGGTTCGATGCCCGCGGCGGCCAGCTCGCGCGCCGCCACCCGGGCGTCCGGCACCTCCAGCCAGAGGCGCGGCGAGGGCCAGGGGGGCGGCCGGTGCCGCAGGGCCTCCTCTTCGCGCAGCAGGATGCCGGGCGTCTCCCCGCCGACCTTCAGCAGCGCGATCCCGGCCTCGTCGAACCGGAACCCCACCGTGAACCCGGCCCGCTCGTAGAACCCGACGGCCTCGGCGAGGTCGCCGACAGGGAGCAGCACGTTGTCGAACCCGAGCAGCTCGTACGACTGGTCATCTGACATATCGAAACAATAGGGCTGAAATCCCACAGAACCGGTGATTTCCCACGCGATGTCCCCCTCACACGCGAGAGCCCCGCTTCCCGGTTCTGAACCGGGAAGCGGGGCCCTGTCGAGCCGCGTGCACGTCTCAGCCGACGGCGAGGGGGGGGGGGGAGGGGGGGGGGGGGGGGGGGGGGGGGGAGGGGGTGTGGGTGGGGGGGGGGGGGGGGGGGGTGGTGCTCGGCGTGATGGACCTGGGGAACGTGTACGTGGTCAAAAAGATCCGCCGGCGCGGGGTAGTGGAGCGGGAGCAGCAGCACCCG
>NZ_JBVIIT010000031.1:62321-78003 GCF_055569615.1 Streptomyces sp. NPDC031379 | reverse complement strand
ACCGCCCTCCCCCCCCCACCCCACCCCACCCCCCCCCCCCCCCCCCCCCCCCCCCCCCCCCCCCCCCCCCCCCCCCCCCCCCCCCCTCGCCGTTGCGTCGGAAGGATCAGTAGCGGCGCGTGATGAGCGCGCGCTTCACTTCCTGGATCGCCTTCGTGACCTCGATACCGCGCGGGCAGGCGTCCGTGCAGTTGAAGGTCGTGCGGCAGCGCCACACGCCGTCGCGGTCGTTGAGGATCTCCAGGCGCTGCTCGCCCGCCTCGTCACGCGAGTCGAAGATGAAGCGGTGCGCGTTGACGATCGCGGCCGGGCCGAAGTACTGGCCGTCGTTCCAGAACACCGGGCAGGACGAGGTGCAGGCGGCACAGAGGATGCACTTCGTCGTGTCGTCGAAGCGCTCGCGGTCCTCGGCGGACTGCAGCCGCTCCCGGGTCGGCTCGTTCGTCTCCTTGGTGACCAGGAACGGCATGACGTCCCGGTACGCCTGGAAGAACGGCTCCATGTCCACGACCAGGTCCTTCAGGACCGTGAGGCCCTTGATGGGCTCGACCGTGATCGGCTTCTCGGGGTTGATGTCCTTGATCAGCGTCTTGCAGGCAAGACGGTTCTTGCCGTTGATCCGCATCGCGTCCGAGCCGCAGATGCCGTGCGCGCACGAGCGGCGGAAGGTGAGGGTGCCGTCGATGTCCCACTTGATCTTGTGGAGGCCGTCGAGGACACGCTCCTTCGGGTCGATCTCCAGCTGGAAGTCTTCCCAGACCGCCTCCGCCGAGACCTCCGGGTTGAACCGGCGGACCCGGAAGGTGACCGTGATGTAGGGGGAGTCGGCGAAACCGGGCTCGGGCTGGCCGGCCGCGTCCGCCTTGTCCAGAACAGGGGTAGCCATCAGTACTTACGCTCCATCGGCTGGTAGCGGGTCTGGACGACCGGCTTGTAGTCGAGACGGACGGTTTCCGAGCCGTCGGCGCCGACCTCGCGGTACGCCATCGTGTGGCGCATGAAGTTGACGTCGTCGCGGTTCGGGTAGTCCTCGCGGTAGTGACCGCCGCGGGACTCCTTGCGGGCCAGCGCCGAGACGGCCATGACCTCGGCCAGGTCGAGCAGGTTGCCCAGCTCGATCGCCTCGAGGAGGTCCGTGTTGAACCGCTTGCCCTTGTCCTGGATCGCCACGTTCTTGTAGCGCTCGCGCAGCTCGGCGATCTTCTCGACGGCCGTCTTGATCGTCTGCTCGGTGCGGAACACCATGACGTTGGCGTCCATGGTCTCCTGCAGCTCGCGGCGCAGCGTGGCCACCCGCTCGTTGCCGGTGGAGGTGCGCAGCCGCTCGATCTGCTCGACGACGAGGGACTCCGGGTTCTCCGGCAGCTCGACGAAGTCCGCCGTGTGGGCGTACTCCGCGGCGGCGATGCCCGCGCGGCGGCCGAAGACGTTGATGTCGAGCAGCGAGTTCGTGCCCAGGCGGTTGGCGCCGTGGACCGAGACGCAGGCGACCTCGCCGGCGGCGTACAGGCCGGGGACGACGGTGGTGTTGTCCGCCAGGACCTCACCCTCGACGTTCGTCGGGATGCCGCCCATCGCGTAGTGGGCCGTGGGCTGGATCGGGATCGGGTCCGTGTACGGCTCGATGCCGAGGTAGGTCCGCGCGAACTCGGTGATGTCGGGCAGCTTGGCGTCGAGCTGCTCCGGCGGGAGGTGCGTGAGGTCCAGGTACACGTGGTCGCCCTCGGGACCGCAGCCGCGGCCCTCGCGGATCTCCGTGTAGATGGAGCGCGAGACGACGTCGCGGGACGCGAGGTCCTTCATGACCGGCGCGTACTTCTCCATGAAGCGCTCGCCGTCCTTGTTGCGGAGGATGCCGCCCTCACCACGGGCGCCCTCCGTCAGCAGGATGCCCATGCGCCAGATGCCGGTCGGGTGGAACTGGAAGAACTCCATGTCCTCCAGCGGCAGACCACGGCGGTAGACCGCGGCCTGGCCGTCACCGGTCAGGGTGTGGGCGTTCGACGTCACCTTGAAGAACTTGCCGGTGCCGCCGGAGGCGTAGATGACGGACTTCGCCTGGAAGACGTGGATCTCGCCGGTCGCCAGCTCGTAGGCGACGACACCCGCCGACTTCTTGACGCCGTCGACCTCGCTGATCAGCTGGTCCAGGACGTAGAACTCGTTGAAGAACTCCACGCCCTCCTTGACGCAGTTCTGGTACAGCGTCTGGAGGATCATGTGGCCGGTGCGGTCCGCGGCGTAGCAGGACCGGCGGACCGGGGCCTCGCCGTGGTTGCGGGAGTGGCCGCCGAAGCGGCGCTGGTCGATGGTGCCGTTCGGGGTCCGGTTGAACGGCAGGCCCATCTTCTCCAGGTCGAGGACGGCGTCGATGGCCTCCTTCGCCAGGATCTCGGCGGCGTCCTGGTCGACCAGGTAGTCACCGCCCTTGACCGTGTCGAAGGTGTGCCACTCCCAGTTGTCCTCCTCCACGTTGGCCAGCGCGGCGGCCATGCCGCCCTGCGCGGCGCCCGTGTGGGAGCGGGTGGGGTACAGCTTGGTCAGCACGGCGGTGCGGCTGCGCTTCGTGGACTCGATGGCCGCGCGCATGCCCGCGCCACCGGCGCCGACGATGACGGTGTCGTACTTGTGGATCTTCATGATTCTCGCAGCCCCGTGCCTAGCGGATGTTCGGGTCGAAGGTGAAGATCACCAGCGTGCCCAGCAGGATGGTGAACACCGTGGCGGTGTAGAGCAGGCCCTTGAGCCACAGCCGGCTGTTCGGCCGCTCGGCGTAGTCGTTGATGACCGTGCGCAGGCCGTTGGCGCCGTGCAGCATGGCCAGCCACAGCATCAGCAGGTCCCAGACCTGCCAGAACGGGGACGCCCAGCGGCCGGCCACGAAGGCGAAGCCGATCTTGGAGACACCGCCGTCCAGGAAGAGCTGGATCAGCAGGTGGCCGAGGACGAGGACGACCAGCACGATGCCGGACAGGCGCATGAACAGCCAGGCCGCCAGCTCGAAGTTGCCCCGGGTCGACTTCGGGGTCTTCTTGGTCCGCTTGCGCGGCGCCTCGATCAGCGGGGCCGGGTTGTCGACGGTGTAGACGGGGACGCCCTCGACGGGGCCGACTCCGGACGCGGTGGTTTCAGTCGTGGACATCGGCGTCAGCTCCCGAACAGGACACGAGCGGCGTGACCGAGCACGGGGTAGATCGACCCGAGCATCAGCACGATCCAGACGATCATCACGGTCCAGAACATCTGCTTCTGGTAGCGCGGGCCCTTCGACCAGAAGTCGACGGCGATGACGCGCAGGCCGTTGAGCGCGTGGAAGAGGATGGCGGCGACGAGGCCGTACTCCAGCAGCGCGACGATCGGCGTCTTGTACGTGGCTACGACCTTGTCGTAGTCCTCGGGGGAGACACGCACGAGAGCGGTGTCCAGCACATGAACGAACAGGAAGAAGAAGATGAGGACGCCGGTGACTCGGTGAGCCACCCAGGACCACATTCCTTCCCTGCCGCGGTACAGCGTTCCAGCCGGCACGGAAGAACCCTCCGGGAGCGGGGACTAGGGCCGCGCCGGCTTCACTGTCGGTCGGGCCCGGCCGGGTACGGTCCACCGGCCCCCAGCATCGTATCCATGCGGTGCGCCCCGGCTTACGGGGGGCCTACTTGTGTGATCAAAGTGGCACCGGACGGCCTAGAGGCGCGGCATTCGGCCCGATGTGCACGGTTATGCGCCGTGTGCGGGTGCATGGTGGCTCGTCGCGTGGCTCTCGGTGCCCCTCAGGCACGCCGCGAGTCTGCTCCTCGCGAGGCGCCGGAGTTCCTCGGCTGCCACGACCCGCTCCTCCTCCGGATCGTTTGCCAATCGTGACCGGATGCCTTCGAGGATGCGGTCGATGACGTCGTCCGGGTGCGTGTCGCCCAGATAGATGACGAACGTGTGTCCGAATCGGGCTTCGTAGGCGGCGTGCGCGGCGCTCAGGGCCATGTGGGCCGCCGAATACGTGTCCTCGGGCAGTTCGGGAAGCGACTCCCCCGCCAGGGCCTCGGCCAGGTCGCGCGGGGAGAGGTCGTACGCCGCCTCGTCCGCCGCGGCCAGGAGGGCGTCCAGGTCGGGGTAGGGGCGGTGCTCGGCGATCCGGTGGGCCCAGCGCGGGTTGTGCAGGCAGTGCAGCAGGAGGGCGCGGGCCTCGCCGTCGGAGGCGGCGTTGAAGGCGTCGAGGGGTGTGGGGAGATAGGGGAGACGGTGGGCGGGCAGCGTGGGTCCTTGCGTCACGGGGGGTGTGGCAGGGGATGCTGTGAAATGTGTGTCGTCAGGTTATCGAGAGTGGTCACTCTGTGTCCGTGCGATGCCCGAATTTCACTCGGACGGGAGAGTTTCGGAACGCTCGGGTGACGAATGAACCGCCGATCAGTCGTACGTTGGCAGAGTGAACCAGCACAGGCGCCGGGGCTCGGCGCAGCAGGTGATGCGCAAGCGGGCGGTGGTGGCCGCCGCGTTCGTCGGGACCGTCGCGCTCGGCACCGGTGTCGGCGTGTGGGCCTCGACGGACGGCGGCGGGAACCGGGAAGAGGGCACGCGGCAGTCCTCCGACCGGGTCTCGGGCACCGTCTCCGACGGTCCGGCCACGCCGTCGGCGAGTCCGACGCCCAGCCGGTCCTATCCGCTGTCGCAGGCACCGCGCACCATCCCCGCGGTGCGCTCCCACACCCCGGCGCGCGGTCCCGGCTGGAAGCCGCGGCAGGGCGAGCGGGTGGTGGTGAGCGATGCCGAGCTGGCCGACGAGGGCCGGCTGGTGGCCGGGGAGCTGGGGCTGGCCTACGCGGGCGAGAAGGACGACGTGCGGGCCGGTGACGTACGGCTCGCGCTCGGCGGCGGGGGCGGGAACCAGGAGTCGTACACGATGACCGTCCGCGGCGGGCGGGTCGACATCAGCGGGCCCGGCGAGGCGGGCGTCTTCTACGGCACCCGGACGCTGAAGCAGGAGGTCCACGGCGGCGGTACGGCCCCGGAGGGGGTCGTGCGGGACGAGCCCGCCAAGCCGAAGCGCGGGTTCATGCTGGACATCGCGCGCAAGCCGTTCAGCGAGACCTGGATCGAGGACCGGATAAGGGAACTGGGGGACCTGAAGTTCAACGAGCTGGGGCTGCACTTCTCCGACGACCAGGCCTTCCGGATCGAGTCCAGCACCCACCCCGAGATCGTCTCCCCGGACCACCTGACCAAGGCGCAGGTCAAGAAGATCGTCGACCTCGCCGGCAGCCGGCACATCACCGTCGTCCCCGAGATCGATTCGCCGGGCCATCTGGGCGCCGTCATCGCCGCCCACCCCGACCTCCAGCTGCGCAACGCGAGCGGGGTCGCCACCAAGGGCGCCGTCGACATCTCCAACCCGGCCTCCGCGAAGATCGTCGACGATCTGCTGAACGAGTACGCGGGGCTCTTCACCGGTGACCAGTGGCACCTCGGCGGCGACGAGTACCAGGCGCTGACCGTGCGGGACCCGCAGGCGTCGTATCCGCAGCTGGCGGCCGCCGCGCGGCAGAAGTACGGCTCCGGCGGCACCGTGGCCGACCTCGCCACCGGCTGGCTCAACGACCGCGCCGACACCGTCCGCGCCCACGACCGGACCATGCGGGCGTGGAACGACGGCTTCTTCCGGGGCACCTCCGTGCGGCCCGCCGAGGACCTCCAGGTCGCCTACTGGACCGGCAAGGAGATCGGCGCCCGGCAGCCGGTGGAGTACCTGAGCGCGGGGCGGAAGGTGCTCAACTACAACGACGAGTTCCTCTACTACGTGCTCGGGCAGCCGCAGACCTTCGTGTATCCCACGGGACAGCGCATCTACGAGCAGTGGAACCCGCGGGTGCTGCGCGGCACGACCGCCGTGCCGGCGCGCTACGACGGGCAGATCCTCGGCGGGTCGTTCGCGGTGTGGAGCGACTTCCGCAACGCCCAGACGGAGGGGCAGGTCGCCGCCGGGATCAGGATGCCGCTGCGGGCCACCGTGCAGAAGCTGTGGGACCCGGGCAGGCCCGCGCTGTCCTGGGCCGAGTTCCAACAGCTGGCCGACCGGCTGGGCTGAGGCGGTCGGCGGACCGGCTGGGCCGAGGCGGTCGGCGGACCGCCGGGCGGGGGGCGGTCGACCGGCCGGGCCGGGGGGACCCGCGCCGGGACGCGAGTGGACGTACGACCGCCCCTGACCGTATGTTCCGGTCTTCGTGCGTCCGGCTCGGGGAGGGCCGAGCGCCCGCCGCACCGTCGCCGCTTCTCGGGGGAACCACGTCATGACCTCGCCCATGCCCGCTCCGGCCTACACCGGGGCGCCCGGTCCCGTACTCCGTTCACCGGTGGGACTCGGCCGGGCCGCCGCCGCGCTGCTCGGGCTCGTCATCGCCGCCGACCTGTTCGCGGTCTGGGCCGACGTGGTGCAGCTGGACGTCGCCGGTGACCTCGCCGACGGGATCACCGGCTCCGACGTCGTCGACCGGGCCGACCGCGCCGACTCGCTGTACCGGGCCGCCGGCGTCGCCCAGGTGACCGCCCTGCTCGCCACGATGACCGTGTACCTGTGCTGGCTGTGGCGGGTGCGGGTCAACGCCGAGGTGTTCAACCCGGGCGGGCAGAGCAAGGCGCGCGGCTGGACGATCGGCGGCTGGTTCGTCCCGGTGGTGAACCTGTGGTTCCCGCGCCGCGTCACCCTCGACATCTGGGACTCCAGCGCCGCCTGGGCCGACCGCCCCGGCCACTCCCTCGTCAACGCGTGGTGGTTCGTGTGGATCGTCTCCCTGTTCGCCGACCGGGCCGCGTCCACCATGTACCGGCGGGCGGACACGGCGGCCGCGCTGCGCGACGCGACCCGGCAGATGCTGTTCTCCGACGCGTTCGACGTCGTGGCGGCCGTGCTGGCCATCCTCGTGGTCCTGAAGATCACCCGGATGCAGCACGCGAGGGCCCTCGCCGGTCCCGCGCCGATCCCCGCCCTTGGCTGAAAACCTCTGGCTGTGACACTCCCGGGCCGTCGCACGCAGTAAGGGGAAGTGCGGGCTCCGTACCGGGCGGCGCCCTGGCGAGGGAGGCTATATGAGCCTGGTGGAACTGATCGCACAGGCCGACGAGCGTGGGCTGGCCGCCAGTGGGTTGGCTTGTTTGGATCGGTGCCTGCCTCTGCTCGGCGGCGACGACGAACTGCTGCGCCCGCTGTGGGCCGGCCTCGCCGACGGCTCCGGCTGGGGCGGCGGCCTGGACAAGGCCCGCGACGTGCTCGGCGGCCCGCGGTCCGCCGAGGACGAGGCCGCCCGGCTCGCCCGCCGCATGCTGGACGCGGCTCCGGCCGAGCCCACCGCCGACGCGGTACGGCCCTGGGCCGACGCCTGCTCGGTCGCCTCCCTGCGCGTCCACCGGCTGCTCGACCCCGCCGCGGACGGCACCGCGCCCGACGACGGCCTGGACGCCGGGCGCGCGGGTGAGACGGAGGACCTGCCGCCGCTCGTCGCAGCCGAGCTGCGCCGCCAGATCACCGTCCTGGAACTCCTCGCCGGCCACGGCGCGCACGGTCTGCGCCGGGCCCTGGACGTCTCGGTCGAGGGCCGCCGGGTGCTGCGCGCGGTGGTCTCCCGCAGGGCCCGGGGCGCCGCGGAATCCGGAGCGTGACAGAGCCCGGCGCCGCGGATCCCGTGCGGGAGGCGGCCCGGTGTCCGGACCCTCTGGCCGGGTGGGTCCTGTGGCTGTCGTGCGGTGGACGTGGGGCGGTCCTGCGACGGTTGGCCAAACGTTCACGATGCCCGTGACGGATGCCACTTGCCGCTCGCTCTTCCCTATGTGACAGCCCAGTACGTGACAGCACAGCAGGAGACCAGGCCGCACGCCGCGGCGAAGCCCGTGCGGTGGGCGGCGGACGCGGTCGCGACCATGCGCGAGGGTGCGCGGGTACGGCTCGACTACTCGGCACAGAGTCTGTGGCGGGTGGACCGGATGATCGAGGAGATACGCCGTGAGGGGCCGCCGTACGCGGCGGTGGAGAACGTGCTGCGCGGATTCGGCGCCTACGCCGGCGAGGTGCTCGTCCGCCAGACCGGCGCCGAGTGGTGGGCGACCGGCGGCGAGCACTGGGTGCGCACCCCCGACGGCCGGCTGTGGGACCCCATCGACGAGGCCCGGCGCTGCTTCGGCGGCCACGGCTCGCTGCGTCTGCTGTGCCGGGACGCGACCGCCCTGGGATGAACGTCCGGCCGGGACCCTCCTCGGATGGGGTCCCGGCCGGAGCGCGTCACGGCACTACGGTGCCAGGGCGGTGCCCAGGGCCGCGTCCGTCGGCGTACCGAGACCGGACTTGCTGAACACCACCGTCTGCGCGTACCCGAGTCCGGAGCTGTTGCTCGGCAGGTACATCAGGATGCCGTCGCCGCCGTCCTCCCCGGCGACGCCGAACGTCAGGTCGGACCGCCCGTAGCCGGACAGGTCGGTCAGCGACACCGACGAGCCGAACTGGTCGCCGCTCTCGGTGGCACCGGGCACGCCCGAGGTGTCCTGGGAGACCGCGACCGAGCCGGTACCGGTGAGGCCGGTGGAGCTTCCCTTGAGCAGCAGCGCCGAGCCGGCGTTGGAGCGGTTCACGCCGTCGCGGGTGATGTCCTCGCCGGGCAGGCCGGCCAGGACGTCGGGGTAGCCGTCGGCGTTGTAGTCGCCGGCGGAGACCGAGGCGCCCATGGCGTCGCCGTCCTCGGCGGAACCCGGTACCCCGCTGGTGTCCTGGTGGACGCTCTTCATGCCGGTGGTGGTGAAGCCGGTGGAGGTGCCGAGCAGCATGGTCACCTGACCGCCCCGGTACGCGCCGGACTCCGCGGTGTACGGCTGCCCGATGACGAGGTCGTCGTAGCCGTTGGCGTCGAAGTCGGCGGAGGCGACGGAGCGGCCGCCCTTGACGCTGAGCACACCCGCCTTGGTCAGCCCCTGCGCCGAGCCCGCGAACCGGACCACGCGCGAGATGCCGCCCGAGTCACGGTAGTTGAGGGCGACGTCCGCGTAGCCGTCCCGGTTGAAGTCGCCGGTGGCGGCGTCCAGGTAGGCGAGGGAGCCGGTGGCCGTGGTCAGGGTGCCGGAGGTGGTGGCGCCGCCGGTCAGCCGTACGTTCCAGTTGCCGCCCTTGCCGGTGCCGGCCGCGAACACGTCCGCCTTGCCGTCGCCGTTGAAGTCGCCGACCGTGACCGTGGAGCCGAGCTTGGCGCCGGTCGCCGTGATGCTGCCCGACGTGTTGTACGAGAACCCGGTGGTGAGCGCCGGGCCGTACATGACGGTGACCGAGCCCCGGTCGGCGTGGCCGGTGGTGTCGTCCTCGCCGGGAGAACCGATCGCGAGGTCGGCGTATCCGTCGTCGTTGACATCGCCCCAGGCGGTCGCGGTGCCGAAGGCGTCACCGGACTCGGAGGAGCCGGGCACGCCCGTGCTGTTCTGGGTGAGCGTGATCTTCTTGCCGCTGACCGGTCCGTCCACGCCACCCGGCACGATCGTCACCGAGTTGGCCTTCGGGGTGCCGGCGACCAGGTCGGGCAGGCCGTCCCGGTCGCGGTCCGAGGTGGGCAGGGCGTGCGAGATGCCCGGGGTCTTGGCCAGCGCGGCGATGAGGGGCAGTTTCTTGTAGAGGTTGTCGCCGGGGCAGGCGGTGGCGTTGGTGTCCCGGTGGCCGAAGACGCGGGGCAGGGTGATCTGCTGGTCCTTGTCGATCAGGTTGCCGTCCTGGCCCTTGGGGCTGCCGGAGGTCAGCGTGACCTTGCCGGTCGGGTCGATGCCGTACATCCCGAACTTCCAGGCCACGATCCGCGCGATCGAGTCCAGGGCGGCCCGCGAGGGGTGCGCGGTCATGTAGTTGCCGATGTAGGAGATGCCGACCGTGTTGGTGTTGAAGCCGATGTCGTGCGCGCCCACCACGGGCAGGTCCATCCCGCCGCTGCGGCCTTCGAAGATCTGGCCGCAGCGGTCGACGACGAAGTTGTAGCCGATGTCGAAGTAGCCGCGGGAGAAGTGCTCCTGCTGGATGGTCCGCATCCGGGCCCGCGAGTCGGCGCACGACACCGTGTTGTCGCTGTCGACGCCGGTGTGGTGGACGACGGCCGCCTTGATCTCCGTGCCGTAGCTCGGCGTGCCGTCGTAGTCGGTGGAGGCGCCCCACTCGGCCTGCGTGATGACCGGCGGCTTGGCGACCGTGGAGGGGCGCGGGGCCGGGACCGTGCTGGTCGGGCTGGGGGAGGCGGAGTCGGACGCCGAGGCCGACGCGGAGCTCGACTCCGATGCCGATGCCGAGGCCGACGCGGAGTCCGTCGCGGACGCCGAGGCGGAGTCGGTGGATGACGGGCTGCCCGACGACGTGTCCGACGGGGACGGCGAGTCGGTCGCCGACGGCGTCGTCGTCTCCGCCGTGAACGCGGCCGGCTGCGGGCTGCCCGCCGGATCGGTGCCGGGGTCGAGCAGCTTCACGTCCAGTCCGGCGGGAAGTCCCTCGGCCGCGGTGCCGTCCGGCTCGACCACGCGGACCGTGATGCCGTCCGCGTCACCCGTCCACACCGACGCGGTGCCGCCCCGGGCGCGCTCGCGGGCGTGTACGCCTTCGGCGCCGTCGGCGGAGAACGGGTCGTCCGGCAGCTTCTGCCAGTCGGACCACTCGCCGGTCTCCCGCGAGCGGTAGCGGATCTCCGGGGTGCCCTTCAGCTCGGCCCGCTCGTCGTTCCAGGTGAGCAGCGCGGCGGAGAACCGGTTCGTGTCGCGCTTGGCCAGCCCCCGGTGCCCATGGCCCTGGTCGGACAGCTTCAGCGTGTGGACGGACGGCTCGCGGCTCGCGCCCTTGCCGTCGTCGTGCTCACCGGGGTCCGCGACGGCATAGGTGACGACTCCGGCACCGCCGAGTACGACGGCTCCGAGCGTCAGCCAGGCTCTCCCTTTGAAGCTGAGCGGTTTGTACGCATGGGTCCTGCGAGGACTCAACTGTCCCACCCCTAGAAGACGAACACTATGGTTCCACCTGTCACACAGGCAGCACTTGTACAGCGCTCGGACCGGCCGGAACGTCACCCGGCACCCATTCGGCCCTGTGATGCGACCCCGGCGTGTTCGCCGCGCACTCGACGGGCAGGGCGAACCACCCCTCGAGGACGGGGAGTTCAAGGGTCCCGGCGTGTCGGTGCGGGCCCGTGCGCACGCCGCTCCCGCACGGCCCGAGGGGACGACGTGCGCGCGCTAGTCCGCCGTGACGCCCCAGTACCCGATGCCGGTCGGCCGGCCGTCCGGACCGAGCCGGTGCCGCCGGTGAAGATGTACTCGTGCCAGGCCGGGTCCCGCCACAGCTCCTCCGCCGTCCGGCCGGCGCCGAAGCCGTGGTCGTCCTTGGCCAGTTCGTCCGCCTGAGCCTGGCGGAAGGCCGCCTCCAGGTCCTGTCGGTACGGGCCGGTGTGCGTCCAGCAGTTGCCGCCCATGTCGTTGTCTTCCCTCCGTGTTCGTCGGCCGGTCGTGGCGGAGCGTAGGAGGGGGCACCGACAATCGTGCGAACAGGCCCGGGACCGCCGAGGGCTGTGACATTTCTGTGAGGTCCGGCGCTGATCATCCTGGAGGGCGGAGACACGGCCGAGGCGTGTCGCACCGTGAGGGACGCGCCACGAACGAGGACGGTCTTGGGCCAGGGAGGGGAACGCCGCCGCCCGCAGCCGCGGGACGGGGAGCTGGGCGCTGCCGTCGCACGGGCCCAGGACGGCGACGAGGCCGCCTTCGCGCTGGCCTACCGCATCGTGCAGCCCGCCCTGCTCGGCTATCTGCGGGGGCTCGTCGGCGAGGACGCGGAGGACGTGGCCTCGGAAGCGTGGCTGGAGATCGCCCGCGACCTGGGCCGGTTCAAGGGCGACGGCGCCGGATTCCGCGGCTGGAGCGCGACCATCGCCCGGCACCGCGCCCTGGACCACCTGCGCCGCCAGCGGGTACGGCCCCGAGCGGCCGCGCTCGACCAGGCCGCACTGGACCTGCCCGGCCGGCACAGCACCTACGACCAGGCCCTGGAGTCCCTGTCCACCGAGCGGGCGCTGGAACTGGTGCGCGCACTGCCGCGGGACCAGGCCGAGGCCGTGCTGCTGCGGGTGGTCGTCGGCCTCGACGGCCCGGCCGCCGCGCGCGTCCTCGGCAAGCGCCCCGGCGCGGTCCGCACGGCCGCCTACCGCGGGCTGAAACGGCTGGCCCGGCATCTGGGCGCGCCGGACACGGCGGGCGAGGGTGTGACGGAGGCGGATCCCCGCACGCTGGGGGAGGCGGAGTGAACGGCGACGGCCGCGAGCCGTATGGATACGGGAGAACCATCGGTTCCGGACCCCGTACGGGGGACGGTGGGCCGCGTGTATCCGGTGGTCCGGGCGGACCGGGCGGACCGGGCGAGGACGGGAACGGACATGGGTGAACGGCACAGCGGCGGCGGGCTGCCCAGCCGTCGACGAGCACACCCGGACACCACCGTTCCCACGCCGGCACACACCGAGACCCCGGGCCGCGCCGAAGCATCCGAACGGACCGAATCCTCCCGACGGACCGAAGCCTCCGAAGGCGCCGACGCGGCGGGCCGCGACGGCGTCCCAGGTTCCTCCGCGCTCTCCCGGTTCGAGACGCGCTTCGGTGCCGTGCTGCGGGCGGACGGCGTCGTACCCGCCGTCGGCGCCGAGGCCGAGTGCCGGGCCGTGGCCGCCTTCCGGGCCGCCCGCGACTCCGGGGCGCACCGGGCGCGGACGCGGACCCGGGACGACTGGCGCCCCCGTGCGTCCCGGCGTGTGCGGCCCTCGCTGAAGGGCGCGCTCTCGGTGCTGCTCGCGAGTCTCACGCTGGGCGGTGTCGCCGTCGCCGCGATCGGCGCGGCCGGATCCGGTACGGCGGCCGGCCGGGACACCTCCCGGCCGGCCCGTCCGGCGGTGAGGGCGCCGCACCCGGCCCACGAGCCGGCCGCCGGCTCCGGCGGCGCGGGTCCGACCGCCCCCGCCGTGCGTCCGGGGCACCCGGACACCGCGCGGGACACCGTGGCCCACTGCCGGACCTACGCGAGGGCCGGGGACCGGGGCAACGCCCTGGAGTCGACGGCCTGGCGGCGGCTCGTCGCGGCGGCGGGTGGCACGGACAAGGTCGCCGCCTACTGCGCCGCCCAAGTCGCCCGGGCCGCCCAGGAGGCGCGGTCGCAGGGACGCGACACCGATGCCCCACAGGAGCGGAAGCCCGACAAGTCGGGTAATTCCGGCAGTGGTTCTTCGAGTGGCAGCGGTGGGGGCAAGGGCAGGGGCGACGGACCGCACGCTGCGGGCGCCGGGGCCGACGGGAAGAAGTGAGCCGGGCCGTCCGGCCGTGCCCCGTAAAGGCAACGGCCGGGGCCGCCACCCCCCACAGGAGAGGCCCCGGCCGTCGCGCGGACGGGCCGCGCACGGCCCGTACCTTCTTCAGCGCCGTGCGTGCGTTTTCTGTCACACCCGGCCACGCCGAACCTCACCCTGCGCACATTCGTACCCGGTCACGAGTTAGTTGCATCTTCTACAGACATGGACGAGGAACGGTTTCACGCCGTAACGTGCCTTTCGCGCCGACCGAAGACAGGCGTAAGGGAGTGCGGTGCTGGGGGACGACGCGGAGCTGACCGCCGCAGTACGTGCAGCACAGAACGGTGATGAGACCGCGTTCCGTGCGGTGTACCGCGCGGTGCATCCACGGCTGCTCGGATACGTGCGCACGCTGGTCGGTGATCCGGACGCCGAGGACGTCGCGTCCGAGGCCTGGCTGCAGATCGCCCGGGACCTCGACCGGTTCAGCGGCGATGCCGACCGGTTCCGCGGCTGGGCCGCCCGGATCGCCCGCAACCGCGCCCTGGATCACATACGCATGCGCGGCCGCCGCCCCGCCATAGGCGGCGACGAGACGGAACTGACCGGCCGGGCCGCCGAGTCCGACACGGCCGGCGAGGCCATCGAGGCCCTGGCCACCGGCAGCGCCCTCTCCCTCATCGCACGGCTCCCGCAGGACCAGGCCGAGGCGGTCGTCCTGCGGGTGGTGGTGGGTCTGGACGCCAAGACCGCCGCCGAGACCCTCGGCAAACGCGCGGGTGCGGTACGCACCGCCGCGCACCGGGGCCTGAAGCGCCTCGCGGAGCTGCTCGGCGACGATCCGGAATCGGCGGGCGTGCTCGACGCGCTGCCACCTCAGCGAGAACCGCGTGGTCGCGCGGTGACGTCCGCAACTGTGACGCATACGCGTGCGCGGACGCAGAAGGACATGTGATGGCCGACGAGCACTACAAGTGGCTGAACCGTGAAACGGCTGAACGTCTGCTGCGCGGTGAGTCGCTGGAAGCCGTCGACACCTCCGCCCATGACCAGGCCGAACGCCTCTCCCGGACGCTCGGCGCACTGTCCGCGGAGGCGGCCCCCGCCCCCGGTGAACTCCCCGGCGAACAGGCCGCCCTGGCCGCGTTCCGCAAGGCCCGCGAGGCGGCCGAGGCTGAACGCACCGCCGCCGCCTTCGCCGACGACGCCCCCGGCAGGCGCTCCGGTGCCCCCGCCCACGGCGCCGACGCGGGCCTGGTCCGCATCGGCGGACCGGACCGTACCGGAATCGCCGTCCGTCCCCGCTGGGCCCGCCCGGCACGGCTCGCGCTCGCGGCCGCCTTGGCGGCGGGCACGCTCGGCGGGGTCGCCGTCGCCGCCGGCAGCGGGGTGCTGCCCACGCCGTTCGGCGAGGAACGCCCCGGACCCGCCGCCTCCGTCACCGCCGGGACCTCCGGACGGCCGCTCGCCTCCCCCTCTGCGCAGACCACGTCCGGCACCGCGCCGGGCCTGCCGAGCGGCAGCGCGGGCGCGCCCCGCGGCGGGGCCTCCGACGAGGCGGCCGGACCGGACGACGACGGTCCGGGCCGGAGCCGGGCTCCCCGCTCCCATGTCCCCGCCACGCCTCCCGGCACCGGCCGGCACGGCGTCGCCGCGGCCTGCCGGGACATCCGGGACGGCAGGGAACTGGACGCCGGCCGCAAGCGCGCGCTGGAGGACCTGGCGGGCGGCTCCGCGCGCGTCACCAAGTACTGCAAGGTCGTCCTGGCCGCCGCGGGCCCCACGAACGGCGACCAGGGCGGCAAGGGCGACCCGGACGCCGGCGGCGCCAAGGGCGACGCGGGCAAGGGCGACGGCCAGGGCAAGGGCGACGAGAAGGGGGACGGCCAGGGCGACGACGAGGGCCACCCCCACAAGGGCGGCGGCAGACACAGGGGCGGCGGCAAGGGCCGGCACCGCGGCGGGGCCGCACCCGCACCCGCTCCCTCCGCTTTCGCCCCGGTCCGCCCCGGGCACCCCGGCCATCCCGGCCACGTCTTGGCGACCCCGGCACCGAGCCCGACGTACACCGCCCTCCGACACCGCGCTCCCTGATCCACGCACACCCTCTGAGCTGCGATTTTGTGGTCCGCGGAAATTTTTCCGTGAGAGGTGTGACGTTTCTGGAGCCCGGGACGCAGTACTGAGTGAGCCGACTGGTCATCGGCCGTCGCACTGAGCCGGGGTTCCCCCCGTACCCACGGCTCGTGCACCTGGCGGGGGGGGGGGGGGGGGGGGGGGGGGGGGGGGGGGTGCGCGGGAGAGGGGGGGGGGGGGGGGGGGGGGGGGGGGGGGGGGGGGGAGGGGGGGGGGGGGCGGGGGTGGGG
>NZ_JBVIIT010000031.1:0-62311 GCF_055569615.1 Streptomyces sp. NPDC031379 | reverse complement strand
GTCGGTTCGGGCGGTCGAGGGGTTCTTTCTCCCCCCCCCCCCCCCCCCACCGCCCCCCCCCCCCCCCCCCCCCCCCTCCCCCTCCCCCAACTCCCCCCCCCCCCCCCCCCCCCCCCCCCCCCCGCCCCGCAAACGCACCACCGCGTGCGGCAGACCACCCTCACCAGTGGACGACGACCTTGTCGCCGGTCCTCACCTGTGCGAACAGTTGAGCGATCGCCGTCTCGTCCCGGACGTTCACGCACCCGTGCGAGCCGCCCGCGTAACCGCGCGCCGCGAAGTCGTACGAGTAGTGCACCGCCTGGCCGCCGCTGAAGAACATCGCGTACGGCATCGGCGAGTCGTAGAGGGTCGACACATGGTGCCGTGACTTCCAGTAGACATGGAACACACCCTCACGGGTCGGGGTGTACTGGGTGCCGAAGCGGACGGACAGCGTCGACACCGTCCGGCCGTCGATCATCCAGCGCAGCGTCCGGCTGGTCTTGCTGATGCACAGCACCCGGCCGGTCAGACAGCGCGGGTCCGGCGCGTCGGCCGGCTGACCGCCCATCAGGTACAGCTCCCAGTGGCCCGGCCGATGTGTCATCGCCAGCAGCCGCTGCCAGGTGACGGTGTCCAGCTCGCCGGTGCGGGGCAGCCCGCGCTTGCCCTGGAAGCCCCGGACGGCCCGTTCGGTCGCATCGTCGTAGACCCCCGTCGGCCCGTCGAACAGCCAGGCGACCTGGCGGAGCCGGGCCTGCAGCTCCCGCACGCCCGAGCCGGTGGCGCCGCGCGCCCACACGACCGGGGGCGCCGGTACGGGCGGCGGGTCGTGGGCCGTCCGGGTGGGTTCGGGAGCGCGGCTGGAGGGCAGCTGGACATGGATCGGTGAGTGGTTCTTGCCGTCGGCGTCCGCGGGCGGAACGGTGCAGCCGCTGAGCGCGGCGAGTACGGCGGCCGAGGCGAGTACGGCGGCAGGTCTCCCCGGGATCCTCATGCCGGGGATGCTTCCCCGCGTGACCGCCGCCGAACTACGGGGCATGGTGGGGAGTACGGACGTACTGCTGCGGAGGCATCCATGGCGCGTGAGTCGGAGTCGGGCCTGCCGATCGAGCCGGTCTACGGGCCGGCCGACCTGACCGGCTGGGACCCGGCCGGAAGGCTGGGTGACCCGGGCGCGTACCCGTTCACGCGCGGGGTGTACCCGAGCATGTACACGGGCCGCCCCTGGACCATGCGCCAGTACGCGGGCTTCGGCACGGCGGTGGAGTCCAACGCCCGCTACCGGCAGCTGATCGCGCACGGCACCACCGGCCTGTCCGTCGCCTTCGACCTGCCCACCCAGATGGGCCACGACTCCGACGCGCCCCTCGCGCACGGCGAGGTCGGCAAGGTCGGCGTGGCGATCGACTCCCTCGAGGACATGCGGGTGCTGTTCGACGGCATCCCGCTGGACCAGGTCTCGACGTCGATGACGATCAACGCCCCGGCGGCTCTGCTGCTCCTGCTCTACCAACTGGTGGCGGAGGAGCAGCGGGTCCCGGCCGACCGTCTGACGGGGACCATCCAGAACGACGTCCTCAAGGAGTACATCGCGCGGGGCACGTACATCTTCCCGCCGAAGCCCTCCCTGCGCCTGACCGCCGACATCTTCCGGTACTGCACCGCCGAGATCCCGAAGTGGAACACGATCTCGATCTCCGGCTACCACATGGCCGAGGCGGGCGCCTCCCCCGTGCAGGAGATCGCGTTCACGCTGGCCGACGGCATCGAGTACGTCCGTACGGCGGTGGCGGCGGGCATGGACGTCGACGACTTCGCCCCGCGCCTGTCCTTCTTCTTCGTGGCCCGTACGACGCTGCTGGAGGAGGTCGCCAAGTTCCGCGCGGCCCGGAGGATCTGGGCGCGGGTGATGAGGGAGGAGTTCGGCGCGCGGAACCCCAAGTCGCTGATGCTGCGCTTCCACACCCAGACGGCGGGTGTGCAACTGACCGCGCAGCAGCCGGAGGTGAACCTGGTCCGGGTGGCGGTGCAGGCGCTGGCGGCGGTGTTCGGCGGCACGCAGTCGCTGCACACGAACTCCTTCGACGAGGCGATCGCCCTGCCGACCGACAAGAGCGCGCGGCTGGCACTGCGGACGCAGCAGGTGCTGGCGTACGAGACGGACGTCACCGCGACGGTCGACCCCTTCGCGGGCTCCTACGCGGTGGAACGGATGACGGACGAGGTGGAGGAGGCGGCCGTCGACCTGATGCGGCGGGTGGCGGACCTGGGCGGCGCGGTGGCGGCGATCGAGCGGGGCTTCCAGAAGGCGGAGATCGAACGGAACGCGTACCGCATCGCGCAGGAGACCGACTCCGGTGAGCGGGTGGTCGTGGGCGTCAACCGCTTCCGGCTGGACGCGGAGGAGCCGTACGAGCCCCTGCGCGTGGACCCGGCCATCGAGACGCGGCAGGCGGAGCGGCTGGCCCGGCTGCGGGCCGAACGGGATCAGGGGGCGGTCGACGCGGCGCTGGCCGCGCTGAAGAAGGCGGCCGCGGGGGAGGACAACGTGCTGTACCCGATGAAGGAGGCGCTGCGGGGGCGGGCGACGGTGGGGGAGGTGTGCGACGCGCTGCGGGAGGTGTGGGGCAGTCATGTGCCGAGCGACGCGTTCTGAGCACCTGCGCCGGAGGCGATGTCGTACCTCCGTGCGACACTCCTTCTCATGTTCGGCGTCATCGATCTCCCCACCTATCTGGCCGGTCTTGCCTTGATCGTCCTGCTGCCCGGCCCCAACTCGCTGTACGTGCTCTCCGTCGCCGCCCGCCGCGGAGTCCGGGCGGGTTACACCGCCGCGGCCGGGGTGTGGTGCGGGGACACCGTGCTGATGACGCTGTCCGCCGCCGGCGTCGCCTCCCTCCTCCAGGCGAACGCGGTGCTGTTCGGGATCGTGAAGTACGCCGGTGCCGGCTATCTGACCTGGCTGGCGATCGGCATGCTGCGGGCCGCGTGGGGGATGTGGCGGACCCGGCGGGAGCAGGCCGCCGAGGAGGCCGCGCCCACCGCGGTCGCCGAGGAGCGGCCGTTCCGCCGTGCCCTCGTCGTCAGCCTCTTCAACCCCAAGGCGATCCTGTTCTTCGTCGCCTTCTTCGTGCAGTTCGTGGACCCGGGCTACGCCTACCCGGCCCTCTCCTTCGTCGTCCTCGGCGCCTTCGCCCAGTTGGCCAGCTTCCTCTACCTCAGCGCGCTGATATTCAGCGGCACCCGTCTCGCCGCCGCCTTCCGGCGCCGCAAGCGGCTGTCGGCGACGGCCACCTCGGCGGCCGGCGCGCTGTTCCTCGGGTTCGCGGTGAAGCTGTCGCTGGCCGGCGCGTGAGGCTTCGCCGGGGTTCGGCCGGCGGAGGGTGCTCTTTCGGGTGCCCGTTCGTTGTGGTTGAGCGCGCCGTTCCCCGCGCCCCCGGCAGGGTTTCGCCCTAGGGCGCTCCGAGGACTCCGGTGTGTGCCGCGTACTGCGCCAACCCCTGGGCCGTCTCGCCCGTCCAGCCCACATAGCCGTCGGGGCGGACCAGGAAGACACCCGGGCCGTAGGACTCCGGGGCGGCCGGCAGCGTCCGTACGCCGGGGAGGGAGGCCGTCGCGCCGAGCAGCGTCCAGTGCGGCCCCCGGAACGCGTCGAAGAGCCGTACTCCGTCCACCGTGCCGTCCGGTGCCCGGTCGCCCGCGCGCACCCCGTCGGCGCCCCCACGGGTGTCGAGGCTCAGGGACGAATCCCGGTATCCCAGCCCGAGCTGCACCGTCGCCTTCCCCCGCCGCACCTCGCCGCGGTGGACGCCCGTCGACAGGCCCAGCATGGCGGCGGCGTTCGCCCGCCGTTCTTCCTCGTAGGTGTCGAGCAGGGTCTTCGGAGCCCCGCCCCGCAGCACCGCGCCGAGCTTCCAGCCCAGGTTGTAGGCGTCCTGCACGCTGGTGTTCAGGCCCTGTCCGCCCGCCGGTGAGTGCACGTGGGCCGCGTCCCCGGCGAGGAGGACCCGGCCGACCCGGAAGCGGTCCGCCAGGGCGGCGCGTGGCCGGAAGTCCGAGGCCCAGCGCAGCTCGGTGACGTCCTCGGCGTCGAGGTGCGTGTACGCGGCGACCAGCTTGCGGACGCCGTCGAGGGACAGGTCGGGTCCGGTGTCCTCCGGGAGGCGTGCCGCCAGCTGGAAGTCGGCCGTGCCGGCCAGCGGGCACAGCCGACGAAGGTGCCGTCGCTCCCCGGGAAGACGTGCCAGTGGTCCCGGTCGAGCCCCCGCACCCGCACGTCCGCCACCAGGAACGGACTGGGGTCGACCGTCTCCCCGGTCATCCCCACGCCCACCGCACGCCGCACCGCCGAGCGGCCGCCGTCGGCCGCGACGACGTACCGCGCACGGGCGGTCGCACCGTCGGCGAACCGCACGGTCACGCCCTCGGCGTCCTGCTCCAGCCCCGTCACCTCGCGCCCGAAGGCGACCGTGCCGCCCAGTTCCGTCAGCCGCGCGTGCAGGATCTCCTGCGTCCGCCACTGCGCGACCATCAGCGGATCCGTGTACGGCGTGCCCTCGTCGGCCTCCACCGGTTCGAACATCGGCTGCTCGCCGACCCGCTCGCCGTCCTGCCAGACCATCCGGGCCGGATACGGCCCGCCCGCGGCGCGGATCGCGTCGAGGACGCCGAGGTCGTCGAAGACCTCCTGGGTGCGCGGCTGGATCCCCTTGCCGCGCGAGCCGGGGAACAGCTCCCCGTCCCGCTCCAGCACCAGCGCCTCCACCCCGCGCCGGGCGAGGTCGATGCCGAGGGTGAGACCCGTCGGACCCGCGCCCACTATCAGAACATCCACCGCACATCTCCTTAACACCGTTAAGTCACGACCCTGACGAGGGTGCCCTTAACGCTGTTAAGCTGTCAAGCGTGAGTACGGAACGACGGGCGCCGCTGGACCGGAAGCGGGTCGCGGACACCGCGCTGCGGCTGCTGAACGAGGTCGGCCTGGACGGGCTGACCCTGCGCGCCATCGCGAAGGAACTGGACGTCAAGGCGCCCGCGCTGTACTGGCACTTCAAGGACAAGCAGGCGCTGCTGGACGAGATGGCGACGGAGATGTACCGGCGGATGGTCGCCGGCACCGTCCTCGACCCCGCCGACACCTGGCAGGAGCGGCTGCTCAAGGCCAACCGCGCACTGCGCAACGCGCTGCTCGGCTATCGCGACGGCGCCAAGGTCTTCAGCGGCTCCCGCTTCACGGGCACGCACCACGCCCGCGAGATGGAGGAGTACCTGCGGGTCCTCACCGCCGCCGGTCTCAGCCTGACCCAGGCGGTCAACGCGGCGCGGACCGCGAACATGTTCACCATCGGCTTCGTCACCGAGGAACAGGGCGTCGTACCCCTGCCGGGCGAGCGCCGGGAGGGGTACGACATCGAGGAACGCGCCCGGCGCATGGCCGACCACCCGCTCGCGGCCGAGGCCGGGAAGGTGCTCTTCGACGACTACGACCAGCAGTTCGAGGAAGGGCTGGCGGTGGTGATCGCCGGTGTCGAGGCGCGGTACCGCGTCGGCTGAGCCAGGGGGTCAGCTCCGGGCCGCGCGCGCGTTGCGTATCGCCCGCGTGACGACCGGCGGCAGCAGGTCGACGGCGACCCGGCGCGCCCGCCTGCCGTACCGGGACCGGGCAGGCGCTGCCGGGGCCGGTGCCGTCGCAGGCGCCTGATCCGGCGTCCCGGGCGCCGCGGCGGCTGCCTCCGCGTAGCGGGAGGGCGGGAACGCCGGCGCCGTCATCCCCCGGGACTTCAGGCGCACGATCCGGTGCCCGGCGGCCTCCTGGACGCTCAGATGGCAGTCGGACCGCTCGCGCACCATGGCCAGCAGCTCCTCCTGGACCGGCTCCGGATCGCCCCAGGTGCCGTAGAGCTTCTGGGTGCTCAGGCAGATGGGACGCAGGCCGCGGTTGAGCACGGCCTCCCAGGCGGCTATGGACACACCGGGTGTGTGCTCGGAACGGAAGTCGTCGAGCACGACGACGCCCTCGGGCAGCAGCAGATCGTGCGCCGCCCCTATGTCGTCGCGCACGTGCTCGTACAGATGCGAGCCGTCGATGTGCGCGAACCGGCAGGAGTCCGGTGCGACCTCGGTGGGCACCAGGGAGCTGGGCCCCTGGAGCACACGGGGGAGTTCGTCGTGGAAGGCGCGGTAGTTCTCCTCGAAGACACGCCGGGTCAGCGCGCTGTAGGACTTGGTCGACTCGGCCCGGTTGGCGTCGTCCGGCGCGTCGCCCTCGAAGAGGTCGCACACGGTGTACCGCTCACCCGGCCGCCGGTGCCGGCCGGTGAAGATCGCGCTCTTGCCCATGTAGACCCCGACCTCCAGGAGGTCGCCGTGGAACCCGGCGGCCTCCTGCCGGCTCAGGAGCCAGTCGAAGAGCAGCTGGTCGAGCACCGGGAACCAGCCGGGTACGTCGTCGAGACGAAGGGGCGGTCGCGTCGCTTCCTGCGTGGTGGCCATGCGGTGGAGGAACTCCCTCGGTACGGCAGCTGGTGAGATCCCTGCGGAAAAGCCTGTGGCGCGGGCGGCAGGGGCACTACCGTGCCTGCCCCGAAGGCCGGTCCGAAACCCACGGTGAGGTGAACGGCTGCCCAATTCCCGGCCCCGGCGAAGATCAGCCGGTTCCCTTCCCTTCTTTCGGCATGGTGAATTGCGGGGAGATTTCCGGTGTGCGCGTCCTCCGCAGCGCCCTTTTCAGTCGCGGACCGAAGGGTTTCTCCACACAACGGTGGATGAGCCACGCCAGCAGCAGCATGCCCAGCACGGTCACGACGAGCGTCGGCCACGGCGGCAGCCCGAGACCCCGGTGCAGCACCCGGATCACGAACCAGCCCAGGTGCTCGTGGACCAGGTAGAAGGGATACGTCAGCGCCCCGGCGGCGACCAGCCAGGACCAGTCGGCCCGCGGTGGCCGGCCGAGGGCCACGGCGGCCACCGCGGCGAAGGCGAGGGTGACGATCGCCAGGATCACCCACGGGTCACGGTGGAAGTCGCCCTGGGCTCCCGGGTGCCACAGCCCGCGCGTGGCGTTGCTCTGCCCGAGCAGCCAGGACACGGCCACGATGCCCCACAGCAGCAGGTCGCCGCCGAATCGGTGGATCAGGTAGAGGGCCAGACCGCCGATGAAGAACGGGGCGTTCTCCGGCATCACCAGCTGGTCCGTCAGCTCGTTGCCGGATGTCCGGCACACCGCCGCCGCCAGCGTCCACACGCAGCAGAAGAGCACGACCCGGCGGTAGGTGACACCGCGCAGGACGACCAGCAGGGCGAACAGCGCGTAGAAGCGGACCTCCGCCCAGAGCGTCCAGCACACGCCGAGGACACGGGGTGAGCCCATGGGCTGTTGCAGCATCGTCAGATTGACCATGAACTCGTCCGGCCGGACCGGTGCGACGACCACGGGGAGGGCGACGGCCGCCGCGGTGACCAGCACCAGGGCGACCCAGTAGGCGGGGTAGAGGCGGGCGGCCCGGGAACGGAAGAAGTCGCCGAGGGTACGGCCCCAACTGCTCATGCAGATGACGAAACCGCTGATGACGAAGAAGAACTGCACGCCCAGACAGCCGTAGGCGGCCGCCCGGGACAGGGTCGGGAAGACGTGCGCCGGGCTCTGGTGCCAGGACGCGGAGACCGGTCCGCCGCGGCCGGCGTAGTGGTAGAGGCAGACCATCAGGGCGGCCACGAGCCGCAGGCCGTCCAGGGCGCGCAGGCGGTTCGGGCGCCCGCGGGGGGCGGAGGGGGAGGCCGTCCCGGAGGTGGCGGCGGGAGCGGCGGCGAGGGCGGGGGTGGAAGCAGGCATGGTGCTCGGCGCCTACCCGACGAGCGCGGACCGTCTCGGCTTCTTCTGTGAATGTCCCCGGCACGGGGGAGAGCCGCCCCCCGGCACCTGGGCGAATCACCGGAACGACGTGATCGACGAGCCGATGATTCGCCCAACGGTCCTCATTCGTTAACCCGTTGGCCGGAGTCCCTTCCTGGATTCTCCATTCACCCGCACACGATTCGGTGAACCCGTGGCAAGCAGCCGTAAAGCCCGTGTTCACCTGGCGTCGGCACGCGGACCTCCGCCCCCGCCGGCTCAGTCGGACTTCAGCAGCCGGGCGGAACGGTTGGCGAGGTCGATACGGATCGCCTCCCTGCGGGCGAGCTGCCGTATCGACTTGCCCCGCGCGCCCAGCCCCCCGGCCACACGGGAGATCTCCGACCACACCCGGCCCCGGTCGCCGCCCGCGATCGCGGCGGCGGACAGCAGCCGGCACGCCTCACCGATGTGGCCGCGAGAGGCGTGTATCTCGGCCATTCCGATGAGCACGTCCACCGGCTGTCTGCGGCGCAGGATCTCGGTGCCCACCCGCAGCGCGTCGTCGTGCTTGCCCGCGCCGAAGTGGCGCGTGAAGTCCTCGGCGAGGTACTTGCCGTGCCGGGAGAGCACCGCGGAGAACGGCCCCTCGGCGTGGGTCGTCTCGCCGTCCGGCTCCTGGGTCCCGGCCTCGCCGCCCGCGGGCGCGGGCCGCCGCACGTCGTCGGGACCGGCCAGGTTCAGGGCCGTCGTCATCCGGGCGGTGAAGGCGGCGACGTCGAACAACTCCTCGACGTCCCGGTACTCCTCCTCCGACACCTCCTCGTCGAGCACCTGGCGAAGCGCGTCGAGCGCCGACTCCGGTGTGTACTCGGCGAAGGAGCGGTAGCCGGGCACCCCCTCCAGCACCTCCCGGGAGCCCACGCGGTGGTAGGTGACCGCACGCAGCCGCTGCTGCACCGCTTCCACCACCGACAGCGGCATCGGGTCGTCCACGCTGGACAGGAAGAACACGTCGGAGGCCGCGAGTTCCTCGCGCACCCGGTCACGCGAGAGCGCTCCCATCCACTCGACGCGGTCCGACAGCAGCGTCGTCGGAGCGATCCGCCAGGTCTTGTGGCCGATCCAGGCGAACCGCCACGGCAGGCCCTGCACGGCGGCGAGTTCGGCGACCCGTGAGAACAGGTCGAGGCCCTTGCGGTCCTGCATCGAACCGACCATCACGATCCGCGGCCGCTCTCCCGGCGTCCGCCGGGCCCGCGCGCGGTGGGTGTCCGGCGGCACCGTGTTGTAGACGACCACCGGGTCGCTCACACCGAGCTGGCGGAACATGTCGGCCTGGGCGGTGGAGACGCACAGCACCTTGATCTTGGGCAGCACCTTGAGCATCTCGGCGTGCCGCAGGGAGTGCTGCCCGCCCTCGAAGTTCATGACGTACTCGGTCTCGTGGGCGTACAGCACCACGGAGCGGCCCAAGGCGTGCAGCGCCTCCGTCAGCTCGTTGGCCAGGGGCGAACGCCAGAACGGGGCGAGACTGTTGATCAGGACGACCTCGGCGCCGTCGAGGTCGGCCAGCACGTCCTCGGTGCGGGTGTAGACACCGAGGTCGAGGTAGCGGATGTCGACCGGGCTCTGGGCGAGCAGCGCCTGGGTGTAGGTGAGCACGGGGATCGCCACGCCGGTGACATAGGAGAAACCCAGTCCGAGGACGGCCAGCGAGCGCGGCCGGTTGAGCCGTCCCTCGACGGCGCGCAGGGCGCTCTCGGCGCGCGACACACGAGCCTGCGCCCCCTCGCCCGACGCCGACCAGCGGGGGGCGGGGCGCTCGACGGGGACCTCGGCCTCCTCGACGCGGCGCAGGACGCGGGCGGCGACCTCGTCGTGGAAGCTGACGAAGTGCTCGACCGGTTCGCCGTGCACGTTGGCGGTGAACTTGCCCGTGCGCTGCAGCTCGGAGGCGATGTCCACGAGTTCGCCGACCGTGCCGGCGTTGCGCAGCAGCGGGTGGTTGATCGTCGGGAAGACGATGTTCAGCGCGGGCGGGCTGAACAGGATCAGCGGCGTGCCCGCCCGCAGCGTCTGCAGGTAGGTGGTGGAGAAGAAGGTGATCGCGAGGTCATAGCCGTCGAGGGTCTCGGCCTCCAGCAGCGCGCCCTCGTCGAGCACGGTCACGTCGGGCAGCGTCCGCAGCCACTCGAGGTGGGCGCGGAGCGTGGAGGGGTGCGGCTTGATCTCCACCTCGCCGAAGGAGGTGAGTGCCGCGCACAGTTCGGTGAGGGCCTTGCGGTGGTCGTTGCGGGAGAGCTTGCGCTGGTCGCCGAGCGGCTGGTCGAGGACGACGATGCGCAGCGGCTCACCGGGGCGCTTGGCGTGCCGGTGGGTGGTCGAGCGGGCCGCCCGCAGCAGCAGGGGGTCGTCGCTGTGGCCGAGCGCGCCGGTGATGTGGACGGGCGCGTCGGCGTCCGCGGAACGGAACATCAGGTGGTGCGCCGTCGCCGGGCCCCAGACGCAGACGGCGGCGGGGGAGGACGAACCGTAGTACCAGTTCTGGTCGCGCAGGCCCGTGCCGGTCTTCTTGAAGTGGAAATCCAGGTGCCCGTCCTGAACGAGGATCAGCGGCAGGGTGCGGCCCAGCTCGCCGGCCACCCGGCGCCCGCGCTGCGACTGGTCGTTGAAGAACACGAGCCGGTCGATGCGTTCGAGGTCGGTGTAGGCGTGCATGCGGCGCCCCACCTCCTCGAGGAACTCCGCACCGCTGAGCGCCTCGTCGACCTGGAACAGGTTGTGCACCTTGAGGCCGTCGAAGCGGGCCGCCGCCTCCTGCTCGATCCAGCCCGCGACGTACCCGTCCCGGTCGGCGGTGACCAGATGGAACGAGTGGGCTTCGGCTCCCGGCGCCTTCATGATCTCCGAGGCGAGGCCGACGCCGTTGCGGTTCTCCACAAACACAGCGATGCGCATGGACGTAATCAATCCCTCAATCGGGTGGACCGCGGGTGCTGCATGGATCCACCGAATCTTTATATGAGTGCATGAAATACGACCGGGTTCCGTGCATAACCGAACCTATGGGGAACCCTCGGTGAACTCTGAGTGATCGGGCGCTCCGTGTGAACTCCAAGCCGAAAAAAGCCCCTTGCTGTCGCACGGCGACCGGAGCCGTGGGACAGCAAGGAGCTTCGAGGGCCCCTCGGTGGTGTGGTCAGCGCTTGACGGCCTTCTTCCACGCCCGTGCCCGGCGGGCCATCCGCCGCGCGGTGGGGTAGCGGCGGACGAAGGCGAGCCGCTGGGGGATGCCACCGGGCAGCGCCAAGGACGTCAGACGCTTGCGCTTGAAGTAGCGCAGGGTGCGGGCGTCGAGGTGGCCGCTCAGATAGCGCTCGGTCTCCGTGCGCAGCCGCGGGTGGATCTTCGGCTGCATGGCGAAGCCCACCGCCCGGATCAGGGCGCCGAGATCCTCGGCGTCCATGCCCGGACGCCGCTCCTCGACCGCTGCGCGGTCCGTCACCCCGGGCAGCAGCGCGTCGACGACGGTGACCGGGATGCGGTTGCTGTTCTCGAACGGTGTCAGCCGCTCCAGCAGCAGGTCGGTGCCGACCCGGGCGACCGGGAGGCCGTACAGCGCGGAGGCGGTGAGCAGGGCGGTGGAGAAGCAGCCGACGACCAGCGCGGGACGCATCCGCTGGTACAGCACCTCGGCGAGGACCGGCGTGTCCACCACGGTCAGCTCCACCCCGAGCTGCTCCGCCTCCTTCTCCAGGGAGCGGGTGAAGCGGGCCGGGGCGGACGGGTGCGGCTTGAACACCACCTCGGTGTGCCCGAGACCGGCCGCGCCCTTCAGCATCCGCACATGCAGGTCCTCCTCCTGCTCGGCGGAGAGGATGCCGAGCGCGGAAAGGTACTGGCCGAGCAGCAGTGCCGGCCCCTCGACCGCCGGCGACTCGTCGCCGGCCGAGGCGAGTTCGGCGAGCACCTTGGTGAAGGCGGGGGTCGGCACGATCTCGCCGGGCACCCCGAACTCGGTGAGCAGCAGCGGCTTCAGGCCCGGCACCAGGTCCAGGTGGAGCACCCGGTCCACGCGGGTGCCGACCAGCGGGTCGATCTTGTTGCGGGTGGGGCCGTAGCTCATCAGGCCGTCGGCGTAGACGGTGACCGGGGCACCGGTGAAGATCTGCGCGAGGCAGAGCGACGGGTTCACCTGGATGGACTCGACGGCCAGCTCGACGTCGTCCTCGCCCAGTCGCCATTCGTGGCGCAGATACCGTTCCCAGAGCGGCAGATCCTCCCCGCGGGGTGCCCAGCCGCCCGGGTGGAACGGGAAGATCGCCGCGTTGTACGACACGACGTCGTCGAACCGGTCGCGCAGCCGCTCGAAGCCGGGCATCTCGTCCGGCCCCGGTGAGGTCTCGGGGGTGGCCGCGTTGTTGCAGACCAGCAGGATCCGCCGGTCGGCCGGGCGGAAGCAGCCGGAGTCCAGGGCGGCGGCGAGGGTGGCCGTGCCGTACAGCGTCGACGCCTGGAAGATCTGGGTGGTCACGCGGCGACCCCCGCGGGAGCGGGGCGGCGGCGCAGCCGGCGCAGCTTCGTGGCGCGCTGGAGGTCCATCGAGTCCAGCGCCTCGTTCAGCACGTCCTGCGGCATGCGCCGCAGGGCGGCGGCACTCAGGGATCTCAGTTCCTTCGCCACCGCCGGCTCGAACCTTTCGATGGATCCCAGATGATGGGAAATGATCGCGCAATAGGTGCGGACGGCCTTCGGCAGCAACGCGTCGGCCTGCGGGTCCTGGGCGGTTTCCGCGACGACCTGATCGAAGGCGCGAATGAAATCGAGCTGCCGTACATCACCGATCTGAGTGAGCGACGAGGCGACCCCGCGCCGGTAGAACACCCCGAGCAGACTCACCGCGGCGAAGGACTCCGCCTCCCGGTGCAGCTTCCAGATCCACGGCCGGTCCTCGGCCGTGCGCAGCCCGTCGGTGAAGTGCAGCAGCCCCTTGTCCACCAGCCGACGGTGGTAGACGCCCGCCCAGGCGTAGGCGTAGTCCACGGAGGTGGACCGGTCGGCGGGCAGGATCGCCTCGCGCGGGTTCAGCACCACGTTCCGCCGGCCGACCGGCACCCGGTGCACGCTGCGCGACCGCGCGGTGCACTGCACATGGTCGGTGCGCAGGAAGTCGCAGCCCAGCTCCTCGACGGCCGTGACCAGCCGCGGGAAGTAGCCGGGGGCGAGCCAGTCGTCGCCGTCCACAAAGGTCAGGTACTCGCCGCGCGCCCGGTCGATACCGGTGTTGCGCGCGGTCGCCAGCCCCCCGTTCTGTTCGTGCCGGACCAGGACCGCGCCCGGCAGCTCGCGCTCCGCTCGCGCGAGAATCTCTGGTGTCCCGTCGCGGGAACAGTCGTCGACGAGAATGAATTCGAAGTCCTCACGCGCGTTCGCCTTCAGGCTTCTGAGCGTGTCGGGCGCGTATTGCTGCACGTTGAAGAACGGCACGATGACGGAGAGCTTGACCACGTCAGGGACGTTAGGGCGGGGCCCGTCATTCGACTTGACGACTTGCTTGATGCCGGGTGAACGACGCGTGGCGAAGCTGTGAACCAGGTCTTTTTCCCGAGGGATCGCGACCCGATTCGCCATTCGGCGATGTGCTGTTAACCGTTTGTTGCATTCAGGTTGGGCGGAACCTCGGAATGGCTTCCTAGCGTCTGCGGCGTGCCAGCAAGTGCAACGAAGTCCCTGCGGGTCGCCGTCCTGGCGGACTCCGACACCCGGTGGAAGTGGGGCGCGCTCACCGCGCGGCGTCTCACTCCCGCGGCTGCCGAGGCCCGGCTCGACGGCTACCTCCTGCGGGGACGCGCCACCCCGACAGCCCGCCAGCTCCAGGAAGTCGGCGTCCGGACGGACTCGCTCCGCGAGGTCACCGGCGTCGAGTTCCTGCGCGCGATGACCGAAGACACCGAGCAGCGGTACGACGTCCTCGTCCTCGCCCTGGTCGGCGGCGGTGTCCAGGCGATGCTGCACGGACTGCGCGCCGCCTGGGGCTCCGGCCGGCGTCCCGTGGTTATCACCGGGTACGTCGGCGTCGTCTACGAGAAGCTCGCCGACGGGCTGCTGCTGCGGCACGGCGCGGACCTCGTCCTCGCCAACTCCCGCCACGACGCGGACCGGTTCCGGGCCGTGTACGAGGGCGTGGGCGCCGACGCCTCCGCGGTCACCGAGGTCGCGCTGCCCTTCCTCGGCGGGGAGCCGTACACCGGCGAACGCGAGCCCTGCACGGTGGTGTTCGCGGCCCAGCCGTCCGTCCCGGACAACCGCAGGGACCGCACGTACCTCCTCGACCGGCTGATCCAGCACGCCCGCCGGCACCCCGAGCGCGAGGTGCTGCTGAAGCTGCGCTCCAAGCCGGGCGAACACACCACGCACATCGAGGAGCTGCCCTACCAGAAGCTGGTCCAGGGCAAGGACCTGCCGGCCAACTTCCGCCTCGTCTACGGACACATGGGCGAGGTGCTCGACCGCACCGACCTGCTGGTCACGGTCAGCTCCACCGCCGCGCTGGAGGCCCTGCACCGGCGGGTCCCCACGGTCGTCCTGACCGACCTGGGCGTGCGCGAGGTGCTCGGCAACCACCACTTCACCGGCTCCGGCTGCCTCGCCTCCTGGGACCAGCTCGACGCCGGGCACCGGCCGGTGCCCGACGAGGAGTGGGTGGCCCGGCAGGGCATCGCCGCCGACGGTGCCTACGCCACCGCATTCGACACCGCCCGCGAGCGCATCGCCAAGCTGCTGGACCGCCCCGGCGCCCTGCCGCCCCTGAACCCCTACTACACCCCCGAGACCGCGCCCGGCTACCTGCCCGGCATCCTCGCCCGCCACCACCTCGGCCCCGACGGCGCCCCGCTGCCCGGCGCGCCCGCCGCCGACAAGGCACCCGGCCCCGTCCGCCAGATCGTGCGCCGCGCCGCGCGGGGTGCCTACCGGCACGGCGTGCAGCGGGTCGCCCCGGTGATCCGGCGGATGGGAGAGCTGTGACCTCGTACCAAGGAGTAGACGTCATGACCGACCCGGCAGCGGGCCACGGCGCTTCGGTGCGCCGGGTGCTCGCGGTGATCCCCGCCCGAGGCGGCTCCAAGGGCGTGCCCGCGAAGAACCTGGCGCCCGTGGGCGGTGTCCCGCTGGTGGCCCGTGCGGTGCGCGAGTGCCGGGCGACCCGGCTGGTGACCGACGTGGTCGTGTCCACCGACGACCAGGCCATCGCGGCCGCCGCGCGGGAGGCCGGCGCCGAGGTCGTGCTGCGGCCGGCCGCCATCGCCGGTGACACGGCGACCTCGGAGGCCGCCGTCCTGCACGCCGTGGACGCCCACGAGGCACTGCACGGCTCGGCGGTCGACGTGGTGCTGCTCGTGCAGTGCACCAGCCCGTTCATCGCCCGGGAGGACATCGACGGGGTGGCCGCCGCGGTCGTCGAGAACGGCGCCGACACCGCCGTCACCGTCGCCGCCTTCCACGGCTTCATCTGGCGCGACGGCACCGACGACATCGACGCGGCCGAGCGGGACGGCGGCTACGGCGTCAACCACGACAAGTCCTTCCGTCCGCGCCGCCAGGACCGTCCCCAGGACCTGCTGGAGACCGGCGCCGCCTACGCGATGGACGCGGCCGGCTTCCGCGAGCACCGGCACCGCTTCTTCGGCCACACCGAGCTGGTCCGCACCGACCCGGCCCGGGTGCTGGAGATCGACGACCCGCACGACCTGGCCCGCGCCCGGGCCCTCGCGCCCCTCTTCGACGCCGACCGGCCCGGCGCCCTGCCCACCTACGACGACATCGACGCCGTAGTCCTCGACTTCGACGGCACCCAGACCGACGACCGGGTGTTGATCGACTCCGACGGACGGGAGTTCGTCTCCGTGCACCGCGGGGACGGACTCGGCATCGCCGCCCTGCGCAGGAGCGGCCTGAAGATGCTGATCCTGTCCACGGAACAGAACCCGGTGGTCGCCGCCCGCGCCCGGAAGCTCAGGCTCCCGGTGCTGCACGGCATCGACCGCAAGGACCTCGCCCTCAAGCAGTGGTGCGAGGAGCAGGGCATCGCGCCGGAGCGCGTGCTCTACGTCGGCAACGACGTCAACGACCTGCCGTGCTTCGCCCTCGTCGGCTGGCCCGTGGCGGTCGCAAGCGCCCACGACGTCGTGCGCGGCGCCGCACGCGCGGTCACCACCGTCCCCGGCGGTGACGGCGCGATCCGAGAGATCGCCAGCTGGATCCTCGGCCCCTCTCTCGATTCCCTCCCCAAGTAAGGACATCCCCCGATGAGCACCAACTCCCGTCTGCGTACGTTCGGTTCGCGCGAGGTCGGCCCCGGTCGCCCCGTCTACATCTGCGGCGAGATCGGCATCAACCACAACGGTGAGCTGGAGAACGCCTTCAAGCTGATCGACGTGGCCGCCGAGGCCGGCTGCGACGCCGTGAAGTTCCAGAAGCGCACCCCGGAGATCTGCACCCCGCGCGACCAGTGGGACATCGAGCGCGACACCCCCTGGGGCCGGATGACCTACATCGACTACCGCCACCGGGTGGAGTTCGGTGAGGACGAGTACCGCCAGATCGACGAGTACTGCAAGGAGAAGGGGATCGACTGGTTCGCCTCCCCGTGGGACACCGAGGCCGTCGCCTTCCTGGAGAAGTTCGACGTCCCCGCCCACAAGGTCGCCTCCGCGTCCCTCACCGACGACGAGCTGCTGCGCGCCCTGCGCGCCACCGGCCGCTCGGTCATCCTCTCGACGGGCATGTCCACGCCGCGCCAGATCCGCCACGCGGTCGAGGTCCTGGGCAGCGACAACATCCTCATGTGCCACGCCACCTCCACCTACCCGGCGAAGGCCGAGGAGCTGAACCTCCGCGTGATCAACACGCTGGAGAAGGAGTTCCCGAACGTCCCGATCGGCTACTCCGGCCACGAGACCGGCCTGCAGACCACGCTGGCCGCGGTCGCCCTCGGCGCCACCTTCGTCGAGCGTCACATCACCCTCGACCGCGCCATGTGGGGCTCGGACCAGGCCGCCTCGGTGGAGCCGCAGGGCCTGACCCGCCTCGTCCGCGACATCCGCACCATCGAGGCCTCCCTCGGCGACGGCGTCAAGAAGGTCTACGACTCCGAGCTGGGCCCGATGAAGAAGCTGCGCCGGGTCAGCGGCGTCGTCGCCGAGGCGGAGATCGCCGCCGCCGCGGGCGAGCCGGTCGCGGTCTGAGCGCCCCGATCGCCTGACGGATTGCCCTACGACGGGACGGTCGTACGCCGATGAGCCCCCGCGCCGGTCACGCCGGCCACCCTCCTCGCACGCTCGCCTTCGTGGAGAGCCCGGTCCAGCTGCTGAACGTACTGGAGTGGGCGCATCTGCACGGCCTGCGCGGCGCGGAGCCGGACACCCTGCCGTCCGTGCCCGCGCAGGTACGGCGGCCGGCGGCCGGCGAGAGCCCGGCGGCCGGCGCGGAACTCACGGTCGTCGTCCTGTCCCCGACCGACCCCATGACCCGGGGCCAGCTGCGCCGCATGGCCGACCTGGCCCGGGACGAGGGGTACCGGGTGCGCTGGGAGGAGGCGCGGGGCGGCACGACCGCGCCCTTCCACACGATCGGCGGCCTGGCGGGGTCGCTGCGCCGGGCCGACCGCATCGTCATGGGAGACCCGTTCTCCCGCTATGTGCAGCTGCTGCTGACGATCACCCGGGCCCGCGAACTGGTCGTGGTCGACGACGGCACGGCGACGATGGAGTTCGTCGCCCAGCTGGCCCGGGGCGAGCGCCTGGTCCGCTGGCACCGCAAGGGCGGCCGCCCCGGCCCGCGGGATCTGCTCTTCGCTCCGGTGTCCTCGTCCGCCCGCCGTCGGCTGACGCCCGGTGCGGGCCGCCGGGTCGAGGTCTTCTCCTCCATGCCGGTGACGGAGGTCCCGCAGGGCGTCACCGTCACGGCCAACGACTTCTCCTGGACCCGGGCCCGCTTCGGGCCGCCGCGGATCACCAAGGGCGCGGACATGGTCGGCACGTCCCTGGTGGAGACCGGGGTCGTGGACGGCGACCGGTACCTGGACGCCGTCCGGGGCCTGGCCAAGGCCCACGGGACCACCCGCTACTTCGCCCACCGCCGCGAGAGCGCGGAGAAGCTGCACCGCCTGGCCGCCGAGACCGGCCTGGAGATAGTCCGCCCGGACCTCCCGCTGGAGCTGATCGCCCGCCGCGGTCCCATCGGCCGGACGATCCTCAGCTTCCCGTCCACGGTCGTCCACACCCTGCCGCTGGCCCTGGCCGGCACCGGCGTCCGGGTGGCGGTGTGCGACATCGACCCGTCGTGGCTGACCGAACACGCCTCCCCTCGGGCCCAGGGCTTCCTGTCGGGAGTGACGGGGACGGCCAAGGACGTGCACCGGCTGGCGGCGGTGGCGGCGGTGGCACCGGCCTAGGGGCTTCGTTCGGACCGGGCCGGACCCGGGCTGATCCGGACGAAGCCCCCTGGGCCGGTCGGCCCCTGCCTCACTGCCTCGTGGCCAGGTCCAGGGTCCACCAGGGGCCGCCGGGGCCGCCCGCCACGCCGACGCCCGCGTCGGTGTAACGGCACGTGAGGATGATGGCGCGGTGCGGCGGGCTGTCCATCCACCGCGCGACGGCCGCGTGCGCCGTGGGGGAACCGACCACCACGGCCTCCCCGGCGTAGCCGGGGTGGTAGCCCGCGGCGCGCATCCGGTCGTCCGGGCGGCTGCCGTCCGTTCCGGTGTGGCCGAGAAGTCTGTGGCGGGCCATGTCGGCACTGTGCTCCTGGGCGGCACGGCTGAGGGAGGCCCGCAGCTGCACCGGGTGGCACCCCGCTTCGGTGCGGCGCCGGTTGATCTCGGTGGCCACATCCACCGTCGGACCGGCCGGGATCCGGCGGTGTGCGGAGGACGTCCACCGGCCGGGCGCCGGCACGGGCGGGCCCGCCCAGGCTGCCGGTGCGCCGGGCAGCAGCGTCACGAGGAGGGCACACCCGAGGGACATCGTCGTCCCGCGTGTCGCGGTCATGGTCTTCCTACTTTCTCTTTGCTCTGCCCCTTCGAGGGAATGCGGCATTTCTCAGCTCTTATGCATTTCTGCCGCTCGGGAGGATTTTCATGTCAGTGCGGATCGTCGCCCGGGCGGGCCGCCGCCGGGGCGTCCCCGGTCGGCGCCGCACACCCGCCGCCCGGAAGGATCACCGAGGCCGGGCGCTTCCGGCGGCCTCCAGCGGCTTCCTGACCAGCACGAACCCCCGAGGGAGCCGTTCCTCGCCCGTCGGCTCTCGCCGGACCGTCGCCACCGGTTCCAGGCCCGCCCTGGTCAGGGCGGTCGTGACCTGTTCGGGGGTACGCCAGTGGTAGTGGAGGTCGATCTCGTGGCCGAAGCGTTCGCTCAGATGGAGGTGGCCGGGGGCGGCGCCGGTCTGGAAGGCGAGGAGGGCGTGGCCGCCGGGGGACAGGGTGCGGTGGAACTCCGCGAAGGCCCTCGGCAGGTGGGCGTCGGGCACGTGGATCGTGGAGTAGAGGGCGAGGATGCCGCCCAGGGTGCCGTCCGGCAGGTCCAGGGAGGTCATCGAGCCCACGTGGAAGCGAAGTTGCGGGTGGGCCTCGCGGGCCAGGGCCACCATGGCGGGGGAGAGATCGACGCCGAAGGCCGGGACACCCCTCTTGTGGAGCAGCGCGGTGACATGGCCGGGTCCGCTGCCCAGGTCGGCCACGGGCGCGGTGCCGTTCGCCGTGACCAGCTCGGCGAAGGCCGTGATCAGGCTGCGCTCCAGGGGATGGGAGAGGCCGTCGGGGAAGGCGGCCGTGTAGTCCTTGGCGATCGTGTCGTAGGAGGTGCGGGTGGTCTGCAGGAAGTCCGCCGTCGAGTCGCTCACGAGCGTGGACCCTAGCGGGACGCGGTTCGCGCTGGGGTCCGGTTCGTGGACATGACGAGCGTGACTCAGGCGAGGCGTGGTATCCGTGGAAGGAGGAAACAGAGGTTTTACCCATCAGAATCCGCCGCCATGCGTCCGCCGGTCAGATTTTCTTCCCCTAACGGGCTGAACTTTTGTTGATCGAGGGGTAGTTGATCAGTCGGGCGTCCTACCCTTCAGAGGGTGAAGCAATTGATGTCCCTAGAGTCCGAGGCCGGCCTCCCGGGGGATGTGCTCCCCGGCGTGCTGAGCGAGTCCCTGCACGCCGAACTCGTCGCCTTCCGTCGCGACTTGCACATGCACCCCGAGCTGGGCAATCAGGAGTTCCGTACGACCGCCGCGATCAAGGAGCGGCTGGAGCGGGCGGGGCTGCGGCCCCGTGTCCTCAGCACCGGAACCGGACTCCTCTGTGACATCGGCCTGGCCGAGGGCGAGCGGTCGGCCGTACCGCTGCTGGCGCTGCGTGCGGACATCGACGCCCTGCCCATCCCGGACACCAAGACCGACTGCCCCTACCGGTCCACGGTCCCGGACCGGGCGCACGCGTGCGGTCACGATGTGCACACGACCGTCGTGCTCGGGGCCGGGCTCGTCCTCGCCGACCTGCACGCCAAGGGCCTGCTGTCCCGGCCGGTGCGGCTGGTCTTCCAGCCCGCCGAGGAGGTGCTGCCCGGCGGCGCCCTGGACGCCATCGAGGACGGTGCGCTGGACGGCGTGGGGCGGATCCTCGCCGTGCACTGCGATCCGCGGGTCGACGCCGGGAAGGTCGGGCTGCGGCACGGGGCGATCACCAGCGCCTGCGACCGGCTGGAGATCGCCCTGGACGGGCCCGGCGGGCACACCGCCCGGCCGCATCTGACCACCGACCTGGTCACCGCCGCCGCCCGCGTCGCCGTCGACGTGCCCGCGCTGATCGCCCGTCGCGTCGACACCCGGGCCGGCCTCGCCCTCACCTGGGGCCGGATCGAGTCGGGCCACGCCCCGAACGTGATCCCGCAGCACGCGGAGCTGTCCGGGACGGTGCGCTGCCTGGACCTGGAGGCCTGGCGGGAGGCCCCCGACATCGTGCACGCGGCGATCGACGAGGTCGCCACCCTGCACCGGGCCAAGTCGGAGATCAACTACGTCCGGGGCGTACCGCCCGTCGTCAACGACCGCGAGTCCACCGAGCTGCTGCGCAGGGCGATGACCGCCCGCCGCGGCCGGGACTCCGTCGAGAGCACCGAGCAGAGCCTCGGCGGCGAGGACTTCTCCTGGTACCAGGAGCACGTGCCCGGCGCGATGGCCCGGCTCGGGGTGCGCCGGCCCGGCGAGCGCACGGTGCGCGACCTGCACCAGGGCGACTTCGACGCCGACGAGCACGCGATCACGGTCGGGGTGGAGATGTTCACCGCGGCGGCCTTCCTGGAGCCGAACGCCGTGCAGGGCTGAGGGGGCAGCGGCCCCCGCGGGGGCCGCTCGGCTGTCCGGCGCAACACCCTCGTAAGCCAATCGTGCACGGTGCGCAACAACGCCATGAGAGGGCCGAGAGCCCGAGTTCAGATGCTGTTTGCCTCGAATCGATAACGGCTTCGCGAGAGGGTTTTTTGCGACATCTACGCGCGTTACGATGCCGCGAAGCCGACGCCGAAGGGGCGTCCCGGCTGGAGCGCTGACAAGGTGCTCACATCAAGCGCCGACAGGCGCTCAGGTCAGGTGAAGGAGCCTTCCCGTGCGCCGGGTAGCCAAGCTTTCCGCTGCGTGTATCGCGACCGCAGCTCTCGCCGTGACTGCCACTGCCTGTGGCAGCACGTCCTCCGACAACGAGTCCAGCCCGTCCTCCTCCTCGGGTGGCGGCAAGGGCGTCAAGATCGGCCTCGCCTTCGATGTCGGCGGCCGTGGTGACCGTTCCTTCAACGACTCCGCCGCGCGCGGTGCCGACAAGGCCAAGAGCGAGTTCGGCGGTGAGATCAAGGAGCTGACCGCGAAGACCTCGGACACCGAGGCCGACCGTGAGCAGCGCCTGTCGGACCTGGCCGACGCCGGCTACAACCCGATCATCGGTGTCGGCTACGCGTACGCCGCCTCCATGACCAAGGTCGCCGCGAAGTACCCGAAGACCAACTTCGGCATCGTCGACTCGGTCGTGGACGCCAAGAACGTCGACAGCATCACCTTCACCGAGGAGCAGGGCTCCTACCTGGCCGGTGTCGCCGCCGCGCTGAAGTCCAAGTCGAAGCACGTCGGCTTCATCGGCGGTGTCGACGTCCCGCTGATCAAGAAGTTCGAGGCGGGCTACGTCCAGGGCGTCAAGGACACCAACCCGAAGATCAAGGTCGACACCCAGTACCTGTCCCACGGCTCGGACACCTCCGGCTTCGCCAGCCCCGACAAGGGCAAGGAAGCCGCGCAGGGCATGCTGGACAACGGCGCCGACGTCGTCTACTCGGCGGCCGGCTCCTCCGGCAACGGCGCGATCGAGGCCGTGGCGGGCAAGAAGGGCGCCTGGGCCATCGGCGTGGACTCGGACCAGTACAACATCCCGGGTCTGGCCAAGTACAAGAACGCGATCCTGACCTCGATGGTCAAGAACGTCGACGTCGGTGTCTACGACTTCGTGAAGTCCGTCCACGACGGCAAGGCGCTGACCGGCACCAACACCTACTCGCTCGAGAAGAACGGTGTCTCGCTGTCCACCAGCGGTGGCTTCATCGACGACATCAAGGCCAAGCTGGACGCGGCGAAGCAGAAGATCGTCGACGGCTCGGTCAAGGTCAAGACCACCCCGTGACCTGACGGGTCCCGCCGGACCCAGGCTCGGCGCGGGGGCGCCTCCCGGAGCCCCCCGCCGAGCCATAACAATGTGTCAACTCTACGCGTGTAGCGCGGAGTTGCCGCGCTAGCGTCGCCGACGCCTGCCCCCTCCCCGCAGCCCCTTTCCCCGAGGAGAGTGCGCCATCAACGCGTCCAGCCCTCCCGCTGCCGTCGAACTGCGCGGCATCACCAAGCGTTTCCCCGGCGTCGTCGCCAACCGCGACATCGACATCACGGTCCGCACCGGTACCGTCCACGCCCTGTGCGGCGAGAACGGTGCCGGCAAGTCCACCCTGATGAAGATCCTCTACGGCATGCAGCAGCCGGACGAGGGCACCATCACGGTCGGCGGCGAGCAGGTCGTCTTCCACAACCCCGGCGACGCCATCGCCCGCGGCATCGGCATGGTGCACCAGCACTTCATGCTCGCCGACAACCTCACCGTCCTCGAGAACGTCGTCCTCGGCGCGGAGAAGATGTACGGCATCGGGGGCAAGGCCCGCGCGAAGATCAAGGAGATCTCCGACGCGTACAGCCTGAACATCCGGCCCGACGTCCTCGTCGAGGAGCTGGGTGTCGCCGACCGCCAGCGCGTGGAGATCCTCAAGGTCCTCTACCGCGGTGCCAAGACCCTCATCCTGGACGAGCCCACCGCCGTCCTGGTGCCGCAGGAGGTCGACGCGCTCTTCGACAACCTGCGCGAACTGAAGGCCGAGGGCCTCACCGTCATCTTCATCTCCCACAAGCTGGGCGAGGTGCTGTCCGTCGCCGACGAGATCACCGTCATCCGGCGCGGCACCACCGTCGGCACGGTCGAGCCGCGGGGCACCACCCCCAAGCAACTCGCCGAGCTGATGGTCGGCAGCGAGCTGCCCACGCCGGAGACCGAGGAGTCCACCGTCACGGACGTCCCGATGCTGGAGCTGGCCGGCCTGCACCTGGCGCAGACCGACCTCGACGGCGTCGAGCGGATCATCCTGGACGAGGTCTCCTTCACCATCCACAAGGGCGAGGTCCTCGGCATCGCCGGTGTGGAGGGCAACGGCCAGTCCGAGCTGGTCGAGGCGATCATGGGCATGCGCCACCCGGACGCCGGCGTCGTCACCCTCGACGGCACCGACATCTCCCACGCCCCGACCCGCGACCGCCGCGAGTCCGGCATCGGCTACATCCCCGAGGACCGCCACCGCCACGGCCTGCTCCTGGAAGCACCGCTGTGGGAGAACCGCATCCTCGGTCACGTCACCGAGAGGCCCAACTCGCGCGGCGGACTGCTCGACCCCAAGGCGGCCCGCGCCGACACCCAGCGCATCGTCGAGGCCTACGACGTGCGCACCCCCGGTATCGACGTCACCGCCGCCTCGCTGTCCGGCGGCAACCAGCAGAAGCTGATCGTCGGCCGCGAGATGAGCCACAACCCCAAGCTGCTCATCGCCGCCCACCCCACCCGCGGTGTGGACGTCGGCGCCCAGGCAGCCATCTGGGACTACATCCGCGAGGCCCGCCGCGAGGGCCTGGCCGTGCTGCTGATCTCCGCCGACCTGGACGAGCTGATCGGGCTCTCCGACACCCTGCGGGTGATGTACCGCGGCCGCCTGGTCGCCGACGCCGACCCCGCCACGATCACCCCCGAAGAGCTGGGCTCCGCCATGACGGGTGCGGCCACCGGCCACCTGGAGCACACAGAGGACGACGAGCGATGAAGAAGCTGACCTCACGGATCGACAAGGAGCGGCTGCTCCTCGGGATCGCGGCGCCGCTGCTGGCGGTCGTCGCCGCGCTCGTCGTCACCGCCCTGGTGATCCTCGCGACCGGCAAGAACCCCGGTGACGCCTTCAGTGACATGGTCACGTACGGCTTCGCCAGCGACAGCCAGGTCTACATCCTGAACAAGGCGACGACGTACTACCTGGCGGGTGTCGCGGTGGCCATCGGCTTCCGCATGAACCTGTTCAACATCGGTGTCGACGGCCAGTACCGGCTCGCCGCGTTCATCGCCGCCGTCCTCGGCGGGGCGCTCACCGTGCCCGGCTGGATCGCCATCCCGCTGATCCTCGTCTGCGCCATGGCGACCGGCGCCCTGTGGGCGGCCATCGCCGGCATCCTCAAGGTGACCCGGGGCGTCAGCGAGGTCATCTCGACGATCATGCTGAACTCGATCGCCACCGCGATCATCGCCTACCTGCTGCAGCCCGGGAAGCTCGGCCAGCTGGACCAGGCGGGCACCCTCGTCTCCACCAAGCCGCTGCCGTCGTCCTCGTACTTCTTCAGCTTCGACACCGGCCCGGCCGGTGTGCTGTGGGGCTTCATCGTCATCGCCGTCCTCATCGGCGTCGCGTACTGGTTCGTGCTCGGCCGCACCCGCTTCGGCTTCGACCTGCGTACCGTCGGCCAGTCCGAGAGCGCGGCCGCCGCGAGCGGCGTGTCGGTGAAGAAGATGATCGCCACCAGCATGATCATCTCGGGTGCGGTGGCCGGCCTGATCGGCATGCCGACCCTGCTCAACGACAGCCACCAGTTCAGCAACGACTTCCCGGCGGGCATCGGCTTCACGGGTATCGCCATCGCGCTGCTCGGCCGCAACAACCCGATCGGGATCGCGCTCGGCGCCCTGCTGTGGGGCTTTTTGGAGCGCACCACCAACCACCTGGAGTTCCAGGGCTACGACAAGGAAATCCTCGGCGTCATCCAGGGCGTCATCGTCCTGTGCGTCGTCATTGCCTACGAGGTCGTACGCCGCTACGGCATGAAGCGCCAGCAGCAGAAGGTCGGCGCGGAACTCGCCGCCCAGGCCGCCGCCGCGACGAAGAAGCAGGAGGTGGCGTGATGACTGCCACGATGACCGACGCGCCGCCCCCGGCGGCCCCCAAGGCGGCGGGCGCGCCGCAGCGCTCCGGGCGCTCCTTCGGCATGGTTCTCATGATCGTCGCGGGCGCGCTGCTGCTGCTGTCCGCGGTCCGCGTCATCACCGACGCCAACCAGCTCGACTCCGCAGGGCAGGTCGCCGCCGCGCTCGGCCTCGCCGTCCCGATCGGCCTCGCCGGCCTCGCCGGCCTGTGGTCGGAGCGGGCCGGTGTGGTCAACATCGGCCTCGAAGGCATGATGATCCTCGGCACCTTCGGCGCCGGCTGGATCGGCTGGCAGTCCAGCCCCTGGCTCGGCCTGGTGTGCGGTATCGGCTTCGGTGTCCTCGGCGGCCTGGTGCACGCAGTCGCCACCATCACCTTCGGTGTCGACCACATCGTCTCCGGTGTCGCGGTCAACCTGCTCGCGCTCGGCACCACCCAGTACCTCGCCAAGCTGTTCTTCGCCGACGGCGAGGCGTCGGCGGCGGGCGGCAACCCCAAGCAGTCCCCGCCCGCGGACTCGCTGCCGCACGTCACCTTCCCCGGCCTCTCGGACGGCCTCGCGTCGATCGAGAAGCACCACTGGTTCCTGGTCTCCGACCTCGCCGGCATCATCGGCGGCCTGCTCACCAACCTGTCCGTGGTGACGATCCTCGCCGTGCTGCTGTTCGTCGGCAGCTGGTGGGTGCTGTGGCGCACCGCGTTCGGTCTGCGGCTGCGCTCCTGCGGTGAGAACCCGACCGCCGCGGAGTCGCTCGGCGTCAACGTCTACCGGTACAAGTACGTGGCCGTGGCCGTCTCCGGCGGCCTCGCCGGCCTCGCCGGCGCCTTCCTCGCGCTGGTCACCTCCCACACCTACCTCGAGGGCCAGACCGGAGGCCGCGGCTACATCGGCCTCGCGGCCATGATCTTCGGCAACTGGCGCCCCGGCGGCCTGGCGATGGGCGCGGGCCTGTTCGGTTACTCCGACGCGCTGCAGCTGCGCAACGGCGGCGTCACGGTCCACGCCCTGCTCCTCCTGCTGGTCGTCCTGCTCGCGCTGCTGGCCGGCTGGAAGATGTACCGCAAGGCCCACTGGCAGGGCGGGATCAGCCTCATGACGGCTGCCCTCGTCCTGGTCTGGTACCTGTTCACCGACGAGGTCCCGAGCGACTTCGTGGGCGCCACCCCGTACGTCGTCACGCTGCTCGTGCTGTCGCTGTCCGCGCAGCGCCTGCGCATGCCGAAGGCGGACGGCATGCGGTACCGCAAGGGCCAGGGCAAGTGACGGCGGCCCCGGCCGACGGCTTCGACTGGGAGGCGCTGCGCGCCGAGGCGCGGGAGGCCATGTCCCACGCCTACGCCCCCTACTCGGGGTACCCGGTCGGCGCGGCGGCCCTGGTCGACGACGGGCGCACGGTCACCGGCTGCAACGTCGAGAACGCCTCGTACGGGCTCGGCCTGTGCGCCGAGTGCGGGCTGGTCTCCCAGCTGCAGCGCACCGGTGGCGGCCGCCTGACGCACTTCACCTGTGTGGACGGCGAGGGCGCGCTGCTGGTCCCGTGCGGCCGCTGCCGCCAGCTGCTGTACGAGTTCGGCGGGCCCGACCTGCTGCTGGACACCCCCGCGGGCGTCCTCCGGCTCTCCGAGATGCTGCCCCAGGCCTTCGGCCCGGACCATCTCACCAAGTAACTCCCGTACGGCCCCCCTGACCCGCTCAGGGGGGCCGTGCACTTCGCACCTCCCGGAAGGAAGCCATCAGCCATGGACGCCATCTCCGTCATCCGCACCAAGCGGGACCGCGGTGAGCTGACCGACGAGCAGATCGACTGGGTCATCGACGCGTACACCCGCGGCGAGGTCGCCGACTACCAGATGGCCGCGCTCAACATGGCGATCCTGCTCAACGGCATGAACCGCCGTGAGATCGCCCGCTGGACGGCGGCCATGATCGCCTCCGGCGAGCGCATGGAGTTCTCGGCGCTGTCCCGTCCGACGGCCGACAAGCACTCCACGGGCGGCGTCGGCGACAAGATCACGCTGCCCCTGGCGCCGCTGGTGGCGGCCTGCGGTGCCGCCGTGCCCCAGCTCTCCGGCCGGGGCCTCGGCCACACCGGCGGCACCCTGGACAAACTGGAGTCGATCCCCGGCTGGCGGGCCCTGCTCTCCAACGAGGAGATGCTGCACGTCCTCGACACCACGGGCGCGGTGATCTGCGCGGCGGGCGACGGCCTGGCTCCCGCGGACAAGAAGCTGTACGCCCTCCGGGACGTCACCGGCACGGTCGAGGCGATCCCCCTGATCGCCTCCTCGATCATGTCGAAGAAGATCGCCGAGGGCACCGGCTCCCTCGTGCTGGACGTGAAGGTCGGCACGGGCGCCTTCATGAAGACGCTGGACGACGCCCGCGAGCTGGCGTCCACGATGGTCGGCCTCGGCACCGACCACGGCGTGAAGACGGTCGCGCTCCTCACGGACATGTCCACCCCCCTCGGTCTCACGGCGGGCAACGCGCTCGAGGTCCGCGAGTCGGTCGAGGTCCTCGCGGGCGGCGGCCCCGCGGACGTCGTCGAGCTGACGATCGCCCTGGCCCGCGAGATGCTCGACGCGGCCGGCATCAAGGACGCCGACCCCGCGAAGGCGCTGGCCGACGGCTCCGCGATGGACGTCTGGCGCCGGATGATCGCGGCACAGGGCGGCGACCCGGACGCGGAGCTGCCCACGTCGAAGGAGCAGCACGTCGTCAAGGCCCCGTCCTCCGGTGTCCTGACCCGCCTCGACGCCTACGACATCGGTGTCGCCGCCTGGCGCCTCGGCGCCGGCCGCGCGCGCAAGGAGGACCCGGTGCAGGCCGGCGCGGGCGTGGAGATGCACGCCAAGCCGGGCGACACGGTGACGGCGGGCCAGCCCCTGCTGACCCTGCACACCGACACCCCCGAGCGCTTCGAGTACGCGCTGCAGGCGGTGGAGGGTTCGTACGACATCGCGGCGCCGGGTACGGCCTTCACGGCGACCCCGGTGGTGCTGGAACGTATCGCCTGACCAGGGGATCTCTCACTCGGGTGAACGGGACCGGTGCACCGCCGCCGGTCCCGTTCCCTGCGACGGCCGGCGCCGGCGAGTTCGCCGCCGACCGACCCGGCGTCACCCCAGTACCGCCGCCACCCCCACCAGCACCGGCACCGAGACCACCGTCGACAGCAGGATCGATTCGCGGGCCAGGGACTCCGCCACCCGGTAGCGGCTGGCGTAGGTGAAGAGGTTCTGCGCGGCCGGGAGGGCCGAGGTCACCACCACGTCCAGCAGGGGTGCGCCGTGCAGGCCGAAGACCGTCGTCGCCAGGGCCCAGGCCACCAGCGGCTGACCCACCGACTTCAACGCCACCGACAGCAGGACCGGTTTGCGGTCGCGGCCCCGGCCGGGCGCCGCGCTGCCGTGCAACGCCATGCCGAAGGCCAGCAGGGCCGCCGGGACGGACATGTGGCCGATCAGAGTGAGCGGGTCCATGACCGGACCGGGAACCGTCCAGCCCGCCGCCGACACCACGACCCCGGACAGCGAGCCGACCGCTATCGGGTTCCGCAACGGGGTCAGCAGGCGCCGCCACACCGGGCCCTTCTCGCCCGTGCCGGACAGATCCAGGACGGTGAGGGCGACCGGGGTCACCAGCACGACCTGGAACAGCAGCACCGGCGCCACCAGGGAGGCGTCGCCCAGCACGTACGCGGCGATCGGGATCCCGAGGTTGCCCGAGTTGACGTAGCCGGAGCACAGGGCGCCGATCGTCGTGCGGCCCACCCCCCAGCGCCGCAGCGCGCCGACCGTCACGAAGGCCCCGGCGACCGCCGCCGTGCTCAGCGCCGTCACCAGCAGACGGCTGGAGAACAGGACCGAGAGGTCGGCCCGGGCGAGGGTCGTGAAGAGCAGCGCGGGGCCGGCCACGGTGAAAGCCAGCCTCGTCAGCACCTCACCGCCCTGGGGGCCGAGCGTCCCGCGCCGCCCGAGCACATAGCCCACCCCGATGACGACCGCGATCACCGCGAACCCGCTCAGTACCCCCGCCACGGAACCAACCCTCCGGCGGAGGAGGGCAACCGGTCAATGTGATCTTCGACGGCCTCGGCGGCACCCCGGCCGCGGCGCGGTACGGGCAGGGACCGGGGCGGAAACGGTCGCCCGCGATGAGTTCCGGCCGCCTCGAGGGTCTACCGCACGTGACTGCCAAGACCCCCGCTGTGCTCGTGCTGCCCGGCCCCGTCAGCCGTGACCAGGTGCCGGGGCTGTGTGCCGATGTGCGGGCGCTGCTGGAGGCCGGTGGGGCCCAGGTCGTCGTCTGTGACGTGGGCGGGCTCGGGCCCCCGGGGCTCGCGGCCGTGGACCTGCTGGCCCGGCTGGCGCTGGCCGCCCGCCGGGCCGGCGGGCGGATACGGCTGCGCGACCCGGATCCGGCGCTATTCGCCCTGCTCGACCTCGTCGGTCTCCGCTTCCAGGTGGAGGGGCAGGCCGAACAGGGGGAACCAGCGCTTGGTGTCGAGGAAGCAGTGGAAACCGGTGATCCGGCCCTCTGACAGCTCCAGCACCTGCACCGCCCACGGGCTGAACCCGCCGGTGTCCGGGTCCGGCTTGTAGTGCGCGAAACCGGGCAGGCCGTTGGCCTGGACCGGCAGCAGGCGGGAGCCGGCGCAGGAGGCGCCGAGGGTGGTCATGAAGCCGGTGATGTCCGCCGGGCCGCGCAGCCACAGGTCGAACGGCGGCATGGTCATGATGGCGTCCTCGTGGAGCAACGCCGTCAGCGCCGTCATGTCGTAGCCCTCGAACGCCTTGACGTACCGCTCCAGGAGCTTCTGCTGCTCCTCGTCCAGCGGGTCGGACACCGCGCCCTCGCCGGCCGCGGCCTCACGCTCGGCGAGGGTGGCCCGGGCCCGTTGCAGCGCGCTGTTGACCGAGGCGACCGTGGTGTCCAGCAGTTCGGCGACCTCGCTCGCCTTCCAGGCCAGCACCTCGCGCAGGATCAGCACCGCCCGCTGCTTGGGCGGCAGCTGCTGCAGGGCCGCCATGAAAGCGAGCCGGATCGACTCCTTGGCCACCGCGGCCTCCGCCGGGTCGTCCACCGTCGGCAGCACGCGCGCGTCCGGCATCGGCTCCAGCCAGGTGTGGTCCGGGCGGGGGGAGAGCGCCGCCTGGGCGAGCGGCGTGGAGTCGGTCAGGTCCATCGGCCGGGCCCGCTTGTTGCCCGCCGTCAGCATGTCCAGGCACACGTTCGTCGCGATCCGGTACAGCCATGAGCGCAGGGAGGAACGGCCCTCGAACTTCTCGTAGCTCCGCCAGGCCCGCACCAGGGTGTCCTGCACCGCGTCCTCGGCTTCGAAGGAGGAACCGAGCATCCGGTAGCAGTACCCGGTCAGCTCGGTCCGGTGTTTCTCCAGTGCGACGTCGAGATCCGCCGTCGCCGTGCTGTCGCCCATCGTCCACCCACCCCTGTGGCCGTCCTGTTCACGCGCCTTCGCGCCCCAGCACTCGGGAAGCTACCGCAGCCCACTGACAACGGCCCGCGGAGTGCGAAAAATGCGCAGTTCGGGCCGGTCGCCGTACGGACATGTACAGGACCGGTACCGGTGACTGCCGCAAGTCGGCCGGCCGGCCGGCGGACCGAACGCGCCGCAGCCGTACCTCCACCACGGCGACTGGAGGCCCCCACGCCATAACTCTGTCGGTTCGCCGGCGTTTTTAAGAGTGCGGGTGTGTGCCCGCATGGAAGCAAGGAAGGCAGTGAACCTATGAGACGGGCTACCCGAAACCGTGTGATCGCCGTCGCCGCCGCCTCCGGCGCGATGGCAGTGGCGTTCCCCGCGTCCGCCGTCTTCGCAGCCGACGGGGCCGACGCCCACGGTACGGCGGCCGGCTCGCCCGGCGTGGCCTCCGGCAACAACATCCAGATTCCGGTGTCCGTGCCGGTGAACATCTGCGGCAACACGCTGGACGTCGTGGGGCTGCTCAACCCTGCCGCGGGCAACGCGTGCGCGAACACGGGGTCGGCGAAGGCCGAGGGTGCGAAGGACAGCGACGGATCGACCGCGTCCGGCGGGGCGTCCGCCGACGGCCGCGTCACCGACTCGCCCGGGCTGATCTCGGGCAACAGTGTGCAGGTCCCCGTCCATCTGCCGGTGAACGTCACCGGGAACAGCGTCAATGTGGTCGGCGTGGGCAATCCGGTCTTCGGCAACAAGTCGGTCAACGGTCACAGCGACCATCCGGACGTCGTCCGGCACACCGCGGCCCCGAAGCCCGCGGCCCCCACCCGGTCCCGGCCCCGTTCGTACACCGCGGCGACCCCCACGCTGGCCCACACCGGAGCGGACCTCACGGCCTCCGTTGTCGTCGGAAGCGCCGTGTTCCTCCTGACGGGCGCGACCCTGTACCGCCGTTTCCGCCCGGTCCGCAGCTACTGAACCGGACGCCGTAAGGCCCCATCGGGCGTGCCCGATGGGGCCTGGTCGGCCTGCCGGGAGACCACAGCGCACGACCTCTCGGGCGCGGCGTCGTGAAAAGAGTGCCTTCCCAGCAGTCCGGGCCCCAGGACGTCATGACACGTCTTGGGGCCCGTGACCCTCGCCCCGGTCCGAACCCGAAGGGAATGCGGGCCGGACGGGAGCGGTATGACTGCGCAGGTCGTTCAGAGTGCCTGGTTGTTGCAGCCCATGTCGGAACCGAGGTGGCTCTTCTGCGCACCCGGGTTGCCTTCACCGTTCAGCAGATTGCCTGCCAGGCCGGTGAGGGCACCGACGCTGCCGATCACCTCGATGTTCATGTCGTGCGAGCGGCACTCGACGCCCTGCGTGATGTCGATGTCGTGGCCCGGCTCGCCGTGGGCGAAGGCGGTGCCACCGCCGAAGGAGCCGACGCTGCCGAGGACGGCGCTCACGAGAACTACCTTCTGGAACGTGCGCATGGGTTCTCCGCTGATGGAATGGATGGAATCGACAACATGCCCAGTGAGGACTGCGGTCCCTTACGGGACGGCCGTCAGCCGAGCCGGGGAAGTCCCAGTTGGCCGACGGGGGGCGCCGCGAGCTGTCCGAGGCCGACCGGAGCCAGAGTCGGTGCGCTCGCGGGCGTGATCGTCGGGTTGAGGAGGGGGTTCACCTGCGGGTTGACCTGCGGGTTCACCTGCGGCGTGACAAGCATCGGGGGCTCCGGGACGAATGTCTGCGGTGCCGCCACCTGCGGGGCGACCTGCGGCATGACCTGAGGCACGACCTGCGGCATGACCTGAGCCGGTTGCGCGGGGGCGGCCAGCGGAGCGGCGGCCTGCAGCGGCTGCGCAGGAGCGGCCAGCGGAAGGCCCGGCGCGTTGGTGGCCTGGGCCGTTCCCTGCGACGCGGCAGAGGCGGCGGCGTAGCCGGTCTGCTGCGGTGCCGGCGCCATGACCGGAGCGGCCTGCGGAGCTTGCTGGGGGGCAGGTGCCGGGGCTGCGACCGGAGCGGCCTGCGGGGCCGGCTGCGGAGCAGGTGCCGGGGCTGCGACCGGAGCCGGCTGGGGGGCAGGCGCCGGAGCGGCGACCGGAGCCGGCTGCGGCGCCGGTTGGGGAGCAGGCGCCGGGGCTGCGACCGGAGCCGGCTGGGGGGCAGACGCCGGTGCGGCGACCGGAGCGGCCTGCTGATCCGGAGCTGATGCCGGAATGGCACCGTCTTGGTTGACAGCGGCGTGGGCATGGCTGCCGGCGGCGGCCATGCCGGTCAGACCACTGGCCGCTGCGACGACGAGCGCGGCCTTGTGAAGCTTGCGCATGAAACCCTCGGTCCTTCAATACCTGAAATGGGAACCCATTGCGTTCAGTTCGGTCACGCGTGCAGTCGGTGCGTCATTCGCACCGCACCGTCCGGGACGGTCATCGCGAGGAGCACACGGACGTCGCGTCGGAGCCGGCAGCGAGATCCCTCACCCCTTGACGGTCCGCGGTCGCTGCCCTCTCCCTGGTGGAACGAGGATTCCGTCGCCGTGGTCACGGCACGCGAAAGCCCTTCACCCATTTGCCGCCCTGCCGACGCGGGTGCCGTGGCCCGGACCCTTGCGGCAAATGGGTGACCACGTTCCCGCACCCGTATCGGGTCCGTGCCCGTTTCGTTCCCCACGGGGCGAGAACGATGGTCCATCGCAGCCGCACGGGGCAGCGGGAGCAGTGACAACTGCGCTGCCCCATCAGCTATTTCGTCAGGTTCCGTGCACAGGTCAATTGAAGAGCCGAGGATTTCATGCGCAAGCTTCACAAGGTCGCGCTCGTCGTCGCAGCCGCCGGCGGCCTGACCGGCGTCGGCGCCGGCCCCAGCTCCGCCGTCGTCCCCGCCACGGTCGGCGGAGCTGTGCCGCCTCCCGTTTCGCAGCCGGACGCCCAGGCCGCCGCGGCGGCCAACACTCAGGCCGCCGCGGCGACTTACGGCTCGCCGGCTCCCCAGCAGCCGACCCAGCAGGCGGCCCAGCAGGCGGCCCCGCAGCGGGCCACTCAGGTCGCCCCGCAGGTCAACCCGCAGCTGAACCCGCAGATCAGCCCGCAGATCTCTTCCCAGGCCCCGCAGGCGCAGCAGGCGCCGCAGACGCAGCAGGCGCAGCAGGGAGTTCCGGTGGGGCAGGCCAACGTGTTCCGTCCGTACCAGGAATGCAGCCCGCAGTCCGTGCTCGACGCGAATGTCCCGATCGCCCTGCTCGCCGCGTCCCAGACCCAGGGCGTCGCCTGCACCCAGGCCAGCACCCAGGCCACCAGCCAGTCGAACTCGTTCGCCAGCGTGCGGTAGGGCGGCCGGACGGCCGGGCGGCGACGCCCAACACGGACCTCTCTGAGCGAGCGCGCCGGTCCCTTCGCCGGCGATACGGCTTTCGGGTGCTTCATCGGTGTGCGCACGAACTCGGCGCGTCGCTGTCCGTTTTGGGGTATTTCCTACTAATCTCCTGTAACTGTAAAAAGTCGATCTTCCACAGATCGCACCCACTCACTCACCGGAGATGAAATGCGCAAGCTTCGCAACGTTGCCGTGCTGGTCGCCGCGATCGGCAGCATCGGACTCGTGGGCGGCACGGCCCACGCCGACCAGGGCGGCAAGGGCGGCGACCACGGCGGCAAGTTCACCATCACGCAGACCTCGAACTGCAAGTCGCACGACCTGAACGTCGACGTCCTCGGCGAGGTCGGCCTGCTCGACGGCGTGCTGGGCAACGCCCTCAACGGCGAAGGCAACCCGGGCGCCCAGGCGACCGAGCAGGGCTCCGAGATGGGCTGCAACAACAGCGCGTTCTGACGCCCCTTCCGTCGCAGAGACGCCGGACGATGAATGGTCCCGGCGCGCCGAGCCTCAGGCAGGGCGCCGGGACCATCGACGTACACCAGCTGTTTCCCGACGCGGCGAGGCGCGTTCCTGGAAGTGACAGGTCCTCAGCGCCGGCCGCCGTTGCAGACTTCACCATTTCCCCAAAGTCGATCTCTCATGGATCGCAACCACCTCACTTCTTCGGAGATGACATGCGTAAGCTCCGCACGACCGCCGTCCTGCTGGCCGCATTCACGAGCGTCGGGCTTCTGGGTGCCGGCGCCGCTCACGCCGACCAGGGCTGGGGCAAGGACAAGGGCAAGGGGCACAGCGGCTTCAACATCGTGCAGACCAGCAACTGCCGGTCACACGACGCCAACGTCGACGTCCTCGGCGAGGTCGGCATCGCCAACGGGCTGGGCGGCAACCTGCTGAACGGCGAGGGCAGCCCGGGGGCGCAGCAGACGTCCCAGGGCTCCGACATGGGCTGCGACAACACCATCGGCGACTAACAGCCGCGTTCCCCGGTGTGCCCGGCTCCGCCCGGCATACCGGGGGAACCCCCTTCTTCGGAAGGCTGCCTCTCCAGAACGAAATGCCGGACCGGGAACGTCCCCGGTCCGGCATTTGCGTGACCGATCAGAATTCGATGTGCGGCTTCTTGAATCCCTCGGGCAGTTTGATCGTGTTGGAGCAGTCGACCACCGGCCCGTCCCGGAATTCACCTCCCTGCATGCGGTCCTCCTGAAAGTCCACGCGCGACCGGTCCTTCGTCGAGCAGTCCTGTTCCTGCTCGACGACACGCATGCCGTCCTCGTCGATGTGCGTCTCGCTCTTGTGGATGCAGACGGTGCCACCCTGCTCGGTGGTGTGGCAGGCGCCCGGTTTCCCCTCGGCGTACGCGTGTCCGGCGCCGATGCAGAGGGCGGCGAGACCTGCGACGAGTGTCGCGACGGTGGCGGTCTTCTGTGAAGAGAGCATGTGCTGCGTTCCTTTGCGTGAAGGCCCGGGTGCGCCCGTGTCGTTGACCGGCGTCACCCGGGCCGAGAAGGTCCCGAGATGTGATCCTGTGTCGAGGTTGACTACTTAGTGTGAGAATATACGCACATCATGTAGTGATTCAGGATCGGCACCCTCATGTCGCATCAGGGGAGTAGGAAGGGTGATTCCTGCATGTCGGCAGCCGTGTCCGGCACTTCGGGCGTCGTGCGACCACAGGTCACCCTGGGTCCGGACCGTGTCGAGCCGTTGCCCGTGGCGGAGGGCGGCGTCTGGGGCTGCGTCGGCATGCACGTCTCCTGATGCGGGATGAACCCGTCCTCGGGGATCTCGCCTTCGATGTGCTGGCTGCAGGTGATGTTTCCCGCCAGGTCGCGCGTGCAGGTCCCCGGGCCTCCTGCGGCGTACGCCTGGGCGAGGCCGGTGGACGCCACGGCGAGGCCGCCGACGAGCCCCGAGATGACCGCGATCTTCTTCCTGCTGAACATGTGACCCTCAGCCGGTGAAGGCGTTGTTGTACTGGTCGCAGGTGGTGCCCGTGGTCTGGCCGATGCCGATCACTCCGACCGGGATGTCGTTCTTCGACACCGACTGCGGGCTGCACTCCTGGTAGGGGCGGTAGATGTCGGACACCAGCGGTCCGTTGTCGTAGGTGTCGGCGGAGGCGGTGCCGGCGCCGATGGCGGACAGGCCGCCCGCCGCCACTGCCGCTGCGAACACGACCTGCTGAAACTTGCGCATGGAACCCTCGGTTCTCCATTGCCTGTGCATGAAGGCTAATTGCCTAGAGTGACGGCATGAACACTAGCAGTAGCGATATGTGGCGTTCCAGGCCGGTCAAACGTGTCCTGGGGGGAACATGGGACCGGGCAGCCACTCGTGGTCGCCAATTGGCCTGGCAGAGCGGTGGTTTGTCGTTCGACGAGTACCGCTGCGCGTGGCGAGCGCGCGTCAGGAACGGTGAGGTGTCGCGTCAACACGGGTGACCCGAGCGGAATTTGTCCGACGGCGATGTCCGCTGCACGGCCGGGAAGCGATTGAGCGCGGGCACGGAGACGATCAAGTCCCGGAGCCCTTCGATGTACAGCCGCACGTTCTTGTAGGCGACGTCGGTGTCCGGGTAGCGACAGGCGAGCCACAGTCCCTCGTGCAGCCGGTTGACCCAGGCGCACACCTGATCGCCGTACGACACCCGGAGCAGCCCGTATGCCTTCTGCTCGGCCCAGCGGGCGGAGCCGGGGATGAGACGGGCGTCCACGTACGAGACGATCGAGTACAGGTCGGGCGACGTGGGGCGGAAGTCCTCACCGAGCAGACGCAGTACCCGGGCCAGCGGAATGCGTGCCAGCGACCGGGTGGCCTGAAGCTCGGCGCGGACCGAGGCGAGTGCGCCGTCGAAGTCCCGCGCCGCGGGCACTTCGATCGGTGCGCCGCCGACATACCAGCCGACGGAGTCCGACCACGCGGACTTCAGCCGGGTGTGGAACGGCACGACCGTGCGGTAGACCGGTTGCCCGCCGAGTTCATGGACGATCAGGCTGGTCGCGGCCAGCACACCCACCAGGCTGCCGCCGTAGGGCCGGCAGTACGCCTCGAACGCGGCGGCCGCGTCGGCGTCGACGAGAGGCTCGCGCAGCAGCTTCTGGGCGGGCAGGGCGTCACCGGGTCGCAGGCCCAGATCGACGGGGAACGCCGGAAGCCGTCCGTCGCACCGGCCGATGAACTCACGCCAGCGCGTGACGATCGTGTGGGTGTCGTCGATGGCGTCCGCGTTCGCCCGTTCCTGCTCGCAGAAGTCGACGTAACTGTGGACGGGCGCACCGATGTCGGGCCGCCCTGTGACGCGTGCGGTGTAGAGGTCGTGGATCTCGTCCGGGATGCGCTGCAGGGAGTAGGCGTCGACGTTGGTGTGGTCGAAGGCCAGGTACACGCTGGTGGAGTCGTCGCGGACGACCGCCGCATAAATGAGATTGGGCCAGCCGAGCGCGTCCGCCGCGACGTCGAAACGGTCCTGCATGTATCGGACCAGCACCTCTGCGTCGGCGAAGTCGCCGACCACCTCGCGGTGGAGCGTCACGTCGTCCTCGTCGAGGGTGAACCGGTGCATCTCCTCGCCGGCCCACCGGAACCCGCTGCGGAGTGTCTCGTGGCGCAACGTCCAGCGGCGCAGCGCCTCTTCCAGCGCGTCGAGGTCGGCCCGGCCCGGCAGGTCGAACGCCGTACCGAGCCAGGTCGGTACGAACAGTCCGTCCTCGCGCACCGACCGCGCCGTTCTGATGTGCGACTCTTGGATGTATGCCGGCGGCCTCGGATCCGTCGGCAGCACCGCTGCGGTCGCGACGGTCGCCGGGCTGAACGTCCACTCGACAAGCCGTCCGGGCCGGACCTCGCAGCGCTGAATGTCAGAAATTCGCAAAGTGGCGTCTCCTTCGCAGAAGACACAGGCTTGATCAACCTGGAGCCGTGCGCGAGCGGTGTCTGCTGTGTCGCCGTGTTTTCAGCGGGACGTGTGATGTCTCGAACTGCCGAGCGACCCATCGCGTCGGTTCCCGCGAACCCGGCTTCACTCGTACCGGTAGATGCCGCTCACGTCCTCCAGTTCGTCCGGCGTCAGGTCCCACGGCGGCAGCTTCTCGTGCCGGGCCGCGACTCGGCCGTGCTGGGCGTCACCCGGGCCGAGCGGCACGGCAGGGAGGTAGCGCAGGCCGGGGTGCCGCTGCTGCCAGCGGGTCCACTGAAGGTCGACGAAGGCGTGGTGCAGCCAGAAGACGGGGTCGTTGACGGAGGCCGCGCCGACCATCACGCCACCGACCGGCTATGCCAGTGCCCACTCCAGCTCCCCCTCGGTCGGCAGCTGGATCGGATCGCCGGCGCGGCCGAGAGCACGGGTGAGGTACGGCACGTCGGTCACCCCGACGGTGATCTTCCAGTGGCCCGCCGCATAGGCGAACGGGCCGGTCATCACCTGCCGGTCCGAGGGCCGGCCGTCGCCGCCGAGCAGGTCGTCGGTCCACGGCAGCGAGTCCGCCGCGCGGTCACGGGTCCAGTCCCAGTACGGCACCGTCACCGACGCGTCCACCCGGCGCAGCGCCCCCTCCAGCTCCAGCAGGAGCTTGCGGTGCCAGGGCAGGAAGGAGGGCGCCATGTGAGCGACGCGCAAGCGGCGTTCGCCGTCCGGGACGTTGTACTGGATGTGCAGGCGTACGAGTTCGTCGTACTCCCCACGGCGTTTGACCTCCAGCAGGGCACTCACGAAGCGTCGCCGCTCGGTGAGAGTCAGCTGGTTGACGTTCTTACGCGGGTACGTCACCCTCGCCCCTCCTGCGGTCGGGGGTACGGCGGCCTTCACTCAATCGGCAGCAGTGCGATGAGGGTGTCCGGTACCGTGACGGGGCCCGTCTGGACCAGATTTCCGAGTGGGTTCGGGTCCGTGCCCGTGTCGCGGGCCGCTTCGCCGTTCGCGAGTGTCCCCGCCTGAGCGGGGGAGGCGGACAACATCAAGCCTGCTGCCACGGCGACCACCGCGGTCTGGATCGTCTTGTTCATGAAGTGATCAACGAGACTCGACGCGATCGGTTCGGCAGTTCCGGGGTGCTTGTACCCCGGCGTGGCGGATCACGCCTTGCAGGTGGCACGGAGCGCCGGCTGCTCGGGGTTTTGGCGGGCCGTCACCCGCGCCGCCCGCGAACCGAGGACCGTGATCGTCACGACGCCGAGGACCGCGAGGAGTCCGACGCCGACGGTGCCGGTCCAGCCGCCCGCGTGGAAGGCCGTCGCGCCGACCGTGCTGCCGGCGCTGGAGCCGATGTAGTACGCGGACTGGTAGAGCGCCGAGGCCTGGGCGCGGCCGTGCGTGGCCGTCTTGCTGACGGCCGAGGAGGCGACCGCGTGCCCGGCGAAGAAGCCGGCCGTGATCAGCACCAGGCCCAGCAGGACCAGGGGGAGCGAGGAGGTCAGTGACAGGAGCAGACCCGTCGCGGTCGTACCCCCCGCCAGGTAGAGCGCGCCCCGGCGGCCGAGGCGGCCCACCAGACGGCCCGCCGTGGACGCCGACACCGTGCCCACCAGGTACACCAGGAAGATCGAGCCCACGATGCCCTGCGGCAGCCCGAACGGCTGCTCGGTCAGGCGGTAGCCGATCACCGTGTAGACGCCGCCGAAGACGGTCATGAACAGGGCGCCGATCGCGTACAGGCGGCGCAGCAGCGGGTCGGAGAGGTGGTCGCGGACCGTGCCGAGCAGCACGCGCGGGCGCAGCGAGCCCTCCTTGAAGTGCTTCGGCGCCGGCAGCAGCAGCCGGAAGGCCACCGCACACGCGACCGCGACCGCGCCGATCACGCCCACCGAGACCCGCCACCCCCACTCCTGGGCCACCCAGCCGGTGATCACCCGGCCGCTCATGCCGCCGACGCTGTTGCCCGCGACGAACAGGCCGATCGCCGTGACCAGCGCCTTCGGCCGGACCTCCTCGGCCAGGTAGGCCGTCGCCGAGGCGGGCAGGCCGGCGAGCGCCGCACCCTGCACCGCCCGCAGCACGACCAGCGCGCCGATCGACGGCGCGAAGGGCACCAGCATCCCGACCGTGACCGCGACGGCCAGCGAGGCCGTCATCACCGTACGGCGCCCGAAGCGCTCCGACAGGGCACTCATGGGCAGGACGAACAGGGCCAGACCGCCGGTCGCGGCCGCCACGGTCCAGCTGGCCTCGCTCGCCGCGACCCCGAACTCTGCGGAGATCAACGGCAGCAGGGCCTGGGTGGAGTACAGCAGGGCGAAGGTCGCGACTCCGGCGAGGAAGAGGGCGAAGCTCATCCGGCGGTAGCCGGGGCCGCCCGGCGTCATGCGGGAGTCGGAGGAGGGGGCGGGCGTGACGGCGTCCACGGTGGCGGACGCCCCGGTACTGGCGGGAGACATGCTTCGACCGTAGGTACGGGCCTCTCATCCGTCCAATGCATGGAATCGCCATAATCGTTCCCATGGCGCATCAGCAGAGGTCACAGACGCGACTGTCACCGTCCGGTGACACAGAAGACATGTCAGAGATGTCGAGGCTGCTCGCTCCCCGCCTCGCCTACTTCGCCGGCGTGGCCCGTACCGAGCACGTCACCCGGGCCGCCCTGGAGATGAACGTCCCCCAGTCCACCCTGTCCCGCGCGATGACCCGCCTGGAGCAGGACCTCGGCGTCGACCTGTTCGCCCGCCACGGCCGCACGGTGTCCCTGACCACCGCCGGCCGCACCTTCTTCGCCTCGGTCGAGCGCGCCCTCGCCGAGATCCGGCGCGCCGTCGAGGAGGTCCGCGCGGACGCCGACCCGGCCACCGGCAAGGTCGCCTTCGGTTTCCTGCACACCATGGGCGCGGAGACCGTACCGGGCCTGCTGCACGCCTTCCGCGCGGACCATCCGCGCGTGCGCTTCAGCCTGGTCCAGAACTACGGCGAGGCGATGCTGGAGGGGCTGCGGGCGGGCGAGCTGGATCTCTGCCTCACCTCTCCGGTGCCCGATGCGCCCGACCTGGTCGCCCGCCGTCTGGACGAGCAGAAACTGCGCCTGGTGGTGCCCGCCGACCACCCTCTGGCGGCCCGCCGGCGCATCCGGCTGGCCGAGGCCGCCGAGGAAACCTTCGTCACCCTGGAGCCGGGTTACGGCCTGCGCCGCATCACCGACGCCTTGTGCCGGGAGGCCGGGTTCAAGCCGCGCATCGCCTTCGAGGGCGAGGAGGCGGAGACCCTGAGGGGTCTGGTGGCGGCGGGTCTGGGGGTCGCTCTGCTGCCTCCCCCGACGGTCCCGCGCCCGGGGGTGGCGGAGCTGGCGGTGACGGCTCCCAGGGCGGCGCGGGAGATCGGCGTCGCCTGGCTGGCCGACCGCCCGGACACCCCACCGGTGGCCGCCTTCAAGAAGTTCCTGCTCTCCAGGAGGGGCAACCTGCTGCCGGCCTGACAGGCACGGGCACCCGCGGACCGGCCACGCCCCCCGCGCTCGGCAGACGGCAGTCCCCACCCCTACCGCCTCAACGACCTGCCGAACCCCGCGGCCAGCGGCATCCGGAGCCCGATGGGCGGGGGAGCCGCCAGCGCGTCCTCCACCGGCCGGGAGACCGGGCAGCCGAACAACGCCCCCATCGCGAAGTCCAGGGCGAGGCAGCACACCTCGTCGCGATGCCCGTGCAGCCCGTGTCCGTCGGAGTGCACCTCGAACCGGCACACCTCCCGGTTCGCCTTCTTCGCCCGCGCGGCGAACCGGAACGACAGCTCGGGATCGGTCCGTTCGTCGTTCGTGCCGTGCACGATCAGCACCCGGCGCCCCACCAGCTGCTTCACCGGCTCGGCGGGAGCGGCGACGTCCTCCTCCGGCAGCCAGGGAGCCAGCGCGACGACGGAGTTCACCGCTTCGTGGCCGCCCGCGCGCAGCGCCGCCCGGCCGCCCATGTCCACGCCGACCAGACACACGGGGACGTCGCCGTACCGTCGGACGACCTCGTCGGCCGCCCACTCCGCGTCCGCCGCGAGATGCGCCTCGCTGCCGTTCCAGCCCCGGTAGCGGTACTGCACGGTGTGGACGGCCAGTCCCTCCTCGCGGCCCGCGCGGGCGATGCGGCGGCTCAGGGAGCGAACGAAGGCCGTCGCCCACAGGGGGGACGGCCTGCGGGCGGAGACCTCCTCACCGCCGGGGAGCAGCAGCACCGCTCCGCCGACCGCCGTCGGCTCCGGGCCGACTGCCTTTCCCAGCCTGGCCGTTCGCACCGGCGTCGCTTGCTGTCCCATGACAGAACAGTGTCAGAAGGCGCGGTGTACCAAACCCGTACGTGCGGTCACCGTTGCGTATCGACGGAAAAGTGCCGGGAAGAAGCCGCCGCGTACACCGGGCGCTCTACGCGCGTAGGCGCTAGAGTGCGGAAATGACGAGCCAGACTGCACCGACCGGGACGGTCCCGGCCACCGTGCCGGCGCATGTTCCGACGCCGGACCAGATCCGCCGGGCGCCCAAGGTTCTGCTGCACGATCATCTCGACGGCGGGCTCCGCCCGGGCACCGTCGTCGAACTCGCCCGGGAGGCCGGCTACGCGGACCTTCCCGAGAGCGACCCGGACAAGCTGGGCATCTGGTTCCACGAGGCCGCCGACTCCGGCTCGCTGGAGCGCTATCTGGAGACCTTCAGTCACACCGTCGGTGTCATGCAGACGCGTGAGGCCCTGGTCCGGGTCGCCCGGGAGTGCGCCGAGGACCTCGCTGAGGACGGGGTCGTCTACGCCGAGGTGCGCTACGCGCCCGAGCAGCACCTCGACCGGGGACTGACTCTGGAACAGGTGGTGGAGGCCGTCAACGAGGGGTTCCGGCAGGGCCAGCGGCTCGCCCGGGAGAACGGCCACCGCATCCGGGTCGGAGCCCTGCTGACCGCCATGCGGCACGCGGCCCGCTCCCTGGAGATCGCCGAACTCGCCAACCGTCACCGGGACTCCGGCGTGGTCGGCTTCGACATCGCCGGTGCCGAGGCCGGCTACCCGCCCACCCGGCATCTCGACGCCTTCGAGTACCTCAAGCGCGAGAACAACCACTTCACCATCCACGCCGGCGAGGCCTTCGGGCTGCCCTCCATCTGGCAGGCGCTGCAGTGGTGCGGCGCCGACCGGCTCGGCCACGGCGTGCGGATCATCGACGACATCGAGGTCCGCGAGGACGGCACGGTGCAGCTCGGACGGCTGGCCTCGTACGTCCGGGACAAGCGGATCCCGCTGGAGCTGTGCCCCAGCTCCAACCTGCAGACAGGGGCCGCGCCCTCCTACGCCGAGCACCCCATCGGACTGCTGCGCCGGCTGCACTTCCGGGCCACCGTGAACACCGACAACCGGCTGATGTCGCACACCACCATGAGCCGGGAATTCGAGCATCTCGTCGAGGCGTTCGGTTACACGCTCGACGATCTGCAGTGGTTCTCCGTCAATGCGATGAAATCAGCGTTCATTCCTTTCGATGAACGACTCGCGATGATCAATGACGTGGTCAAGCCCGGCTATGCCGAGCTGAAATCCGAATGGCTGTTCCAGCAGACTGCCTCCACCAGCGGTTCCGGTGGTTCGGAGGGCTAGCCACCGGCCCGTTTCCGGCAGGGAATGCGGACGCGCGATCACGAGGCGTCCGCATTTCGGTGTTTGCGGCGGCCGGTCCGGCATGTTTACGGTCGTGGACCGCTCAGATCTCCTGTGATCTCCGTTTACGCTTTCAAGGACGCATCCACCATGAAGCAGTCTGCTGCCAAGACCCTCGGTGTCGCCGCCCTCGGTGTCGCCTTCGCCGCCGCCGGTGCGGGCGCGGCCGGCGCCGCCCCGGCCGTCCCCGACTCCGCGCAGACCCTGGACACCGTCACCAAGACGCTGCCGCCCGCCCAGGTCATCGAGGCGCTGCCCGACAGCGGGGCGCTGAAGAAGGTCAAGCCGGTGGCGGAACGAGGTGCCGCCGCCGCGGTGCCGGCCGTCGGCAAGGGTCTCGCCGCCGCGCAGCCGATCGCGCAGAAGGTCGCCGAGAACCCGACCAAGCCGGTCCCGGCTCTGCTGGGCGGGCTGCCCACGCGCGGCCTGCCCACGCACGGCCTGCCCACCCGCGGCCTGCCGGTGAACGGTGTCCCGGTCGGCTGAGGCCTGCCGGTCGACGCCAGGCCGGTGAGTCCTGCCTCGTCACGCCGCCGTCGGGTGCCCCGGCCCGTCCGGCAGTGCCCCGGCGGCGTTCGCGTGCCCGATGCTCACCAGGCGGCGCGGGCCTTGTCCTCCGAGGGCAGCAGGATCCACAGCGCTATGTAGAGCAGGAACTGCGGGCCCGGCAGCAGGCAGGACAGCAGGAAGATCACCCGCATCGTCGTCGCGGAGGTGCCGAAACGCCGGGCCAGCGCGGCGCACACTCCGCCGATCATGCGGCCGTGGGTGGGGCGGGCAAGGGCGCTCATGACGGTCTCCTCCGTGGTCGCCGGCCCGCTCGGCGGGCCGTGGTCGGGGCCGCCCGAGCGGCGTCCCCAGCTGACTTCCACGGTAGGGAGACGAAGGGGACGAAGCGTCGCTCTACGGGGCGACCCCGACCCTGGGAATCGTCGGGGTGCGACCCTGAGACAGCTCCTCCTGCACGGTGACCGGCCCCGCCCCGGCGTGCTCGGGCGTCTCCCGGCGACGCAGCCGGGCACGGCCGGCCGGTACGACGGCGAGGTGGGCCAGGATCACGCCGAAGGTGTTCAGCAGCAGCGAGTCGACGTCCACGACCCGGCCCGGAACGCCGGTCTGCAGCAGGGCGATGCCGAGGGAGACCAAGGCGGCCGCGGCCGCCGTACGGAGCAGCGAGGCGAGCGGGGAGACGGTCAGCCTGCCGTGCGCCATCGGCAGCAGCACGCCCAGCGGGGCGAGCAGCGCCAGGCCCTCGCCGAGGGGCTTCGCGGCCGCCGGCCAGCCCAGCGCCAGATCGGCCCGGATGCCGGCCGTCGGGTGCAGGTTGGGGGGCATCACCCAGGGCACGTCCAGGGGCCGCAGCATCAGCCAGCCGACGAGGGTGAGGTGGGCGACGAGGAGGACGCCCCCCGTCACACGGATGCGGATCTCGGCGCTGCCGCCGTTGGAGCCTTGACGCTGCACGCCCCCCTAGACGCAGAGCCGGACCCGAACGGTTCCGTACCGAAACTTTCCGGCCGACGACCCACCGTCGTCCGGCGCGAAGAGCGCCCCGCGACGGCGCGGCCGCGTTCGGCCTACGGGCCGGTGACCGCGCTGGACGGCGGCTCCGTGGAGCCCGGGCGGTTGCGGACGTCGTCGGTGCAGTCGTAGCGGCGCAGCGGGGTGGTGCCGGGGCCGCCCAGGATGACCGAGCCGTCGCCCTCGGTGGCGGCGGAATCGGACAAGGTGCACACCAGCTGCGCGAGGGCGTAGGAGCTGAGGCGGCTCGGGGCGCTGCTCAGCCGCAGGGTGTCCTCGGGGTCCTTCGGGCCGGGCCCGGACACGCTCAGGGCGCCCGGCACGTACGTCGTGTAGCCCGCCGCCTTCTCCGGGGCCGACGGGGCCGCGGCGAGCTGGTCCAGCAGCCCCTGTGCCACGATCACCCGGCGCCGGGCGTCCGGGGTGCCGTCCGGGACGCGCACCGTCCGGTCGACGGTCACCAGGGACGCCCCGCACAGCAGGAAGACCTGCACCGGCACGCCCTGCGAGGACTGCGTGGACACGTCGGACCCGGCCAGCGAGCACGCCACCCTGGAGGGCGCGGCCCCGAAGTCGGTCGGCACCTCCGTGGCCCGGATGCCGCAGCCGGTGAGCAGCGCGCCCAGGAGGGGCAGCGCCAGCAGGCGTCGTACGGTCATGACCCCTCCTTCCTCGCAGAGTCGTCCCTGTCGGTCGTGCCGGTCCCGCCGTCGTGCCGGCCCTCGTCGGCCTCCTCGGTCAGCCGTGAGGCGTCCCGGGGCAGCCGCAGCGTGAACACCGCGCCGCCGTCGGGTGAGTTGGCGGCCGTGATCTCGCCGCCGTGGATGTGGGCGTTCTCCAGGGCGATGGACAGACCGAGGCCGCTGCCCTCGGAGCGCGGCCGGGAGGCGCTCGCCTTGTAGAAGCGGTCGAAGACGTGCGGAAGGACGTCCTCGGGGATGCCGGGCCCGTGGTCGCGGACCTGGATCACCACCTCCTCGTCCGCCTCCCGCACCGACACCCGCACCGGCGATCCGCCGTGCTTGAGCGCGTTGCCGATCAGATTGGCGAGGATGACGTCCAGGCGGCGCGGGTCCAGTTGGGCGTGGATGCCGCGCTCGGCGTCCAGCTCGACCGCGTCCAGCCAGGCGCGGGCGTCGATGCAGGCGGTGATCTGGTCGGCGACGTCGACGTCGTCCAGGACCAGCCGGGCGGTGCCCGCGTCGAAGCGGGTGACCTCCATCAGGTTCTCGACCAGGTCGTTCAGCCGGCGGGTCTCGCTGACCACCAGCCGGACCGCCGGTTCGATCATCGGGTCGATGCTCCCCGACTCGAACTCCAGCTCCTCCTCCAGCACCTCCGTGACGGCGGTGATGGCGGTCAGCGGCGTCCGCAGCTCGTGCGACATGTCGGCCACGAACCGGCGCGAGGCCTCGTCCCGGGCCGCCATCTCCGCCACCCGCTGCTCCAGCGCCTCGGCCGCGTTGTTGAACGTCCGGGACAGATCGGCGAGTTCGTCCGTGCCGGACACCCGCAGCCGGGTGTCCAGCTTGCCCTCGCCCAGACGCCGGGCGGCCACCCCGAGCCGGTGCACCGGTTTCAGTACGGTCGTGGCGGCGGCCTGCGCGAGCAGCGCGGCGCCGATCAGCGCGAGCCCGGTGGCGATGCCCAGCGACCAGGCCAGCGAGTTGAGGTCCTTGGCCTCCGGCTCCAGGGACTTCGCCATGTAGCCCGTCGGGCCGCCGCCGATCACCCTCGTGCCGGCCACCAGATACGGCGTGCCGTGGTCCGTGACCCGCTGCCAGTACAGGTGGTACGGCTCCTTGTTGGAGTCGGTCACCTTCTGCCGCTTGTTCACGGCCGCGCGCAGCGACTCGGGCACGTCCTCCAGCGAGAAGCCGTTGAGGCCGCCGGAGTTGCCGTACACCGTCTTGCCGCTCGCGTCCTGGCCGACCAGCAGCACGCTGAAGTGCTGGCTGCCGTCGGCCATCTGGCCCGCGACGCGCTGCAGCGCGTCCTGCGTGGGGTGCTCCGGCAGCGCCCCGGCGCGGTTCTGCATCTCCTGCCGGAAGTCGCGCAGCACCGCGTCCTGGGCGCGGGTGAGCACGGCCTCCCGGTTCAGCCAGTAGGCGATGCCCGACGCCGACACCGCGGCGGTGAGCGCCACCAGGGCGAAGACCACGACCAGTCGCAGCCTGAGGCTGGTGAACCGCAGCCGCGACAGACTTCCCTTGCGCCCCGCGGTCCAGCCGCGCAGCCCCCCTTGCGTTTCGGTCACTGAGGCGTGTCCAGGCGGTAGCCGACACCACGGACGGTACGGATCAGGGTCGGGGAGGAGGGCACGTCCTCCACCTTGGCGCGCAGCCGCTGGACGCACGCGTCCACCAGGCGCGAGTCGCCCAGGTAGTCGTGCTCCCACACCAGCCGCAGCAGTTGCTGCCGGGACAGCGCCTGGCCGGGCCGCCGGCTCAGCTCCAGCAGCAGCCTCAGCTCGGTCGGGGTCAGCTGCAGATCCACGCCGTTCTTCGTCACGGTCATCGCCGAACGGTCGATGACGAGGCTGCCGAACGTCGCCGAGTCGCTGGACTCGCGTTCCCCGCGCCGCAGCACGGCCCGGATCCGGGCGTCCAGCACCCGCCCCTGCACCGGCTTGACCACATAGTCGTCGGCGCCGGACTCCAGCCCGACCACCACGTCGATGTCGTCGCTGCGCGCGGTCAGCAGGATGATCGGCAGCTGGTCGGTGCGCCGGATGCGCCGGCACACCTCGAACCCGTCGATGCCGGGCAGCATCACGTCCAGCACGATCAGGTCCGGCCGCTGCTCGCGCAGCAGCTTCAGACCGTCCTCGCCGCTGGCAGCGGTGGCCACCCGGTGTCCCTGGCGCGTCAGGGAGAGTTCCAGGGCCGTGCGGATGGCGTCGTCGTCCTCGATCAGCAACAGGGAAGGCACGGGGCTCATTCTGGCCCATGGAGGGGCCGGCGGACGACCTGTGGGACCGATCCCCGCGTACCGCCACCAGCTGTGTGCCGTCTGTGACGGCAGTGTGCCGGACCCCTGTGACAGGTCTGTGACAGTCGACGGACACGGCGATGAAGTGGCCCCGGCAGTCTTTTGGGCACGGGCACGGCGGCCAGCCGGAACCAGTCCGGAGCACGACCGAATCACCGGAAGTCCACGACGGGGAGCGCGAGATGAACACGCTGCACAGCATCAGCACCAGCGCAGTGGTCACGCGTCTGCACGACGTGCACCGGGGGTCCGGTCCGGAGAAGTCCGGTGCCGTGAGCGGGCGGGGGTGCGCTCGCGGCACCGGGCGTCAGCACACCGTGACCATGCAGCAGGGGCGCCAGCCCTACATGACGGTGGTTGACGCCCGCACGGGGGAGACGCACGGGGGATCCGCGTACAGGGAGGACTCGGGGGAGCGTCGTTCGCTGACGGAGGCGGAGTTCACCGCCTACGTCCAGGAGCGCCGCGCCTCCCTGTACGCCACCGCCTACCACCTGACCGGCGACCGTTTCGAGGCCGAGGACCTGCTGCAGAGCGCGCTGTTCTCGACGTACAAGGCGTGGGACCGGATCAGCGACAAGGCGGCGGTCGGCGGATACCTCCGCCGCACCATGACCAACCTGCACATCAGCGCCTGGCGGCGCCGCAAGCTCAACGAGTACCCGACCGAGGAACTGCCCGAGACGCCGGGCGAGACGGACGCGATGCGCGGCACCGAGCTGCGCGCGGTCCTCTGGCAGGCGCTGGCCCGGCTGCCCGAGCCGCAGCGCACCATGCTGGTCCTGCGCTACTACGAGGGCCGCACGGACCCGGAGATCGCGGAGATCCTCGGCATCAGTGTCGGCACGGTGAAGTCCAGCATCTGGCGGTCGCTCCGCCGGCTGCGCGAGGACGAGGTCCTCAGCTTCGGCCGTGACGAGGAGGACGCCTTCGGCGAGCTGGTCGCCTGAGGCGAAGGGGGGAGCACGGGGGAAACAGGGGGGGCCACTGGGGGGTGGACCCACGGGGGAACACGGGGGAGTCACAGGGGAGCGGGACTGGTGGGCCGGGGGGTCCGACCAGTCCCGTTTCGCGTTCCCCGCGGCGGTTACGCCACCGTCTGCCGGCGCGTCTGCCGGCCCGCCGCCGCTGCCGCCAGCCGGCTCAGTGCCTCCTCGCGGTCGCACGGATACGCGCCCAGCGACACCTGGCGGGAGACGATCGACCGTTCCGCGCGCATCAGCCGCCAGCCGCGGCGCAGCAGGAACGGCACCGACTTGCGGCCCTCTTTGAGGTCCCGCAGGAAGCGGCGCCGGAAGGTGGTGACCGGACCGCGGGACAGGCACAGGGCGTCCGCGAGCACGCCCCGCTGCCGGCACCGCTCGACGATCTCCGCGGCGAATATCCCCTCCGCGATGAACAGCGGGGTACGGCCGATGCTCAGGATCTCCTCGCCGGTACGGGCGCTCTGCGAGAGGTCGTACACCGGCACCGGCGTCGACCCCGTGGCGCAGAGCCGGGCGATGGCCTCGACCGCAACGTCGGCGTCCCACGACTCAGGGTGGTCCCAGTCGATGTCCGAACTGCCCTCCACCAGGGGCAGAGTCGGGTCGTCGGCTTCCTTGTAGAAGTCGTCCAGGCGCAGGACCGGAAGCCCGGAACGGGCGGCGACGAGGGACTTGCCCGAGCCCGAGGGGCCGCACAGCAGCACGACACGGGCGGGAGACGGGGGATGAATGCTCACGGAACACCAGTTTGACGCATGGGGCGCCGCCTGCCGACCCCGCGGGTCGGCTTTTGAGCGTGAGCCGCGCCTCAACTACCCTTCGTGTCGACCTCATTACCCTGAGCATCAGAAGGCGGCACCAGCGATGGCCCGACACACCTCTTCCCAGCACCCCACCGCGCAGCGCGCGCTGATCGCCCTCGCGGCCGCCGGAGCGGCCCTGGGCGCGGGGGCGGCAACGGCGTCCGCCGACTCGATTCCGGTCGCCGGTCTCAACTACCGGCCCGCGGGAATCGGTCACGTGGACCCGCAGGCGGGCCTGAGCGCGGCGACGGGCATCGCCGGTCACGTCACCGGCCCGGTCGCCGGCCTCAGGCCCAACCCGCTGGCGGGCACGGGGGTGGACCCGCTCGACAACGGGGTGGGCACCCAGGTCGCCGATTTCCAGCCCGTGGAGTCGCGGCGGCTGACGCGGCCGGTGGCGGAGGCTCCGTCGATCGGCAGCGTGCCGGTGGTCGGGTACGTGCTGGGCTCACTGGGCGACTGAAGCGCTCCACGAGGGCGCGGGGGGTGCGGCTCGGCCGCGGGTCACGGCCGGCCGCGGGCCACCCGTGACCGGCCGGGACCGCCGTCCCCTCCGCGCTCCGTACGCCGGTGCTTCGGTGCGTCAGTACGACGACCCGGACGCGCCCAGCGAACCCGTCGGATGCCAGACCGTCTTGGTCTCCAGGAACGCCGTCATGCGCTCGGTGCCCGGCGTCCGGAAGTAGTCCACAGGCTGTGGACGCAGGACGCGCTTGAGGTTGTCCGCCGCCGCGATCTCCAGCTCCTTGGCCAGCACCTCGTCGGCGCCCGCGAGGTCGATCGCGTTGACGTCCTGGTGCGCGGCCAGCGGCGCCGCGATCTCCGCCGTGCGGCCGGACAGGACGTTGACCACGCCGCCCGGTACGTCGGAGGTGGCCAGCACCTCGCCCAGGGACAGGGCGGGCAGCGGGGCCTTCTCGGAGGCGATCACGACCGCGGTGTTGCCGGTGGCGATCACCGGGGCCACGACCGAGACCAGGCCGAGGAAGGACGACTCCTGCGGGGCCACGACGGCGACCACACCGGTGGGCTCCGGGGAGGAGAGGTTGAAGAACGGGCCGGCGACCGGGTTGGCCCCGCCGATCACCTGGGCGATCTTGTCGGTCCAGCCCGCGTACCAGACCCAGCGGTCGATCGTGGCGTCCACGACCGCCGCCGCCTTGGACTTGGACAGGCCCTCCGCGTCGGCCACTTCGCGCACGAACTGGTCCCGGCGGCCCTCCAGCATCTCCGCCACGCGGTAGAGGACCTGGCCGCGGTTGTAGGCGGTCGCGCCGGCCCAGCCGCCGAACGCCTTGCGGGCCGCGACCACGGCGTCACGGGCGTCCTTGCGGGAGGACTGCGGAGCATTGGCCAGCCAGTTGCCCTTCGAGTCCGTCACCTCGTACACCCGGCCGCTCTCGGAACGCGGGAACTTCCCGCCGACGTACAGCTTGTAGGTCTTGAAGACAGTGAGTCGCTGCCGTTCGGTCTTCTCTGCGGTGCTCATTTATCGCTCGCCCTCCGGGCTCGACGGGGCGAGGTACGCCTCCAGGCCGTGGCGGCCGCCCTCGCGGCCGAAGCCCGACTCCTTGTAGCCGCCGAACGGCGAGGTCGGGTCGAACTTGTTGAACGTGTTGGACCAGACGACACCGGCGCGCAGCTTGTTCGCGACGGCCAGGATCCGCGAGCCCTTCTCGGTCCAGATACCGGCCGACAGGCCGTACTGCGTGTTGTTGGCCTTGGCGACGGCCTCGTCCGGGGTGCGGAAGGTGAGGACCGACAGCACCGGGCCGAAGATCTCGTCGCGGGCGACGGTGTGCGCCTGGGTGACGTTCGTGAAGAGCGTCGGGGCGAACCAGTAACCGGACGTGGGCAGTTCGCAGGCCGGCGACCAGCGCTCGGCGCCCTCCGCCTCGCCCTGCTCGGCCAGCGCGGTGATCCGCGCCAGCTGCTCGGCGGAGTTGATCGCGCCGATGTCGGTGTTCTTGTCCAGCGGGTCGCCGAGGCGCAGGGTGGACAGCCGGCGCTTCAGGGAGTCCAGCAGCTCGTCCTGGACCGACTCCTGGACCAGCAGGCGGGAACCGGCGCAGCAGACCTGGCCCTGGTTGAAGAAGATGCCGTTGACGATCCCCTCCACCGCCTGGTCGACGGGCGCGTCGTCGAAGACGATGTTGGCGCCCTTGCCGCCCAGCTCGAGGGTGAGCCTCTTGTCCGTGCCGGCGACCGTGCGGGCGATCTCCTTGCCGACGGCCGTGGAGCCGGTGAAGGCGACCTTGTTCACGTCGGGGTGCGCGACGAGCGCGGCGCCCGCGTCGCCGTAGCCCGGAAGGATGTTGACGACACCCTTGGGCAGGCCCGCCTGGCGGCAGATGTCCGCGAAGAACAGGGCGGACAGCGGGGTCGTCTCGGCGGGCTTCAGGACGACCGTGTTGCCGGTCGCGAGAGCCGGGGCGATCTTCCACGCCAGCATCAGCAGGGGGAAGTTCCAGGGGATGACCTGGCCGGCGACACCGAGCGGCCTCGGGTTCGTGCCGAAGCCGGCGTGGTCCAGCTTGTCGGCCCAGCCCGCGTAGTAGAAGAAGTGCGCGGCGACCAGGGGGAGGTCCGCGTCGCGGGTCTCCTTGATCGGCTTGCCGTTGTCCAGCGTCTCCAGGACGGCCAGCTCACGGCTGCGCTCCTGGATGATCCGGGCGATGCGGAACAGGTACTTGGCGCGCTCGGAGCCGGGGAGCGCCGACCACTTCCCGAACGCCTTGCGGGCGGCCCTCACGGCCCGGTCGACGTCCTCGGCGCCGGCCTGCGCGACCTCGGAGAGGACCTCCTCGGTCGACGGGCTGACCGTCTTGAAGACCTTGCCGTCGGCCGCGTCCACGAACTCGCCGTCGATGAACAGGCCGTAGGAGGGGGCGATGTCGACGACCGAGCGGGACTCGGGCGCCGGTGCGTATTCGAATACGGAAGCCATGATGATCAGTCCACCGTCACGTAGTCGGGGCCGGAGTAGCGGCCGGTGGCCAGCTTCTGGCGCTGCATCAGCAGGTCGTTCAGGAGCGAGGAGGCGCCGAAGCGGAACCAGTGGTTGTCCAGCCAGTCCGCGCCGGCGGTCTCGTTGACCAGGACGAGGAACTTGATGGCGTCCTTGCTGGTGCGGATGCCGCCGGCGGGCTTCACGCCGACCTGGACGCCGGTCTGGGCGCGGAAGTCGCGCACCGCCTGAAGCATCAGCAGGGTGTTGGCGGGGGTCGCGTTGACGGCGACCTTGCCGGTGGAGGTCTTGATGAAGTCGGCGCCGGCCAGCATGCCGAGCCAGGAGGCGCGGCGGATGTTGTCGTACGTCGACAGCTCGCCGGTCTCGAAGATGACCTTCAGCCGGGCGCTCGTCCCGCAGGCCTCCTTCACGGCGACGATCTCGTCGTACACCTTCAGGTACTTGCCGGCGAGGAACGCGCCCCGGTCGATGACCATGTCGATCTCGTCGGCGCCGGCGGCGACCGCGTCGCGGACGTCGGCCAGCTTCACGTCGAGGGCGGCGCGGCCGGCCGGGAAGGCGGTGGCCACCGAGGCGACCTTCACGCCGGAGCCGGCGACGGCCTCCTTGGCGACGGCCACCATGTCGGGGTAGACGCAGACCGCGGCCGTGGTCGGGCTCGTACGGTCCGTGGGGTCGGGATGGACCGCCTTGGCGCCGAGCGCCCGGACCTTGCCCGGGGTGTCCGCGCCTTCCAGCGTCGTCAGGTCGACCATCGAGATGGCGAGGTCGATGGCGTACGCCTTCGCGGTGGTCTTGATGGAACGGGTGCCGAGAGACGCGGCGCGCGCCTCCAGGCCGACCGCGTCGACGCCGGGCAGCCCGTGCAGGAAGCGGCGCAGCGTGCTGTCGGACGCGGTGACGTCTGCGAGAGCGGGTGCTGTGGGTGTGGGGGCACCGCCCTGTTCGAGCGAAGCCGAGAACTTGGGGGAGGTGGGCATGGTCACCAGACGAGCATATCTACGCGCGTAGCGAATGTATACCCCCGGGTGCTCATCGCTCCTGCGGAGATCACGGATGAGCGCCGGTCTCGGTGCGGGTGGGGGCAGCGCCGCCGGTGTCGGGCAGAATCGGGACCATGACCACCCCGGACCACCAGTCACCCGCGCCACAGCCTCCGGTGCCCGCCGCCAAGGACCGGATCTACCGCTCGCCCATGGCGCTCGCGGGCGGCGTGCTGCTGCTCGTGGTCGCGTGCTGGCTGGGCTTCGACGCGCTGTTCAAGGGCCACGGCCGCACCCCGTGGCTGGCGCTCGCCGGGATGATCCTGGCCGTTCCCCTGGTGGTCGCCTTCACGCTCCGGCCCGCGGTCTTCGCCAACGAGGACCGGCTGCGCATCCGCAACCCCTTCCGGGTGGTCACCCTGCCCTGGGGCGATGTCGCCGGCCTGCGCTCCGGCTACTCCAACGAGGTCGTCGCCAAGTCCGGTGCCAAGTACCAGCTGTGGGCGATCCCCGTCTCGCTGCGGGGCCGCAAGAAGGCGACTCGCCGGCAGCAGCGGGCGGCGGCGGACGCGGCCCGGGGCGTGACGCCGGGCGGACGGGTCGGCGGACTCGGGCCGAGCGGTCTCGGCCTCGGCGGGTTCGGCCTGCGCGGCGCGGACACCGGGCCGACCCGGGCGGAGACCGACCAGGTCATGGACGACCTGCGCGACCTGCTCGAGCGGCGCGCGGAGGCGGAGACCGCCCAGGGCGAGACGACGGTCCGCTGGGCCTACGAGATCGCCGCGCCGGCGGTGGCCGGAGCCGTACTGCTGGCGATTCTGCTGGCGGTGGGCTGAGCGACGGTCCGCGGGGCGGCCCCGGCCGCCTGACCGGCGGACCACGACTCGCCCGGGCCGAGCGCCTCGACCCCGGGCCGGCCCGCCCGCACCGTACGAGAACCGTCGAGTGCGCGGGAACCGGGCTGGAGCCGGACGACCGGCGGGCCTCGTCGCGCCGTGACCGGCGAACGCGCCCCCGCCGGCCGTGGCCGGAGCGCCGGTTCGGGCCGCCGCACCCGCACGAGCGGACCGCAGCGGAGACCACCGCCCTGGGGGCGGGACCCGGCGCTGCGCCCGCCGCACCGGCCGGGAACGAGCGCCGGGAATGAGCGCCGGGGCCGTCCCCTGTGGCCCCTGGCGCCGCTCCAGGCGATCGCGTGGACCGCCGCCCTGGTGTGCCTGCCCCGACCGTCCCCCTGCCCTGAGCGGTCCGCCGGGAAAGGCCCGCAGAACCGTCGCCTGCCCACCGGCCGGGCCGCCCCGGCAGGGGCACCCCGAGCGGGGGCTCCGAGGCGGCGGCTCGGCGGCGGGGCTCAGATGCCGGCGGCCGCCGACAGGTCGCGCTTCACGGCGTCCAGCAGCTCGGCCGCGCGGGCGCGGGCGGCCGGGAGCCCGGCGTGGTCCGCGACCGGTACGACGACCTCCAGGTAGCACTTCAGCTTGGGCTCGGTGCCGCTCGGGCGGACGATGACACGGGCACCGTCGAGGGTGTAGCGCAGGCCGTCCGTGGGCGGCAGCTTGTCCGTGCCCCGCGTGAGGTCCTCGGCGCGGGTGATGGACAACCCCGCCAGCTCGGTCGGCGGCTGCTCACGCAGGCGGCGCATCGCGGCGGCGATGAGCGAGAGGTCCTGGACGCGCACCGACAGCTGGTCGGTGGCGTGCAGGCCGTGCTCGACGGCGAGGTCGTCGAGGAGGTCGAGGAGCGTACGGCCCTCCTCCTTGAGCACGGACGCCAGCTCCGTGATCAGCAGCGCGGCCGTGATGCCGTCCTTGTCGCGCACGCCCTCGGGGTCCACGCAGTAGCCCAGGGCCTCCTCGTAGCCGTAGCGCAGGCCGTCGACGCGGGCGATCCACTTGAAGCCGGTCAGGGTCTCCTCGTACGGCAGGCCCGCCTTCTCGGCGATCCGGCCGAGCAGGGAGGAGGAGACGATCGACTCGGCGAAGGTGCCGCGCGCTCCGCGGCGGACCAGGTGGGCGGCGAGCAGGGCGCCGACCTCGTCACCGCGCAGCATGCGCCAGTCGCCGCCGTCCTTGACGGCCACGGCGCAGCGGTCGGCGTCGGGGTCGTTGGCGACGATCAGGTCCGGGTCGGTGGCGCGGGCCCGGGCGAACGCCAGGTCCATCGCGCCCGGCTCCTCCGGGTTGGGGAAGGCGACCGTCGGGAAGTCCGGGTCCGGCTCGGCCTGCTCGGCGACCAGCACCGGCTCGGGGAAGCCGGCACGGGCGAACGCGGCGAGCAGGACGTCCTTGCCGACGCCGTGCATCGCCGTGTAGACGGTGCGGGCGGTGCGCGGGGAGCCGGGGGCCAGGACCGCGTCCGTGCGGGCGAGGTAGGCGTCCAGGACCGAGTCGTCCAGGGTCCCCCAGCCCTGGTCCGGGCGGGGTACGTCGTTCAGGGAGACGACGGCGTCGATCTCGGCGGCGATCTCCGCGTCGGCGGGCGGGACGATCTGGGAGCCGTCGCCGAGGTACACCTTGTAGCCGTTGTCCCGGGGCGGGTTGTGGCTGGCGGTGACCTCCACGCCCGCGACCGCGCCGAGGTGCCTTATGGCGAAGGCCAGGACCGGGGTGGGCAGGGGGCGCGGGAGCACGGCCGCGCGCAGGCCGGCGCCGGTCATCACGGCGGCGGTGTCCCGGGCGAAGTCGGCGGACTTGTGGCGGGCGTCGTAGCCGATGACGACGAGCCCGGCATGGTCGTCCCCGTGGGGGGTCCCGTTCTTCTTCAGGTACGCGGCGAGGCCTGCGGCGGCGCGGATGACGACGCTGCGGTTCATGCGCATGGGGCCGGCGCCGAGTTCGCCCCGCAGGCCGGCGGTGCCGAACTGGAGGGTGCCGGAGAAGCGGGCCGACAGTTCCGCCGTGTCACCGGCGTCGATCAGCTCGGCGAGTTCGTCGCGAGTCTCCGCGTCGGGATCCTCGGCGAGCCATGTCTTGGCCCGGGCGATGAGATCGTCGTGCACCTTGGGATCAACCTCTCCTGTGTTTGCCTGGTCCCGCCGGGGACTCCGCCCCCGGACCCCCGTCTTCGCCCGTCCGCCCACCCGACCCGGTCGGCCGAAGGACTGACGAGCATGATCGCGCCACCGCCGGCGGCATCCGCGCTCCGCACACCGCGACCGCAGCGCCGGCGTCCCGCTCACCCGGACCGCAGCGCCACGCCCCGCTCAGTGCCGTGCGGTGATCAGATCCTGCCCAGTACCTGGGTCAGCAGCTGGCCCATGCGGGCTGCCGAGTCGCGGCCCGCCTGGAGGACCTCCTCGTGGTTGAGGGGCTCACCGGTCATGCCCGCGGCCAGGTTGGTGACCAGGGAGATGCCCAGCACCTCGGCACCGGCCTCGCGGGCGGCGATCGCCTCGAGGACCGTGGACATGCCGACCAGGTCCGCGCCGATGACGCGGGCCATGCGGATCTCGGCCGGGGTCTCGTAGTGCGGGCCGGGGAACTGCGCGTAGACGCCCTCCTCGAGGGTGGGGTCGATCTCCTTGCACAGGGCGCGCAGACGCGGGGAGTAGAGGTCCGTCAGGTCGACGAAGTTGGCGCCGACGATCGGGGACGTGGCCGTCAGGTTGATGTGGTCGCTGATGAGGACCGGCTGGCCGGGGCGCATGCCCTCGCGCAGGCCGCCGCAGCCGTTGGTGAGGACCACGGTCTTGCAGCCGGCGGCCACGGCCGTACGGACGCCGTGCGCGACGGCGGCGACACCACGGCCCTCGTAGTAGTGCGTGCGGCCCAGGAAGACCAGCGCGCGCTTGCCACCGAAGGAGTACGAGCGGATCTTGCCGCCGTGCCCCTCGACGGCCGGCGGCGGGAAGCCGGGCAGCTCGGTGACCTGGAACTCGGCGTCGGGTGCGCCCAGTGCGTCGACGGCCGGAGCCCAGCCGGAGCCCATCACGAGGGCGACGTCGTGGGTCTCGGCGCCGGTGAGTTCGCGCAGGCGCGCGGCGGCGGCGTCGGCGGCGGCGTAGGGGTCGCCCTGAATGTCGTCCGGAAGAAGAGATGCGTTCACGCCGACGAGGGTAGCCGCTTCTCGCCTACGCGCGTAGATGACAGAGCCAACGGGTTTGCGATCGTTGTCTTGTCGTTTTCCACAAGCAGTGGGCAAAAGACCAGGAAAATCGCGGTCGGGTCGCTCAGCAGGGTCGCTTGCGGAGTTCCATCACATAGTCGTGGGGCGCCCCGGCGGACTCCGCCGCGTCGGCGACCTCGCCCAGATACCGCGCCGACGGCAGCCCGCCCTCGTACCCGTTGAGGACGTACACCCAGGCCGGCTCCTCGCCGTCCAGGGTGTGCGCGCGCACACGGACCCGGCGGTAGATGCCGAGACCCACGCCCTCCCACCGGTCGAGCGACTCCTCGTCCATGGGCGCGAGGTCGTACAGGCCGACGAAGACCTGCGCCAGCGGATCCTCCACGATCGTCGCCAGCGCGCCCTCCCAGCCCAGCTGCTCCCCGCCGAAGGTCAGCCGCCAGCCGTTCAGCCACCCGGTGGCACGCAACGGCGAGTGCGGGGCGCGGCGGGACATCAGCCGCGCGTCGAGGTTGCCGGCGTACGCGGCGTAGAGCGACATGGAGAGAGGGTACGGCAGGCGATCGCGGGTCACTCGTGTCCCACGAGGACCTCCGGTGCGCCCCCGGGCAGTAGCACCTTGAAGCGTGCGGGACAATGGAGTACGTGACTCGGATCGTGATCATCGGTGGCGGACCCGGCGGATACGAGGCGGCCCTGGTGGCCGCCCAGCTCGGCGCGGAGGTGACCGTCGTCGACTGCGACGGTCTGGGCGGAGCGTCGGTGCTGACCGACTGCGTGCCGTCGAAGACTCTTATCGCTACGGCCGAGGTGATGACCACCTTCGACTCCTCCTACGAGGAGCTGGGGATCATCGTCGCCGACGACACCCCGCCCCTGGAGCAGGCGGCCCGGGTGGTCGGCGTGGACCTCGGCAAGGTCAACCGGCGTGTGAAGCGGCTCGCGCTCGCCCAGTCCCACGACATCACCGCGTCCGTCACCCGGGCCGGCGCCCGGGTGATGCGCGGCCGCGGCCGGCTGGACGGCATGCAGGCCCTCGACGGCTCCCGCAAGGTCGTCGTCACGGCGGCCGACGGCACCGAGGAGACCCTCGTCGCCGACGCCGTCCTCATCGCCACCGGCGGTCACCCGCGCGAGCTGCCCGACGCCCAGCCCGACGGCGAGCGCATCCTCAACTGGACCCAGGTCTACGACCTCACCGAGCTGCCGGAAGAGCTGATCGTGGTCGGCTCCGGTGTGACCGGTGCCGAGTTCGCCGGCGCCTACCAGGCCCTCGGGTCGAAGGTCACCCTCGTGTCCTCCCGGGACCGCGTGCTGCCCGGTGAGGACCCGGACGCCGCCGCCGTCCTCGAGGACGTCTTCCGCCGCCGCGGCATGAACGTCATGGCCCGCTCCCGCGCCCAGTCCGCCAAGCGGGTCGGCGACCGGGTGGAGGTGACGCTGGCCGACGGGCGCGTCATCAGCGGCTCGCACTGCCTCATGGCCGTCGGCGCCATCCCCAACAGCGCGGGCCTGGGCCTGGAGGAGGCCGGCGTCAGGCTGCGCGAGTCGGGTCACATCTGGACCGACAAGGTGTCCCGGACGACCGCCCCCGGCGTCTACGCGGCCGGTGACGTGACCGGTGTCTTCGCCCTCGCGTCCGTCGCCGCCATGCAGGGACGTATCGCCATGTACCACTTCCTCGGCGACGCGGTGGCCCCGCTGAACCTGAAGACGGTCTCCTCCAACGTCTTCACCGACCCCGAGATCGCCACCGTCGGCTACACGCAGGCGGACGTGGACGCGGGCAAGATCGACGCGCGGGTCGTCAAGCTGCCCCTGCTGCGCAACCCGCGGGCCAAGATGCAGGGCATCCGGGACGGCTTCGTCAAGATCTTCTGCCGGCCCGGCACGGGCATCGTCGTCGGTGGTGTGGTCGTGGCGCCCCGCGCCTCGGAACTCATCCACCCCATCTCGATCGCCGTCGACAACAATCTGACGGTCGAACAGATCGCGAACGCGTTCACGGTCTACCCCTCCCTTTCGGGGTCGATCGCGGAGGTCGCCCGGCAGCTGCACACCCGCAAGGCGGGCGCGGAGGCCTGAGGGGCCGTCGATTCCCCGCTGGTCACGGGGAGTTGCCGCGTGTGCGGACGGCATAGTCGGGGCGGATAGGTCCTATACCACTTCCGCCCCTGCCGTGCGAACATCTTCTGTTATTCGGCGCAAACTGCTGAAAGCAGACGGTCGCTGGGGTTACTGTCAGTTTCGTGTTCGCTGCTGAACGTCGCCAATTGATCCTCGAAATGGTGCGAGCGAACGGTGCCGTGTCGCTCCGTGAACTCGCCCGCGTCGTCCAGACCTCCGAAGTGACCGTACGGCGGGACGTGCGCGCACTGGAGGCAGAAGGACTCCTCGACCGCCGGCACGGCGGTGCGGTACTGCCGGGCGGGTTCACGCGGGAGTCCGGCTTTCCGCAGAAGTCTCATCTCGCGACCGCCGAGAAGACGGCCATCGCCGACCTCGCCGCGGGCCTCGTCGAAGAGGGCGAGGCCGTCGTGGTCGGCGCGGGTACCACCACGCAGGAGCTGGCCCGCCGGCTCGCACGGGTGCCCGGACTGACCGTCGTCACCAACTCCCTGCTGGTGGCCCAGGCGTTGGCCCATGCCAACCGGGTGGAGGTCGTGATGACCGGCGGCACCCTGCGCGGCTCCAACTACGCCCTCGTCGGTTCCGGCGCCGAGCAGTCCCTGCAGGGGCTGCGCGTCTCCAGGGCCTTCCTGTCCGGGAGCGGGCTCACCGCCGAACGCGGACTGTCCACGTCCAACATGCTCTCGGCGTCCGTCGACCGGGCGCTGGTACAGGCCGCCGCGGAGGTCGTGGTCCTCGCCGACCACACCAAACTCGGCACGGACACGATGTTCCAGACCGTGCCGACGGACCTCATCACCCGCCTGGTCACCGACGAGCCGCCCGCCCACGACGACCGTGCCGCCACCGAGTTGCAGGCCCTTGCCGACCAGGGGGTGCAGATCGCCGTGGCCGGGGCGAGCGGGAGCCCGGGGGGTGAGCAAGGGCCTGCGGCGCGTCAGCAGCGGGCCCTGCCGGGGCCCCGGCGAGGGCATGTACCGGGTGCCTCCGCGTTGCGCGCCGCGGGGCTGGGCGAGTCGGCGGCCGGTGCCGAGCGGGGGCGCGTGGCGGACCTGCGGCGCCGCTAGGGGGCTCCGCCGGGTTTGCGCCCCCTCGCCCCAGGGGGTCCTGCCCGCGTGCGGCTGCGGGTCCGTCGTGGTTCTCGCGCGGTTCCCCGCGCCCCCGGGGCCCGCAGACACCGGACGCCCGGCAGACCGTGTACCGGTCCACCGGGCGTCGCGGCTCGGACTGCTTGCCGTCAGTCCTTGATCTCGCAGATCGCGGCGCCCGAGGTGATGGACGCGCCGACGTCGGCGGTCAGGCCCTTGATGGTGCCGGCCTTGTGCGCGTTGAGGGGCTGTTCCATCTTCATGGCCTCCAGGACGACGATCAGGTCGCCTTCCTGGACCTCCTGGCCCTCCTCGACCGCGACCTTGACGATGGTGCCCTGCATGGGCGAGGCGAGGGTGTCGCCGGAGGCGACGGGGCCGGACTTCTTCGCGGCGCGGCGCTTGGGCTTGGCGCCCGCGGCCAGGCCGGTGCGGGCCAGGCTCATGCCGAGCGAGGACGGCAGGGAGACCTCCAGGCGCTTGCCGCCGACCTCGACGACGACCGTCTCGCGGCCACCGCTCTCGTCCTCCGCCTCGGTGTCGGCGGGGGCGGCGAACGGCTTGATCTCGTTGACGAACTCGGTCTCGATCCAGCGGGTGTGGACCGTGAACGGCTCGTCGGAGCCGGTCAGCTCCGGCGCGAAGGCGGGGTCGGTGACGACCGCGCGGTGGAACGGGATGGCCGTGGCCATGCCCTCGACCTGGAACTCCTCCAGCGCGCGAGCGGCGCGCTGCAGTGCCTCCTGACGGGTGCGGCCGGTCACGATCAGCTTGGCCAGCAGCGAGTCCCAGGCCGGGCCGATCACGCTGCCGGCCTCCACGCCCGCGTCCAGGCGGACACCGGGGCCGGAGGGCGCGTCGAACCGGGTGACGGTGCCCGGCGCCGGCAGGAAGTTGCGGCCCGGGTCCTCGCCGTTGATCCGGAACTCGAAGGAGTGCCCGCGCAGCGC
>NZ_JBVIIT010000030.1:22229-117058 GCF_055569615.1 Streptomyces sp. NPDC031379 | reverse complement strand
CCCCCCCCCCCCCCCCCCCCCCCTCCCCCCCCCCCCCCCCCCCCCCCCCCCCCCCTTCCCCCCCCCCACCCCCCCCCCCCCCCCCCCCCCCCCCCCCCCCCCCGGCACCCTCACGGGATCACAGCGTGTGCCAGGGGGCGAGGGAGAGTCCGGCGCCCTCCTCCTGACGGGCCACCTTCGGCACTCCGTCGGGGCCGATGAGCGCCATGACCACCCGCCCGCGGCCGTCCCGGGCCAGGGCCGGGCCGCCCTGGCAGGACTCGGTGAGCGCGTACCACCAGAACCCGCCCTCCTCGTTCTCGGTGCCGCCCATGCCCAGCACGGCCGAGCCGTCGTGGTCCCGGTAGGCGAGGACCAGACAGTCGTAACCGTCCAGCGGGACGCGCAGCGCCGCGTACGGCTGTTCGGCCGGGGACGCGCCGAGCGTGCTCGGCCAGCCGCCGATCCGCCAGGCCGCGGCGACGCCGCTGTCGGCGTCGGTCCAGAAGAACGTGGCCCGGTCGGCCGCGGTCCCGACAGCGGCGACCGTGCCGGGCGTGGCGCGCAGGCTGAAGCCGCGCGGCCCGCTGAAGTCGCCGCCGGGCGCGGACTGACGCCAGACCAGCACGCCCGTCTCCGCCGCGGCGCAGACCTCCACCCTGCCGTCCGTCAGGGCGACCGACGCGGGCAGCGCGTCGATGCCGCCGCCGCGCAGGTCCTCCCACGCCCGCCACTTGCCGTTCGGGGCCTCCCGGCGCAGCATCAGACCGCCGTGCGCGCCGCGCACGAAGACGTGCACCGTGCCGTCGGGCGCGACCGCGCCGACCGGCCGGCCCGGTTCCCCGTCCGGGTGCGGGCTGCCGAGCGAACGCCAGTCGGTGAAGGCCAGGCCGGTCTGGTACTGGATGGCGTGGACGAGGTCGACGCTGCGCGAGCCGCCGGTTCCGGTGCGCTCGCGGCGGCCCAGGAAATGCACATAGCCGTCGGCGCCCTGCGCCACCGTCAGATGGGTGAGTCCCGGCGCCGCCACGAAGTGCGGGCCGCTCCACGCGGGGCCGCCGACCGCGGTCTCCGTCCACCGCAGGAGTCCGCCGTCCGTGGGCGCGTAGAGCGTGAGCCGGCCGTCCTTGCCCAGCGCGAGCCAGTTCCCGTGAGCGGCGCCGGACGCGATGCGTCCTCGCTCCTCGCGCGAGCGCTCGACCGGGCGGACGGCGTCCACGGGGCCTGCCGGCCTTCTCCGCATGGCCTCGTGCACCTTCCTGAAGTCCGCCGCATCACGGACACGGGAACCATGAAACTCGGAGCATCATATGCTGTTCGAGCAAGTGTTCCCCAGCCGCTCCCGGGCGGCCGGCCGACGGACCGGTACGGCTCACACCTCCCGCCAGGCCTCCAGCGCCAGCCCCGGCTCGTCCTTCCGCCGGGTCAGCAGGAGTTGCCCGGTCGACGGGGACGAGGTCGCCGCCACCACCCGGTCGTGCTCGTCCGTCGCCAGGGACACCCGCGCGTCCACCGGCAGCGGCGGGCCCGACTCGGCCCACCAGGCGCCCGCCGGCTCCAGCTCCGTCGGGTACGCGGCGAAGGCGACCCGGCCGCTCGCGGAGCGCTGGGCGAGCAGGGTGCAGTCGTGCCCGTCGAAGTCGCAGCGGACCGCCGAGACCGGGCCGGGGCCGGCCGCGGGCAGCAGCGTGACCGGCTTGCCTCCGGGACGCCAGGCGCACAGGTCGCCGGAGGCGCTGGTGTAGAAGACGGTCGTGCTGTCGGGGGACGTGGCGAGGGCGTACAGGGTTCCCGGGCGGACCGGGGCCCGCAGGACCTCCTGGTGCACGGGCGGGGCACCGGCCTCCTCCTGACGCCAGTGCACCAGGCCCGTCGGGACGGCCGCGTACAGCTCGACCCGGCCGGACTCCCCCGTCACCGCCGTGAGACCGTCCTGGACCTCTGCGCCCTCGAGGTCCCGCCAGGGCTCCCAGCCGCCCTTCTCCTTCTGCGCGAGCAGGCTCACGCCGCCGCCGTCGTTGCGGACGAAGACATGGGCGCGGCCCTGTGCGTCGACCGCGACGGCGGGCGTGCCGGTGCGGTCGCCCTTCTTGTCCGGGTGGCCGATGGGGTTCCAGTCCAGGGCCGCGAGACGCGGTCGGAAGTGCGTGGAGTGGACCAGCCCCGACTCGCTCTTGCCGGTGGGCCGCCAGGAGACCAGGTGGACGTAGCCGTCGGCGCCCTGGCCGAGGGCCGGCACGGGGTGCAGCCGCTGGTCGCCGCCCACCCTGCGCGGCGCGGTCCAGGGGCCTGCCGGGCCACGCTCCGCCCGGCACAGGACGGCGTCGCCCGCCGGCTGGTAGACGCTGAGCCGGCCGTCTCGGCCGCGAAGGAGCCAGTCGCCGTTCACCGGTTCACTCTAAGCCGGTCCGCACCGGCCGAACCGACCGCACCCGGCCACCGGGCATGGGACCCTTGGCGGCATGGACGACGCCCCCGACGCCCCGCTCCCGCACGATCCGCTGGTGGTGATCGTGGACGGCGCGAACGTCGTCGGATCGCGGCCCGACGGCTGGTGGCGGGACCGCAGGGGAGCCGCCGAGCGACTGCGGGACCGGCTGGCCGAGACGGGACTGCCCGGCCTCGCGGCCCCGGTGGAGATCGTGCTCGTGGTCGAGGGCGCGGCCCGGGGAGTGCCGTCCGTGCCGGGGGTGCGGGTGGAGTCGGCGCCCGGCAGCGGCGACGACCGGATCGTGGAGCTGGCCGCCGAGCACGCGGACCGGGAGCGTCTGGTGATCACCGCGGACCGCGAACTGCGGCGCAGGGTCACCGAACTGGGCGCGGAGGTGGCCGGCCCGCGCACGGTCCTGGACTGACCGGCTCCCGCCCCCGGCGCCGAGGCGTACCGGGAGCACGCGCGCGTGGGGCGACCTGTCGACCGCCTCGGGCAAGGCGCCGGTGCGGAACCGAACCGCTCCCGCCCCCTCTTGCCCCGGCACCAGGGCGCACGACCGGCACGATCCCGGGCCGAGCCCCTTGCGCTCCCCCTCCCCCGGCACCCCCCGTGCGCGTCGGACGCGGCCGCGGACCGAACCCCGTCCGCTACTCCTCCGGCACCCGTGCGTACAGCACCGCCCCGTCCACCGTGCCCACCTCCTCGTAGCGCGCCGCGAGCAGGCGGCGCAGGCTGGGGACGCGGTCGGGGGCGTACGGCTTGCCGCGGGAGTCGTCGACGACCAGCGCGGGGCGGTGCATGCTCATCTCCCGCCGGAACACCGGCCAGGCGCCCGCGACGGCGTACTTCTCGCCGACCTGCGGGCCGTCCCGGCCGCCGCTGTAGTTGGTGAGCAGGCCCGCGGTGAGGTAGCGGGTGGCGGGCAGGCGGCCGGCCAGCCAGTACGTCTCCGGGTGTATGCCCCAGACGAGGACGCGGTCCGCCGGCGCGGTACGGCGCTCGAGGGCGGCCGCGAGCCGCTGCGCGTGGGCGAGTTCGGGGCGCGGCGCGAGCAGGCCCCAGGCGAGGAAGACGGCGCAGCAGCAGGCCGAGGTGAACACGGCGGCCACGCGCCGTTCCGGCGGCAGGATCTGCAGCGCTCCCGTGGCCAGCAGGGCGAGCGGCGCGGTGAGTTGCAGGTAGTAGTGGCCGAAGAAGTGGCAGCCGAGGGCCACGGCGGCGGCCGAGGAGGCCAGCCACAGCCACAGGTCCACCGCGCCGGTACGGGCGATGCGCAGGGCCCGCAGGACCGGCCCGAGCAGGCCCGCCGAGGCCCCGGCCAGGAGCGCGGTGTTGGTCGACGCCCGGACGAGGACGTGGAGTTCGGACCCGGTGAAGGAGGCGTAGGCGGCCGAGCCGGTCACCGTCCAGAACACGAATCCGGCCGGGTCGGTCACCAGGGCCGCACCGAGTACCGGTACGGCGAACCCGGCGGCGAGCCGTGGCACGCCCGTGCGCGGGGTGCCCTGGCGGTGCAGCAGCCACGCCACCGGCAGCAGCACCGCTCCACCGGTCTGCTTGGTGAGGAACGCGGCGGCGACGGCGGTGCCGGCCGCGCCCCAGCGCCCGCGGTCGGCGCACCACACGGCGGCGGCCGTGCAGGGCAGTATGAACACCTCGAAGGTGGCCGCCTGCGCGTCCTCGGGGTTGAGCCCGACCGAGACCAGCAGGTACAGCACCCCGGCGGTCCGCCCCGCGCCGTCGCCCCAGCGGCGCCGGGCCAGCGAGGCGAGCAGGACGGCGGTGAGCAGCTGGGCGAGGACCGCCAGCACCCGGAGCGGGGCGAGGGAGCCCGGACCGCACACCGCGAAGGCGGCCTCGTACAGCCAGGGCAGCAGCGGCGGCTTGCGGTCCACGACGGTCTCGTACAGATGTCCGCCCTGGGCTAGCTGCCGGGCCTGGACGGCGAGGTAGCCCTCGTCCGGGCTCCACAGCGGCCGGACGAAGGACGGGATCCGGGTGACGCAGGCCAGGACCGCCAACAGGGGCAGCAGCCGCGTCCAGTACGCCGTCCGGGTGGGCACGGTCCAGGGGGAGGCGAGGGGCGCGGCGAGCATGGGCAGCACGCTATCCGGCCCCGACACCTCCCCCGAAGCAGGACATACGGGGCTGAAGTGACGAAGCGTACGATTAAGGAGTTTTTCCGGCGGGAGGCGGTGGCGCCTCGGTCGGCGTCTTCTCGCGCAGGGCCAGCCGGCTGTGCGTGCGGCCGTAGAGGAAGTAGACGACGAAGCCGATGACCATCCAGACGGCGAACCGCAGCCAGGTCTCGGCCGGAAGGTTCAGCATCAGCCACAGCGTGGCGCACACGGACACGAGGGGGACGAACGGGACCCAGGGGGTGCGGAAGGCGCGGGGCAGGTCCGGGCGGGTCCGGCGGAGGATGATCACGCTGATGGCGACGACGACGAAGGCGAACAGCGTACCGATGTTCACCAGCTCGGCCAGCTCGCTCAGGCTGGTGAAGCCGGCCACGACGGCGATGATCACGCCGAGCAGGATGGTCGGCCGGTGCGGGGTCTTGAAGCGCGGGTGCACGCGGGAGAAGAACCGCGGCAGCAGACCGTCGCGGCTCATCGCGAAGAACACCCGGGTCTGGCCGAGCAGCAGGATCATGCACACGGTGGTCAGGCCGACGGCGGCGCCGAAACTGATCACGCCCGCGTACCAGGGGTGCCCGACGGCCTTGAAGGCGTCGGCGAGCGGGGCCTCCACCGAGAGCCCGGTGTACTTCTGCATGCCGGTGACGACGATGGCGACGGCGACGTAGAGCAGGGTGCAGATGAGCAGCGAGCCCAGGATGCCGCGGGGCATGTCCCGCTGCGGGTTGCGGGTCTCCTCGGCGGCCGTGGCGACGATGTCGAAGCCGATGAACGCGAAGAACACCACCGAGGCGGCGGTGAAGATGCCCATCACGCCGAAGTTGGCGGGCGCCCAGCCGAACATCAGCTGGATGAGGGGGGCGTTGAGATTGCCGCCCGCCTTCACCGGCTCCGGGTCCGGGATGAACGGCTGGTAGTTCTGGCCGCGGATGAAGAAGGCCCCGGCGATGATCACGATGAGGACGACGACCACCTTGATGGCGACGACGATCGAGGTGATCCGGGCCGACAGCTTCATACCGAGGACGAGGATGCAGGTGAGCACCAGCACCAGCGCGGCGGCGAGGATGTCGAAGCCGAAGCCGGAGGCGCTGTCCCGGCTGCCCAGGTAGTCCGGCAGGTGCCAGCCGGCGTTGTCCAGCAGCGAGCGGATGTAGCCGGACCAGCCGACCGCCACCACCGCCGTACCGAGCGCGAACTCCAGGACCAGGTCCCAGCCGATGATCCAGGCGGGCAGCTCACCCAGGGAGGCGTAGCTGAACGTGTACGCCGAGCCCGCCACGGGGACCGTGGACGCGAACTCGGCGTAGCACAGGGCGGCGAGCGCACACACCACGCCGGCCGCCACGAAGGCCAGGGACACCGCCGGACCGGCGTTGTTCTTGGCGACCTGTCCGGTCAGGACGAAGATGCCGGTGCCGATGATGACACCGACCCCGAAGACGGTCAGATCCAGCGCGGAGAGGGACTTCTTGAGCGAATGCTCCGGTTCCTCGGTGTCCTGGATGGACTGCTCGACGTTCTTCGTCCGGAAGAGCGCGCTGCTCACGTTCCTGCCTCCCACGCTTGTGAGGCCTCGATATGGCTCAACATGATCGAGAGGGTCGGGACGCGTATGCCCCGGCACTGGCAGGTTCACGCAGACGGGCCGGTTCCGCCACCGGGGGAGGTGGCAAAACCGGCCCGGACGAGCGCTTCTCCTAGTCGCGCGCGGGCTCCACGGAGTCCACCGTGTCCGCCGTACGGTCGAACCGGCCGTCGAGCTTGGAGACCAGTCCGGTGACCTGGCGGGCGATGTCGGGCGCGGTCAGCCCGATCTCGGCGAGCACCTCCGCGCGGGAGGCGTGGTCGAGGAAGCGCGGCGGGATGCCGAAGTCGCGCAGCGGCACGTCCACGCCCGCGTCCCTGAGCGCCTGGGCGACGGCGGAGCCGACACCGCCGGCGCGGCTGTTGTCCTCGACGGTGACGACGACCCGGTGGCGCTCCGCCAGCGGGGCCATGGCCTCGTCGACGGGCTTGACCCAGCGCGGGTCGACGACGGTGGTGGAGATGCCCTGCCTGTCGAGCAGGCCGGCGATCTCCAGGCACATGGGGGCGAGGGCGCCCACGGAGACCAGCAGCACGTCCGGCCGGTCGGTGCCGGGCTCGCGCAGCACGTCCATGCCGCCGACGCGGCCCACGGCCGGTACGGCGGGGCCGACGGCGCCCTTGGAGAAGCGCACCACGGTCGGCGCGTCCTCGACGGCGACGGCCTCGCGCAGTTGCGCCCGCACCTGGTCGGCGTCGCGCGGGGCGGCGAGCCGCAGCCCCGGCACGACCTGAAGGATCGACATGTCCCACATGCCGTTGTGGGAGGCACCGTCGGTACCGGTGACCCCGGCCCGGTCGAGTACGAAGGTCACCCCGCACTTGTGCAGGGCGACGTCCATGAGGACCTGGTCGAAGGCGCGGTTGAGGAAGGTGGCGTACACGGCGAAGACGGGGTGCACACCGGCGTGCGCGAGGCCCGCCGCCGAGACGGCGCCGTGCTGCTCGGCGATCCCGACGTCGTACACGCGTTCGGGGAAGCGCTTGGCGAACTTGTCCAGGCCGACCGGCTGGAGCATGGCCGCCGTGATGGCGACGATGTCGTCGCGCTCCTCGCCGAGCCTGACCATCTCCTCGCCGAACACGGAGGTCCAGTCGGCGCCGGAGGACGCGATCGGCAGGCCCGTGTCCGGGTGGATCTTGCCGACGGCGTGGAAGCGGTCGGCCTCGTCCTGCAGGGCGGGCTGGTAGCCGCGGCCCTTCTCGGTCAGGCAGTGCACGATGACCGGTCCGCCGAACCGCTTGGCCCGGGCCAGCGCCGACTCCAGCGCCTCGATGTCGTGCCCGTCGATCGGGCCGACGTACTTCAGGCCCAGGTCCTCGAACATGCCCTGCGGGGCGATGAAGTCCTTCAGCCCCTTCTTGGCGCCGTGCAGGGTCTCGTACAGCGGCTTGCCGACGACCGGGGTGCGGTCGAGGATGTCCTTCGTCCGGGCGAGGAACCGCTCGTACCCGTCGGTCGTGCGCAGCGTCGCCAGGTGGTTCGCCAGGCCGCCGATGGTCGGGGCGTACGACCGCTCGTTGTCGTTGACGACGATGACCAGCGGGCGGTCCTTGGCCTCGGCGATGTTGTTCAGCGCCTCCCAGGCCATGCCGCCGGTCAGCGCGCCGTCACCGATGACGGCGACGACATGGCTGTCCCGCTTCTTCAGTTCGTTGGCCTTGGCGATGCCGTCGGCCCAGCCGAGGACCGTGGAGGCGTGGCTGTTCTCGATGACGTCGTGCTCGGACTCGGCCTGCGAGGGGTAGCCCGACAGGCCGCCCTTCATCTTCAGCTTGGAGAAGTCCTGCCGGCCGGTGAGCAGCTTGTGCACGTAGGACTGGTGGCCGGTGTCCCACAGGACCTTGTCCTTCGGGGACTCGAAGACGCGGTGCAGGGCGATGGTCAGCTCGACCACACCGAGGTTGGGGCCGAGGTGGCCGCCGGTCTTGGAGACGGCGTCGACGAGGAAGGTCCGGATCTCCCCTGCCAGCTGGTCCAGCTCCTCCAGGCTGAGCCGGTCCAGATCGCGCGGTCCCCTGATGCGGGTCAGCAGCGGCACCCGTGCCTCCTTGCAGTAGAGCTGATCGAGCTGTTGCCGGGCCTGTCGAGTGTAATGTTCCGCGATCGCGGAAGAGGGGCCGCCCTGGCGGTTTCAGCGCGCCCCGCATTCGACCGCACGGCACACTGCCCGACACCGGAGGGTGCCGGGCAGTGGCGTCGTACGTTCTCGCGTCAGCCGCAGTGGCCGATGTCGAACGCACCGCCGGTCACGCCGGCCCAGTCGATACGACCGTAAATCATGATGCAGTGACCGGCGGCCGCAATGCTGACCGGGCCGGCCTGGTACAGGTAATTACCCTGGTCCTTTACCACCTGAGCCGGCGAGTAGCTGCTGCACGTTCCGGTGTCAACGGTCTGCGTACACTTCTCGATCTCGACGAGCATCCACTTCGAGCTTCCGTATCCGTGCGAGCTGTTGGAAACGGCCACCGCGCAGTTCTTACCGGTGGAGGAGTCGTAGTAAAGGTAGACAGTGCCGAACGTACCGGTGCTCGCGGTCACCGAGTAGGTGTCGATCTGGCTGCCGCTGCAGCCGTAGCCGGCAGCCTGCGCCGCAGGTGCGGCCAGCAGGCCGCCGCCGAGGAGAGCCAGGACGGCCACGAGAATGCCATATATCCGCTTCACGCGAAGAATTCCTTTTCCATTTCCAGAACCGTATTCGATAAGAACGGCCGGAGCCTAGCACTCAAGATCATCTAGCCGCAACGGAAAAGGGGGTGCCGGCGCGGACCGGCGGCAAGCGGACGAAAAGGGGCAGAGATAAATCATTGCTTCGGGACGCGACAAAAATATCGCTCAAAAAATGCACCGGGGCCCGGCGCCGGGTGGCGCCGGGCCCTGGGGCGGCAGAGATTACGCGCGACCCGCGGTCTTCTGCGTCTTGCGGGTGATGGAGTCGATGACCACCGTCGTGAGCAGAACCGCGGCGGTGATCATGTACTTCACCGGCTCCGCGATGGACTCCAGCTGGAGGCCGTACTGGATGGACACGATCACCAGCACACCGAGCAGGGCGTTCCAGGTGCGGCCCCGGCCACCGAACAGCGAGGTACCACCGATGACGGCCGCGGCGATCGCGTTCATCAGCAGGTCACCCGTGCCGGCGCTCTGGTTGGCCGACGCGATCTTCGAGGCCAGGAACAGACCGCCGATCGCGGCGAACCCGCCGGAGATCGCGAAGACCGAGATCCGCACCGCCGTGACGTTGATACCCGCACGCCGGGACGCCTCGACGCTGCCGCCGAGCGCGAAGATCTTGCGGCCGTAGGGGGTGCGCCGCAGCACGAAGTCCGTGCCGACCAGGAACGCGAGGAAGATCACCGTGGCCAGCGGCAGGCCCTTGTACTGGTTGTACATGTACGCCGCGGCGAAGGAGATCACGGCCAGCAGCGCCGTGCGCAGGACGGTGTCGCTGAGCGGCCGGGACGGGACGCCCGCGGCCTCCCGGCGCCGGTTGCCGAGGAAGGAGGAGACGAAGAACAGCGCGACCACGACGACGGCCAGGCCGTAGGCGGCGGCCACGTCCGTGAAGGTGTACGTGGTCAGCTTGCCGATCAGACCGTCGCTGTCGAGGTTGATCGTGCCGTCCTCGCCCAGCACCTTCAGCATGAAGCCCAGCCAGAACAGCAGACCGGCCAGGGTGACGGCGAAGGCGGGGGCGCCGAGCACCGCGAAGAAGAAGCCGTGCAGCGAGCCGATGACGGCACCGGCGGCGATGGCGACGAGCACGGCCACCCACTCGGGCCAGCCCTGGTTGACCGTGAGGACGGCCGCGAGGGCGCTGGCCGCGCCGCTGACCGAGCCGACCGACAGGTCGATCTCGCCGAGCAGCAGCACGAAGACGATGCCGACGGAGATCATGCCCGTGCCGACCATCGTGACCGTGATGTTGCTGATGTTCTGCGCGGAGAGGAACTCGGAGTTCAGGACCTGGAAGATGATGCAGATGATCGCCAGGCCCAGGACGACCGGGAGGGAACCCAGCTCGCCGGCCTTCATCTTGCGCTTGAACTCGCTCCAGTAGCCGAGCAGGCCCTGCTCGCGCACGAGGAGACGCGGGTCGACCGCGGTGACGGCCGCGGCCGCCGCCTCCGGGTTCTCGACGACGTGCTCGTCCTGCGGGGACGCGGAGGTCTTGTCGATGCTCACTTGGAAACCTCCCCGTTCGTGCGCGCCGCACGGCGGGTCACGGCGTTGTCGGTGGCGCCCGTGATGGCGGAGATGATCTCCTCCTGAGAGGTCGTCTTGACCTCGAAGACACCGTTGTTGCGGCCGAGGCGCAGGACGGCGACCTTGTCGGCCACCGCCTTCACGTCCGCCATGTTGTGGCTGATGAGGATGACGGCGTGACCGCGCTCGCGCAGGCGCTCGACCAGGTCGAGGACCTGGGCGGTCTGCTCGACACCGAGCGCGGCGGTGGGCTCGTCGAGGATGACCAGCTTCGGGTCGCCGAGCATGGAGCGGGCGATGGCCACCGTCTGGCGCTGACCGCCGGAGAGCGAGGCGATCGGGATGCGGACGCTCGGGATGCGGATCGAGAGCGTGGTGAGCAGCTCGCGGGCGCGGCGCTCCATCTCGACCTCGTCCAGCACGCCCCACTTCCTCAGCTCACGACCGAGGAACAGGTTGCCGACGACGTCGATGTTGTCGCACAGCGCGAGGTCCTGGTACACCGTCGCGATGCCCAGGGCCTGGGCGTCGTGCGGCCTGCTGATCGAGACGGGCTCGCCATTCCACTCGATGGCGCCCTCGTCGATGGGGTGCACGCCGGCGATCGTCTTGACCAGCGTGGACTTTCCGGCGCCGTTGTCGCCGACCAGGGCGACCACCTCACCGGCGTGGACCTCAAGCTCTACGTCGGTGAGCGCCTGAACGGCACCGAACCGCTTGGAGACCCCGCGCAACGCCAGCACGGGCGTAGCGGACACGTGAACCATCTCCTTCGCCGCCTGACCCGGCGGGAGGTTGTGCAGAAAGATTGGGGGGAGTTCCGTCCGGCGCCCCGCGTCGAGCTTTGCGGGGCTGTCGGTGCGCGGGGCGCCGGAGGAGCAGGGGGCAGTCGGGTCGTTCCCCACGGGCAGTCGAGGACGAGTGCCCGCTCCTGGGAAGGACGTGCGGCTGCTTACTTGGTGAGGCCGATCTTCTCGCAGGCGGCCTTGTACTTGCCGCCGCAGATCTCGTCCAGGGTGTAGACACCGTCCTTGACGACGGTGTCCTTGATGTTGTCCTGGGTCAGCGAGGTGACCGGGACGAGCACCGAGGGGACGTCCTTCTGGGAGTTGCTGGAGACCTTGTCCTTGGCGACGGAGTCCAGCGACTTGCCCTGGGCGAGCGCGACGGCCATCTCGGCGGCGGCGTCGGCCTCGGGAGCGTACGGCTTGTAGACGCTCATGTACTGCTCACCGGAGACGATGCGCTGCACACCGGCCAGCTCGGCGTCCTGGCCGGTGACCGGGACCTTGACGCCCGCGGCGTTGAGGGCGGTGATGATACCGCCGGCCATGCCGTCGTTGGCGGAGTACACGCCCGCGATCTTGCCCTTGCCGACCGAGGAGATCGCCGCCTCCATCTCGGAGTTGGCGTTGTCCGGCGACCACTCCTTGGTGTCGTACTCCTTGGCGATGGTGACCTTGCCGTTGAGGACGGAGTGCGCGCCCTTCTTGAACTGGGCGGCGTTCGGGTCGGTGACCGAGCCGTTGATCATGACGATCTTGGAGGACTTGGTGGCCTTGTCGCCCAGGGCCTTCAGCAGGGCCTCACCCTGGGTCCGGCCGACCTCCTCGTTGTCGAACGAGGTGTAGGCGCTGATCGGGCCCTCGGCGAGGCGGTCGTACGCGACGACCTTGATGCCGGCGTCCACGGCCTTCTGGACGGAGTTCTGGATGGCCTTGGCGTCCACCGCGTCCACGATCAGGACGTCCACCTTGTTGGTGATCATGGTGTCGACCTGCTGGGCCTGCAGGTTCGCGTCCTGGCGGGCGTTGTTGTACTGGACTTCCGCCTTGCCGTTCGTCAGCTCCTTGATCTTCTTCTCGATCAGCGGCTTGTCGAACTTCTCGTAGCGGGCGGTCTTGTTCTCCGGCAGGAGCAGACCGACCTTGATGTCGTCGCCCTTCTTGGCCGACGAGGAGGAAGAGCTGTCGTTGCCCTTCGACTCCTTGGCGCTGCCACAAGCGGCAAGCGAAACGGCCATGGCACCCGCGGCAACGGCAACGGCGGCACGACGCATACGTGCGTTCACTTCAGAAACCTCCCTGACGAGGCCGCGTCGTTGCGGCCGAGGTGGCTGGAAGTCAACTCGGCCACACGTGCGACGTCAAGAAGTAAATCCTTAACGAGATGGCAACGGTGCCATCCGTTCTCTAAGTGAAGGCAGGGGCCGCCACAGGCAGCGTTCCATCCAAAAGGGTCGAATCGCCCATCTCGCTGAGGGCGAGGGCGAGCGCTCCGAGCACCTCCGCACGGCCTCCAAGTGCCCCCGGGAGAACGGACAGTTGGCGCGCCGCACTGGGAATGGCGTAGCGACCGACGGACTCCCTGATCGGCCCGAGCACCAGCTCACCGGCCTCCGCGAGATCACCGCCGAGGACCACCCGGCTCGGGTTCAGCAGATTGCAGAGATTGGCGACTCCACTGCCGATGTGGCGGCCGACGTCGGCGATCACCCGACGACAGCCCGGGTCACCGTCCCTGGCCAGCCGTACGACACCCTCCATCGTCAGATCGGGACCATGGCTGGGCTGGAGCAGCGGGAGCACATAGCGTGCCGCCGCGAACGTCTCCAGGCAGCCACGGTTCCCGCAACGGCAGACCGGGCCGGATTCATCGAGTGTAATATGTCCGATTTCTCCTGCAGTGCCGCCGGGACCGCGATAGATCTTCCCGTCGATCACCAGACCGGCTCCGACACCGCTCGCGACCTTGATGTACGCGAGGTCGCGCACGCCCTTGCCGCTGCCCCAGACCAGCTCGCCGAGGGCGCCGAGGTTGGCGTCGTTGTCCACGTGCACGGGCACGCCCAGCCGCTCGCGCATCTCCTCGGCGGGCTTGGTGCCGCCCCAGCCGGGCAGGATCGCGGTGGAGCCCAGCGTCCCCGACTCCACGTCGATCGGGCCCGGCACACCGAGCCCCACGCCGGCCACCTTGGACCGGTCCACCCCGGTTGCTGCGATCAGGCGACTGACCAGCTCCTCGGCCCGGTCGAAGCCCTGCGCGGAGGAGGCGTCGACGTCCAGCGGCTCGGATTCCTCCGCCAGCACCTGATGGGCGAGGTTCCCGATCGCGACGCGCAGATGGGTGTGCCCGAAATCGACGCCGATCACGATGCCCGCGTCGCCGCTCAGGCTGACGCTGCGGGCCCGCCGCCCGCCCGCCGACGTGGGCGTGACCTCGACGGTTCCGCCGTCCTTCAGCTCCCGCACGATGTTGGAGACGGTCGCGGCGGACAGACCGGTCGTCCGCGCGATCTCCGCCTGCGTGAGAGACCCGGCCAGGCGTACGGCCCGGACGACCCGCTCCAGGTTGGCTCGGTGCAGTGATGACTGCGACCCTGGAGTCTCCACGACGACCTCCTGAGCGCGGGGCCGCTTCGATGAGGCCCCGTGTATGTCCAACTAGTGAACTCTAAGCTGAGCCGTTCGGGGCGACTTCCGTCAAGAGGTTGAACCGTTTCCGGGTGCAGGGACACAGCGACGCACACCGCCCCGGCGAGCGGGACGGTGTGCATGCGCGCGGTCGCGGGACGTGGCCCCGCCGGGCAGGGCGCCCCTACTTCAGCGCCCCCGCGGTCAGCCCCTGCACCACCTGGCGCTGGAAGACGATGTAGGCCGCGAGCACCGGCAGCATCGCCATCACGAGGCCCGCGAACAGTCCTGACCAGTCACCCTTGTATCCCTGGCTGACCGCCAGCTGGACCAGGCCCTGGGTGAGGACGCGCTTGTCGGGGTCGGTGTTGAGGACCGTGGGCAGCATGTACTGGTTCCACTGGCCCAGGAAGTTGAAGATGCCCACGCTGATCAGACCCGGCTTCGCCATGGGCAGCATGATCTGGAAGAACGTACGCGTGTGCGAAGCGCCGTCGACGAAGGCCGCCTCCGCCACCGAGGTGGGCAGGGTGCGGAAGAACGCCGTGAGGAAGAAGACCGTGAACGGCAGCGAGTACGCGATGTAGACCAGGATCAGGCCGTGGATCGTGTTCAGCAGCCCCATGTTGTTCACGACGTAGAACAGCGGGACCAGTGCGAGCATGATCGGGAAGCTCATGCCGCCGATGAACAGGTAGTAGATGAAGCGGTTGCCCGGGAAGTCGAAGCGGGCCAGCACGTACGCCGCCATGGAGCCGAGCACCAGGGTGCCGATGAGCGAGCCGCCGACCACCAGGATGGTGTTCAGGAAGTAGTCGCTCATGTTGGCGTCGGTCCACGCCCGGGCCCAGTTGTCGAAGTGCAGCTTGTCGGGCAGGGACCAGGGCGAGCCGAAGATGGAGCTGTCGTCCTTGAAGGACGTCATCACCGCCCACACCAGCGGCATGACCACCATGATCGCCCAGAGGACCAGGATGCCGTGGGAGAAGACGTTGAGGACGCGGCCCTCCTTCTTCTGCCCGGAGGGCCGCGCGACCGGGGGCGCGTCCACCTTGGAGACGGTCGCGCCGGACTCGGCCGGCAGCGGGGCGGGGGTCTCGGTCGTCTTCATCGCTTCAGTACTCCAGCCGCTCGCGACGGCCCAGCCGCATCACGACCGCCGCGAACGCGAGCGTGACGACGAGCAGGGCGACGCCGATGGTGGTGGCGTAGGCGGCCTGACCGTCCCGGAACGCCTTCTGGTACACGTACAGGACCATCACGGTGGTCGAGTAGTCGGGCCCGCCCGGTCCGGTCGTCATGATCTGTACGACCGCGAACGACTCGGCGCCGAGCGCGAGGATGCCCATGTAGACCCAGCCGGACTGCACGGTGTCCCACAGCAGCGGCAGGGTGATGCGGAAGAAGGTGGTGAAGCGGCTGGCCCCGTCCAGCAGGGCGGCCTCGTACATCTCGGCCGGGATCGAGGCCATGCCCGCGGAGAACAGCACCACGAAGAAGCCGACCGTGGACCACACGAGCACCGCCATCACGCACCACAGCGCGAGGCTCGGGTCGCCCAGCCACAGCGGCTGGAGGCTGTCGAGTCCGACGCCGCGCAGGAGCGAGTTGATCGCGCCGCTGTCCGGGTTGTACGCGAAGGCGAACAACAGCGAGACGATCGCGATCGAGAGCACCTGCGGGAAGAAGTAGACGATCTTGTAGAAGGCCGAGCCCCGGACACCCGAGATCACGGGGCCGCCCCTTCTCCGCCGTCCGCCCACATTGATCATGAAGGCGAAGAACAGCGCCAGACCGATCGTCACCACTGGCAGCACCAGAGCGAACAGCAGACTGTGCTGCAACGACTTCCAGAAGATGTCGTCGTCGAACATCCTCTTGTAGTTGTCGAAGCCGACCATCTTGAATTCGGGGCTGAGGCCGGTCCAGTCCGTGAACGAGTAGTAGATGGACTGGATGAACGGCCACACCACGAAGAGCGCGTACAGTCCCAGGGGCAGTGCCAGAAACCCCACAATGAACCGGTACTTGCCGTGCTGCATCGCCACTCCGGTGCTGTCAGGGTGCGGGTTTACTGGTGCTTGTAGTGCTTGATCGAGGTGTCCTTGGCCGCCTCGTCGGCAAAGCCCTGGATCTTCTTGATGGCCTCGGCCGGGGTGAGCCGGCCGGCCATCATCTCGCCGAGACCGGCCACGCCGATCTTCTCCTTCTGCAGCTGCACGTACCAGTCCTGCAGCCGCGGATTCACCACGTTGGACCCCGCCTTGTCCAAGGCCGCCACGCCCGACTTCAGACCCGGGGTCAGGGAGATGCCGTCGGTGCCGCCGTTGTACGCCGTCAGCGACTTCACCTTGGCGGTGAAGTTCTTCGAGGACGCCTCCGAGAGCATGACGCGCAGCTGCTCCATGCCGCCCTCGGCGTTCGCCGCCTTGGCCGGCACGACGAACGGCTCACCGCCGGAGGCCCAGATGGTGCCGAACGGCAGCTTGTCCGAGCCGTCGAGGCCGGTGGGCGCGGAGACCGCGAGATCGAAGTCGGCCGGGATGACGTTGGCCGACTCGTTCTCCACCCAGGAGCCGTTCGGGATGAACAGCGCCTTGCCCTTGGCCCAGGCGGTCTGCGACTGGATGTGGTCCAGGCCCGGGGTGCCCTTGAGGATGTAGCCCTTCTTGTACAGCTCGTAGTAGGCCTCGAAACACGCCTTGACCGCCGGGTGCTTCCAGGCGTTCGGCTCCAGGTTGTCGATGGCGTCGAGGACCTCGCGGCCGCCGACCTTGCCGATCATCGGGTACAGCGAGAAGGGCACGTAGTACGGGTACTTGCCCGCGTACGTCCAGCCCGCCATGCCCTTCTTCTTGGCCTTCTCGCACACCGCCAGCATCTGGTCCCAGGTCTGCGGGTACTCGGCGTCCAGCGAGTCCAGCGCCTTCTGTGAGTACCAGACGCCGTAGACCGTGTAGGCGTAGTACAGGATCCAGACCGGCTTGCCGTCGAACTGGCCCATCTCCACGATGCCGGGGCGCAGCGTGTCGCGGACCTTCTTCTTCGGGTCGTCGTACGACGGCGCGTCCAGCAGCGGGGTGAGGTCCGCCAGCTGGTTCTTGCCGACGAGCACGCCCATGTCCATCTGCTCGGCGCCGGAGTTGTCGATGAGGTCCGGCGGGTTGCCCTGGTTGAAGCGGGGCTGCAGGGTGGACTGGATCTTCTGGGTGGCGGCGAACTTCACCTTGGCCTTGGGGAAGTCCTTCTCGTAGATCTTCACCGCGTCCTCGGCGTACTCCTTGCCGAAGCCGCCGTCGAAGAGGACGAATTCCATACCGGCGCTCTCGTTGACGCCGAGCGGGTTCTTGTCGGTCTTCTTGCCCGCCTTCGCCTTGTCCTGTCCGTCACCGCCGCTGCTCGCGCAGGCGGACAGCAGGCCCATGCCCGGGGCCGCGACCAGGCCGAGCGCGGCGGACCGCTTGATCAGATCGCGACGGCCGACGCCTTCGCCACCGTGGTGCGCAGTGGATCCCATGCTCAAGTCCTCGCCTTCTCCAGGACTCAGGCGGTGAACCGGATCCTCCCGGCACCGCGGTCGGGTAGTGCAGGGTCGTGCAGGAAACGCCGACAGGTATAGTCCACTTCCCGCCAGGGGAGCAAGATCGAATGCAAGGTTGGCCACGGGTCTTTTCCGAGTTGAGACCTCTTGGAAATCTGAGCGCCCTGTGCGTGCTTCGCCGGAAAAATTCGCGACACAAGCCCCTGAATGCCACACCCAACACCCTTGACATCACCGGCCACTTGACGCCCTACTGGTTCCTGCGCACCGATTCTGACAACGTTGTCCACGCGGTCGCAGGAGGGGAATGCGTAGATGCAGCGGAGAACCAGGCACAGATGGGATCCGGCGGTCGTCCTCACGGCCGCCTTTGTCATGGCCGTCGGCGCGCAGGGAGCGGCGGTCGCCCTGCCGGCCGGGGCTCCGTCCGCCGACCAGGAGTTCGCATCCTCGTTCGAGACGGGCGATCCGGCCCCGGACTGGCTGAACACCGTCGACACCGCGGCGGACGGCGGCAAGCGCGCCTCGGGCGTCGACGGCGGCTACAGCACCGGCATTCCGGGCAATGTGACCGACCATGTCACCGAGGTACGGGCGAGCGGCGAGAACACGGTCGCCGGCGAGGTGAAGGAGAACCTCGCCGACGGTGAGCCCGGCACCAAATGGCTGACCTTCGCGCCCACCGGCTGGGTGGAGTTCGAGCTGGACAAGCCCGTCAAGCTGGTGACGTACGCGCTCACCTCGGCCAACGACTACGACGCGCGCGACCCGCGGGACTGGACCCTGCTGGGCTCCGGCGACGGCAAGGACTGGAAGACCGTCGACACCCGCTCGGGCGAGAACTTCTCCGAGCGGTTCCAGACGAAGTCCTACGACCTGGACCAGCCGGCCGAGTACCAGCACTTCCGGCTGGAGGTGACGGGGAACAACGGCGCCTCGGACATCCTGCAACTCGCCGACGTGCAGTTCTCCACCGGTGGCGGGGGCGGACCGGTGCCGCAGGACATGCTGACGCTGGTCGACAAGGGCCCGAGCGGCTCCCCGACCGCCAAGGCCCGGGCCGGCTTCACCGGCAAGCGGGCGCTGCGCTACGCCGGCCGGCACACGGCGGGCGGCCGGGCGTACTCGTACAACAAGGTCTTCGACGTGGACGTGAAGGTCGGCCGCGACACCCAGTTGTCGTACCGTCTCTTCCCCTCGATGGCCGACGGCGACCGCGACTACGACGCCACGAACGTCTCCGTCGACCTCGCCTTCACCGACGGCACCTACCTCAGCGGCCTGGGGGCGCTGGACGCGCACGGCTTCCCGCTGACGCCGCGCGGCCAGGGCGCCTCGAAGTCGCTGTACGTCAATCAGTGGAACAACGTCGTCTCACGGATCGGTTCGGTGGCGGCCGGCAGGACGGTCGACCGGATCCTCGTCGCGTACGACTCCCCGGACGGCCCGGCGAAGTTCCGCGGCTGGATAGACGACCTGGCGCTGCGTCCGGTGGCCCCCGAGAAGCCGAAGGCGCACCTGTCGGACTACGCGCTGACCACCCGGGGCACCAACTCCAGCGGCAGCTTCTCGCGCGGCAACAACTTCCCGGCGACGGCGCTCCCGCACGGCTTCAACTTCTGGACGCCGGTGACCAACGCGTCCTCGCTGAGCTGGCTGTACGAGTACGCACGTGCGAACAACGACGACAACCAGCCCACGATCCAGGCCTTCAGCGCCAGCCACGAACCGAGCCCGTGGATGGGTGACCGGCAGACCTTCCAGCTGATGCCGTCGGCCGCGTCCGGCACCCCGGACACCGGCCGTGAGGCGCGGGAGCTGGCCTTCCGGCACGAGAACGAGACCGCGCGGCCGTACTACTACGGCGTCCGGTTCGAGAACGGCCTCAAGGCGGAGATGACGCCGACCGACCACGCGGCCGTGCTGCGCTTCACCTATCCGGGCGCGGACGCGAGTGTCCTGTTCGACAACGTGACCGAGCAGGCGGGCCTGACGCTCGACAAGGAGCACGGGATCGTCACCGGCTGGTCGGACGTGAAGTCGGGACTGTCCACGGGCGCCACCCGGCTCTTCGTGTACGGCGAGTTCGACAAGAAGGTGACCGACGGCGCGTCGAGCGGTGTGAAGGGCTTCCTGCGCTTCGACGCGGGCGCCGACCGCACCGTCACCCTGCGGCTGGCCACCTCGCTCATCGGCATCGACCAGGCGAAGGACAACCTGCGCCAGGAGATCCCCGAGGGCACGTCCTTCGACAAGGTGAAGGCACACGCCCAGCACGCCTGGGACAAGGTGCTCGGCAAGGTCGAGGTGCAGGGCGCGACCCCCGACCAGCTGACCACCCTGTACTCCGGTCTGTACCGCCTCTACCTGTACCCCAACTCCGGTTTCGAGAAGGTCGACGGCACCAACCGGTACGCCTCGCCCTTCTCGCCCATGCCGGGCCCGGACACCCCGACGCACACCGGCGCGAAGATCGTCGACGGCACGGTGTACGTCAACAACGGCTTCTGGGACACCTACCGGACCACCTGGCCGGCGTACTCGTTCCTGACGCCCTCCCAGGCGGGCGAGATGGTCGACGGGTTCGTGCAGCAGTACAAGGACGGCGGCTGGACCTCCCGCTGGTCCTCCCCCGGCTACGCGGACCTGATGACCGGCACTTCCTCGGACGTGGCCTTCGCCGACGCGTACGTCAAGGGCGTGAAGTTCGACGCGAAGGCGGCCTACGACGCGGCGGTGAAGAACGCGACCGTCGTCCCGCCGGCGTCCGGCGTGGGCCGCAAGGGCATGGCCACCTCGCCCTTCCTCGGCTACACCGGCACCGACACCCACGAGGGCCTGTCGTGGGCGATGGAGGGCTACGTCAACGACTACGGCATCGCCCGGATGGGCCAGGAGCTGTACAAGAAGACCGGCGAGAAGCGTTACCGGGAGGAGTCGCGGTACTTCCTCAACCGCGCCCAGGACTACGTGAACCTGTTCGACTCCAAGGCGGGCTTCTTCCAGGGCCGCGACGCCGAGGGGAACTGGCGGGTGGACTCCTCGAAGTACGACCCGCGCGTGTGGGGCTACGACTACACGGAGACCAACGGCTGGGGCTACGCCTTCACCGCCCCGCAGGACAGCCGGGGGCTGGCCAACCTCTACGGCGGCCGGCAGGCCCTCGCGGACAAGCTCGACGAGTACTTCGGCACGCCGGAGACGGCCTCCCCGGACTACGTCGGCTCCTACGGCGGTGTCATCCACGAGATGACCGAGGCGCGGGACGTCCGGATGGGCATGTACGGCCACTCCAACCAGGTCGCGCACCACGTGATCTACATGTACGACGCGGCCGGCGAGCCCTGGAAGGCGCAGGCGTACGTGCGTGAGGCGCTCGCCCGCCTCTACACCGGCAGCGAGATAGGACAGGGCTACCACGGCGACGAGGACAACGGCGAGCAGTCCGGCTGGTACCTCTTCTCCGCGCTCGGCTTCTACCCGCTGGTCATGGGCAGCGGCGAGTACTCCATCGGCTCCCCGCTGTTCAAGCAGGTGACCGTGCACCTGGAGAACGGCCGGAACCTGGTGGTCAAGGCACCGCGGAACAGCGCGCGGAACGTCTACGTCCAGGGCGTGACCTTCAACGGCCGTCCGTGGAAGTCCACGTCGCTCCCCCATTCGCTGCTGTCCCAGGGCGGTGTACTGGAGTTCGCCATGGGTGACAAGCCGTCGGCGTGGGGCACGGGCAAGGACGCGGCCCCCGTCTCCATCGCCCAGGACGACAAGGTGCCGACGCCCCGCGCGGACGTCCTGAAGGGTGACGGCGCCCTGTTCGACGACACGTCGGCGACGAGCGCGACGGTCACCGCGGTGGAGCTGCCGGCCGACGGCGCCGTGCGGCCGGTGCAGTACACGCTGACCTCGGCGGCGGACCACACGAAGGCGCCGACCGGCTGGACCCTCAAGGGCTCCAGGGACGGCACGACCTGGCAGACCCTGGACCACCGCTCCGGCGAAGCCTTCCGGTGGGACCGCCAGACGCGGGCCTTCAGCGTCGCCGCCCCCGGTACCTACACCAAGTACCGCCTGGTCCTGGACGGCGAGTCGACGCTGGCGGAGGTGGAGCTGCTGGCCTGACGCGGGCAAGGGGTAGGGGGCGGGCCCGTCCGGGTCCGCCCCCTACGCTGTGCGGTGCGGTGCTCAGCCGGTGGCCAGCGTGAAGACGTGCAGGTCCGCGTCGCGCGGGAGCCGGACACCGCTGATCGCCTTGCCGGCGGGTGCCGCGAAGGGCTTGGTGGCGAAGACGTACGTCGCGACCGGGTCCTTGTCCGCGCCGGCGACGTTGCGGTACGCGGTCTTGGCCACGACCGCGTTGCCGAACTGGACGGTGCCGCCTCCGCCGCCGACGGTCCAGTCGGTGAAGGACAGGTCGACGGTGTCGGTCGTGCCGTCGGTGTAGGTGACGGTCGCCCGGGTCTGCTGGTTGCCGTTGACCGCGCTGCCGATGAACGACAGCGTGGCCGCGGGAGCGGTCAGATCGATGGTCTGGCCGTTCGCCGTGGCGTTGTCGGGGCGGCCGTCGGGCGAGTCCGGCCAGGTGAAGGCGAGGCCGTCGACCGTGCCTCGCCCGCCCGGGGTGAGGCCGGCCGCGGCGAGGGCCTGGCGGGAGTAGCTCCAGCCGCCACCGTCGTAGTCGGCCTCGTCGTGGTCGCCCGCGTCGTCGGAGACGCCGGTGTTGTCGTACGCGGCGAGGAGGGTGCCCGGGGCGGCCACGGTCAGCGAGACCGGCTGCCGGTACGAGGTGTCGCCCGAGGTCACCGTGACCTCGACGTCGGCGAAGCCCTGCGCGGCGTCCTGCGCGGCCGTCAGGGTGATCTCCTGGGCACCGTCGGTCACCGTGCCCTCGGCGGGCGCGGCCGTGACGCCGGCCGGGGTTCGCACCTGGAAGCGCACCTCGGGGCCGGTACCGCCGTTCAGCGCCAGCGCGCGGACGCCGATCTTCGTGCTGTCTCCGGGCGCGATCGTGGCCGCGGTCGGGCCGACACCGATCTGGTACGGCTGCTCGCCCTCCCGGAAGGACGGCGGCGGGCTGCCCGCTCCCCAGGTGCGGTCCGGGGTGGCGGACAGGGTGTAGTCGAGGCGGCCGCCGTCCCGGACGAAGGAGGCGGGCAGCCAGGGCCGGTCGCTGGTACGGCCGTCGACCTTCAGGGACTGGACGTAGGGCGCGCCGGCCGCGGCTCCGGCCGCGCGGATGGAGATGTCGTTGCCCCGGGGCCGCTGGATCTCCACGCGCTCGAACAGCGGTGAGGCGAGGATCAGTTCGGCGCGGGACGGCACCTGCGGGTACATGCCGAGCGCCGAGAAGACGTACCAGGCCGACATGGCGCCGAGGTCGTCGTTGCCGGGGATGCCGCCGGGCTGGGTGGACCACAGCTGCCGCATCGCCGCGCGGACGGTCTCCTGCGTCTTGTACGGGGCGCCCGCGTAGGCGTACAGGTAGGGCACGTTGATCGACGGCTCGTTGTCCAGTTCGGACTTGGTGCCGCCGTTGCCGGTGAAGGCCCAGCCGCCGTCGGCGTCGTGGAAGAAGTCGTCCAGCCGGGCGAGGGCCTTGTCCCGGCCGCCCAGCGCGGCGAACAGGCCCGCCGGGTCGTGCTGGACCATCCAGGTGTACTGGGCGGCCGTGCCCTCGACGAAGCCGTTGCCGGTGTCGGGGGTGAAGCCGGTGACCCAGCTGCCGTCGGCCCTGCGGTTCGCGATGTAGCCGCCGCTCGGATCGGCCGCGATGTTGAAGTTGTTCTGCCACCACTGGGACCGGCGGGCGAAGGCGGCCGCGGTGTCCTGCCGCCCGGCGGCTCGTGCGAGCTGGGAGATCGCGAAGTCCGCCGCGGACATCTCCAGGGTCTCGGCCGCGCCGCCCCAGGCGTTGGAGACGCTCGGCATGTAGTGCAGCGCGAGGTACTTGTCGAGCGAGGGGCGCTGACCGACCGAGAGCACCGGCTTGCCCGCCGCCGACAGATCCTGCGACGTGGGTACGGTCGCCGCCTCGACCAGTGAGTCCAGGGCGCCCTTCAGGTCGAAGCCGCTGCCGCCGAAGGCACGGATGCCGGCCAGGGCGGCCGCCGAGGGGTCGCCGTTCATGACGTGGGTGCCGCTCGCACCGTGCAGCCAGCGGTCCCAGGTCCCGCCGTTCTGCCGGGCGAGTTCGTAGAGCGACTGGGCGATGTCGGAGCCGGTGCGCGGATCGAGGAGGGTCACGAGCTGCACCTGGTCGCGGTAGACGTCCCAGCCGGAGAAGGTGCCGTACTGCGCGTGCTGCCGGCGGCCGACCCGGTGCGGGCGGCCGTCGGCTCCCCGGTACCGGCCGTCGACGTCGCTGATCACGTTCGGGTGCAGCAGCGAGTGGTAGAGCGCGGTGTAGAAGGTGGTGCGCTCGGCGTCCGTGCCGCCGCCGACCCGGACGGCTCCGAGCCGCTCCCGCCAGGCGCGGCGGGCCGCCTCCCTGATCTTGTCGAAGGAGCGGCCCGGCGGGTTCTCGGCGGCCAGGTTCGCCTCGGCCGCCTCCCGTCCGACGTAGGAGATGCCGACCTTGACGTTCACCGGACCGGCGCCGGGCGCGAACTCGACGTACCCGCCCGCGCCCTTCCCCGCGACGGGCCGCCCGCCGTGCGAGAAGCCGCCGGTGTCACCGGACGCCTGCGTGGAGCCCGGGTCGAGCTTGTCGTCCCGCCAGGTTCCGGTGGCCCGGAAGGCGCGGTCGAAGCGGGCGGTGAAGTACAGGGTGTAGTAGGCCCGCCGGCCCTCCGGGTCGAGGTAGCCGCAGAAGTTCCCGGAGGTGACCGAGCCGGAGATCGTCCGGGTGGCCGGGTCGATCCTGACGGTCGAGTCCTGCGAGCCCACCTCCGAGTTGGCGGTGCGCACCAGCAGGGAGGCGGGCTTGCCGGCCGGGAAGGTGAAGCGGGCCGAGCCGGTGCGCGCGGTGGCGGTGAGGTCGGCGGTGACGCCGGAGGCCAGGCCCACCTTGTAGTGGCCGGGTTCGGCGGTCTCGTCGGCGTGGGTGAAGTCCGAGGCGTAGACGGCGTCCTTGGTGTCGCTCGCCGGGGAGGAGGTGACCTCGCCGGCGTACGGGAAGAAGGGGATGTCGCCGCTGCCGCCCGCACAGCCGGTGCCGGACATGTGGGTGAGGCTGAAGCCGCGGATACGGGTGGCGTCGTACTGGTAACCGCCGGGTGCGGCGGTTCGCGTGGCGTCGCCGCGGGTGTTCTCCGGGCTCCAGGAGAGCATGCCGAACGGCACGACGGCACCGGGGAAGACATCGCCGACGTTCTTGGTGCCGATCAGCGGATCGACGTACGGAGTGGGGTCCTTGACGAGATCGGGGGGAGCGGCGGTCGCCGCGAGGGCGGGGGTGGCGGCGCCGCCGGTCGCGAGAAGCGCGGCCAGCAGCAGGGACATGGGTCGGAAACGCATGACGCGGCCCTTCCTCTGACGGACGGGTCGCGCACCACGGGTCGCACAAGCCGCAGGGACAGTAACGTGCGCCACCGGTACCACGGAAGACCGCGTGCGCCTGCGCGGGCGCACGCCGGGATCACCTGGTCGGGCTACTCCAAGTGGCTTGACATCGTTGTCCGTTGAGGCGGTAGAGTCATGTACAGACCGTAGACAACGTTGTCGCGCGCCATGCCGGCACACAAGCCACGCAGTTCCCGCTTTCAGGCCATCCCCTCCGGGCGGGTCACACACCCCCCACCCGCCCGGCTCGCGGACCCGGTGCACGACTCCACCGGGTCCGCCCCGAGCGCACCCTGACGGAGACCCCGAGCGCGATGCAGGAGTGACTCATGTGGCGATAGACAGCGCCTGGGGCGAATGAGGCACCGAAATATGCGTCCATCTCGTGGACCGGCGTAGTCACAGGCATGCGCCGGTGTTACAAATGCCGCATGTCGGACCGATTTGCCCGATTCAGGCGTGTGCCATGGCGTGCCATGGTCGGCAGGAGTCCGCGCAGCGTCGCCGGACAGGTCTTCCTTCTCCAGGTGGCCCTGGTGGTGCTGCTCGTGATCTGCGGCGTCATCGCTCTCGTCCTGCAATCGGAACGGGACACCAGCACGGAGGCCAAGCGCCGGTCCATAGCCGTGGCGCAGACCTTCGCGCACTCCCCTGGCATCGTGCAGGCACTGCAGGCCCCCGACCCGTCGAAGAAGCTCCAGCCGCTCACCGAGGCGGGACGCAAGTCCGCGGGCGTCGACTTCATCGTGGTCATGGACACCAAGGGCATCCGCTACACCCACCCCCTGCCGGGCAAGATAGGCAAGCGGTTCGTGGGCGCCATCGGGCCGTCGCTGGCCGGGAAGGTCTACACGGAGAGCGTCCACGGCCCGCTCGGCCACGAGGTGCAGGCGACCGTTCCCGTCAAGGACGCCCAGGGCCGTGTCACCGCCCTCGTCTCCGCCGGGCTGAAGGTGAAGAACGTCGCCAGCCAGGTGGACCGGCAGCTGCCGATCATCCTGGCGGCCGGTGCCGGAGCGCTCGTGGTGTCCACGGGCGGTACGGCTCTGGTGGGCAGGAGGCTGCGGCGGCAGACGCACAGCCTGGCTCCGGACGAGATGACCCGCATGTACGAGCACCACGACACGGTGCTGCACTCGGTGCGCGAGGGCGTGCTCATCGTCGGTGACGACGGGCGGCTGCTGCTCGCCAACGACGAGGCCAGGCGCCTGCTGGAGCTGCCCGCCGAGGCCGAGGGGCGCGATGTGCGCGAGCTGCCGGGCCTCGAGCCCGCGACGGTGGAGCTGCTCCAGTCCGGGCGCGAGGCGAGCGACGAGGTGCACTTCGCCGGCGGGCGCCTGCTGGCGGTCAACCAGCGGCCCACGGACCGCATGGGAGGCCCTCGGGGCACCGTGGTGACGCTCCGGGACTCCACCGAGCTGCAGGCGGTCTCCGGCCGGGCGGAGGTCGCACGCGAGCGGCTGGAGCTGCTGTACGACGCCGGCCTCGGCATCGGCACCACCCTCGACGTGGTCCGCACGGCCGACGAGCTGGCCCAGGTCGCCGTCCCCCGGTTCGCCGACTTCGTCACCGTGGACCTGGCCGACGCCGTGCTGCACGGCGAGGAGCCGGCGCCCACCGCCACGGACATGCGGCGCGTCGCCGTGAGCGGCATCCGGGACGACCATCCGCTGTACGAACAGGGCCGGCTGATCGACTTCCTGCCGTCCACGCCCCAGGCGCGCGGTTACGGCTCCGGCCGCTCCGAGCTGGTGACCGACCTGTCCGTCGCGGACGGCTGGCAGGCGCAGGACCCGGACCGGGCCCGGCAGATCGTGGACTACGGCATCCACTCGCTGATCGCCGCCCCGATCCGGGCACGTGGTGTCGTGCTCGGCATGGCCAACTTCTGGCGCTCCAAACGGGAGACCTTCGACGACGAGGAGCTGTCGCTGGCGGAGGAACTGGTGGCCCGAGCCGCGGTCAGCATCGACAACGCCCGCCGGTACACGCGCGAGCACGCCGTGGCGGTCACCCTCCAGCGCAGCCTGCTGCCGCGGGCGCTGCCCGAGCAGAGCGCCCTCGACGTCGGCTACCGCTATCTGCCCGCCCAGTCGGGCGTGAGCGGCGACTGGTTCGACGTCATCCCGCTGCCGGGCAGCCGGGTGGCACTGGCCGTCGGTGACGTGGTCGGACACGGGCTGCACGCCGCGGCGACGATGGGCCGGCTGCGGACCGCGGTGCACAACTTCTCCACGCTCGACCTGCCGCCCGACGAGCTGCTCAGCCACCTGGACGAGCTGGTCGGCCGCATCGACCAGGACGAGGTCTGTCCGGAGACGGCCGGGGAGATCGTGGGCGCCACCTGCCTGTACGCGATCTACGACCCCGTGACGCGCCACTGCGTCATGGCCCGGGCCGGGCACCTGGCGCCCGCGGTGGTCTCGCCCGACGGCAGCGTCACCTTCCCCGACGTACCCGCCGGGCCGCCGCTCGGTCTCGGCGGCCTGCCGTTCCAGACGGCCGAGCTGGAGCTGGCCGAGGGCAGCCAGCTCGTCCTGTACACCGACGGCCTCATCGAGGACCGCACGCGCGACCTGGACGTGGGGATGGAGCTGCTGCGCCTGGCGCTGGCGGGACACCCGGGCCGGTCTCCGGAGGAGAGCTGCCAGGCGGTCCTGGACGAGCTGCTGCCCGAGCGGCCCACGGACGACGTCGCCCTGCTCATCGCGCGCACCCGGGCGCTGCCGCCGGAGAAGGTCGCCGACTGGGACGTGCCGTGCGACCCGGCGGCCGTGTCCGGGATGCGTCTCGCCGTGTCCGGCAAGCTCGAGGAGTGGGGCCTGTCCGAGCTGGGCTTCGGCATGGAACTCGTGCTCAGCGAGCTGATCACCAACGCCATCCGCTACGGCTCCGATCCGGTCCATGTGCGCCTCATCCATGACCGCACACTGATCTGCGAGGTGGCCGACGGCAGCAGCACCTCGCCGCATCTGCGGTATGCCGCGACCACGGACGAGGGAGGCCGGGGCCTGTTCCTGGTCTCGCAGCTGACCGAGCGCTGGGGCACCCGGTACACGCCGCACGGCAAGGTGATCTGGGCCGAGCTGACACTGCCCGACCTCACCGACCTCTGCGTGGACCCCACGGCGTTCTTCCCGGACTGAGACCTCCCCGAGCGGCTCACCGCCCACGAGACCGGCGACCACGCCCGCTCCGACGGCCGGTGCCGGGCGGAGAACGGGCCGGGCGGCGCGTGGCGGGCGGCCGGGCCCGAGGGCCGGTGCCGGACGGCGACAGGGCCGAGCGTGGCGTGGCAGGGGGGCCGGCCCCAGAGCCGGCGTGGGACGGCGAACGGGCCGGGCGTGGCAGGGCAAGCATCCGGCCCCAGAGCCGGCGTCGGACGGCCAACGGGCCGGGCGCGGCAGGGCAAGCATCCGGCCGCAGAGCCGGCGTCGGACGGCCAACGGGCCGGGCGCGGGGCGACGGGCGTCCGGTCCTTACGGCCGGGCCGAGAGCAGCGGCTAGTCCCTCCCGGACCGCGGCAGGTGTGCGGCCGTCGATCGGCCGGGCTCGCACGGCAGGCGTCCGATCCGAGGGTGTCGGCGGGGCGGGTGCGAGGGCAGACCGTCCCGGACCACGGCCGGTGAGCAGGCCGCCGACCGGGCGGGCGCGGCACAGCGGGCAGCCGACCCGAGAGGCGTTGCCAAGCCGGACGCGACGACCACACCGTCCCGGACCACGGCCGGTGAGCAGGCCGCCGACCGGGCGGGCACAGCGGGCAGCCGACCCGAGAGGTGTGGCCGAGGGGGGCACGAGGACTAGACCGTCCCCACCCGTGGCCGGTGCGCGGCTGTCAATCGGCCGAGCGCGGCACAACGGGCAGCCGACCCGAGAGGCCTTGCCAAGCCGGACGCGAGGACTGGACCGTCCCGGACCATGGCCGGTCAGCAGGCCGTCAGCCGGGCGGGCGCGGCACGGCGGGCGGCCGGATCGGAGGTCGGCGGGGCGGGTGGCGGACCGGGCGTGGGCTGTCAGTGGGATGGGTGGGGCATGGCGGGTGTTCGGTTCGAGGGGGGTTGCCGGGGTGAGGGGTGGGTGGGGGCGGGGAGTTCGACGGTGAACTCGGTGCGGCCCGGGACGCTGTCCACGCGGATGTCGCCGCCGTGGGCCGCCGTGATGCCCGCGGCGATCGCAAGGCCCAGCCCCGAGCCGCCCTCGCTGCCGGGGGCCCGGGAGCGGGAGGCGTCGGCCCGGGTGAAGCGTTCGAAGACGGCGGGCAGGAGGGCGGGCGGGATGCCGGGGCCGTCGTCGCGGACGCGGACCAGGTGACGGGCGCCGGTGGACTCCACCGTGACCGTGACCGTCGTACCGGGCGGGGTGTGGGTGCGGGCGTTGGCCAGCAGGTGGGCCACCATCTGGTGGAGGCGGGCCGCGTCCCCCGTCACCGGTGCCGGGCTGTCCGGGTCGAGTCGGAGCCGCCAGAGATGATCGCCGCCGGCCGCCCGGGCCTCCCGTACCGCCTGGGCGACCACCGCGGCCAGGTCCACCTCGGCGCTCGGCGGCGGGTGCCCCTCGTCGAGGCGGGCGAGCAGCAACAGGTTCTCGACCAGGTCCGTCATGCGCGCGGACTCGGCACGGACCCGGCGCCAGGCCGGGTCGGGGGCGACGCGGTCCATCAGCTCGGCGTACCCGGCGACGGAGGTGAGCGGGGTGCGCAGTTCGTGGCCGGCGTCGGCGACGAAGCGGCGCATGCGTTCCTCGCCGCGCCGGCGTTCGGCGAGCGAGGCCTCGGCGTGGTCGATCATCCGGTTCAGCGCGGCGCCGATCTGGCCGGCCTCGCTGCGGGCACCGGTGTCGCGGGCCGGCACCCGGGGCAGCGCGGTGACCCGTCCGCGGCCGAGCGGCACCCGGGAGACCTCGACGGCGGTGGCGGCGAGGCGGCCGAGCGGGCGCAGCTGGCGCCGGACCACGACCGCGCACACGCCGCCGGCGAGCGCGAGCACGGCGGCCCCGGCGACCGCCTCGGTCCCGGCCAGCCGCCGCAGGGTGTCCCGTACCTCGGCCAGGGGAAGGCCGGTGAGCACGCGGATGCCTCCGGCGTCGAGGGCGGTGAGCCGGTAGGCGCCGAGTCCGGGCACGGTACGGGTGTGTGCCGAGCCGTCGGCCCGGATGCCGGTGAGGGCGGTGCGCTGGGCTGAGGCGAGGACGCGTGGGGGCGCGTTCCGCGTGACGACCGCGGCCGAGACGACACGGCCCCGGGTGTCCAGCCGGGCGGCGAGCAGTCCGGCCGGGTGGCCGCCCTCGTCGAGGAAGGCGAGGCCGGCGGGGGCTTCGGGGTGGAGTGCGGCACCGGCCAGGCCGTGTTCGGCGGCGTCGGTCACACGGTCGTCCAAGGCATTCAGCAGCCAGGCGCGCTGGACCAGGACGGTGGTGAGGGCCGAAGCGGCGCACACGCAGACCAGGGTGGCGGTGACGAAGAGCAGCAGGCGTGTGCGCAGCGAGCGGACGCGCGGGTGGGGGCTCATCTGCGAGACCCAGGAGTGCCGGACATGTAGCGATTCTGTTCCGGTCCGCTGGGGGAAGCCTGTGTTCCGGCTGAGGGTCGGTGATGACCTGGGCGGCGCACGGCCGAGGGCCGCACCCCCGGCACCGGGGATGCGGCCCTCGACTGCTGTGCCGTACCGCTTACTTGCGGATCAGGCTGCGCAGCACGTACTGCATGATGCCGCCGTTGCGGTAGTAGTCGGCCTCACCGGGGGTGTCGATGCGGACGACCGCGTCGAACTCGACACCGGTGTCGGTGGTGACCTTGACCGTGCGCGGCGTGGTGCCGTTGTTGAGTTCCTCGACACCGGTGAAGGAGAAGGTCTCCTCGCCGGTCAGGCCGAGGGACTCCGCCGACTGGCCCTCCGGGAACTGCAGCGGCAGGACGCCCATGCCGATGAGGTTCGAGCGGTGGATGCGCTCGTACGACTCGGCGATGACGGCCTTGACGCCGAGCAGCGCGGTGCCCTTGGCCGCCCAGTCGCGGGACGAGCCGGAGCCGTACTCCTTGCCAGCCAGGACGACCAGCGGGATGCCCTGCTCGATGTAGTTGCGGGAGGCGTCGTAGATGAACGACACCGGCGCGTCCGCCTGGGTGAAGTCGCGGGTGTAGCCGCCCTCGGTGCCCGGCGCGATCTGGTTGCGCAGGCGGATGTTGGCGAACGTGCCGCGGATCATGACCTCGTGGTTGCCGCGGCGCGAACCGTAGCTGTTGAAGTCACGACGCTCCACACCGTGCTCGGTGAGGTACTTGCCGGCCGGGGTGTCGGCCTTGATGGCACCGGCCGGGGAGATGTGGTCGGTGGTGACCGAGTCGCCCAGCTTGGCGAGGACGCGGGCGCCGGAGATGTCGGAGACCGCCTCCGGCTCCATGCCCATGCCCTCGAAGTACGGGGGCTTGCGGACGTAGGTCGACTCGGCGTCCCACTCGAAGGTGTTGCCGGTCGGGACCGGGAGCGACTGCCACTGGGCGTCGCCCGCGAAGACGTCCTGGTAGGACTTGTTGAACATGTCCTCGCCGATGGCGTTCGCCACGACGTCGTTGACCTCGGCCTCGGAGGGCCAGATGTCCTTCAGGAAGACCGGGTTGCCGTCCTGGTCGGCACCCAGGGCGTCACGGGTGATGTCCACCTTCATGGAGCCCGCGATGGCGTACGCGACGACCAGCGGCGGGGACGCGAGGTAGTTCATCTTGACGTCGGGGTTGATGCGGCCTTCGAAGTTCCGGTTGCCGGAGAGGACCGAGGTGACCGCGAGGTCGTGGTCGTTGACGGCCTTGGAGACCTCCTCCGGCAGCGGGCCGGAGTTGCCGATGCAGGTGGTGCAGCCGTAGCCGACGAGGTTGAAGCCGACCTTGTCGAGGTACGGGGTCAGGCCCGCCTTGTCGAAGTAGTCGGTGACGACCTTCGAACCCGGGGCGAGGGTGGTCTTGACCCACGGCTTGCGGGTCAGGCCCTTCTCCACGGCCTTCTTCGCGACGAGCGCGGCGGCGACCATGACGTACGGGTTGGAGGTGTTGGTGCAGGAGGTGATGGCCGCGACCGTCACCGCACCGTGGTCGATCTGGTACGTCGAGCCGTCGGGGGCGGTCACGGTGACCGGGTTGGACGGGGCGCCGTTGGGGTGGATGGCCGGGGCGTCGGAGGCCGGGAAGGACTCCTGTCCCGCCTCGTCCACGGTGTCGACGTAGTTGCGGACGTCCTGCTTGAACTGCTCGGCGGCGTTCGCGAGGACGATGCGGTCCTGCGGGCGCTTCGGGCCGGCGATCGACGGGACGACGGTCGACAGGTCCAGCTCGAGCTTCTCGGAGAAGTCCGGCTCGGCCTTCGGGTCCAGCCAGAGGCCCTGCTCCTTGGCGTAGGCCTCGACGAGCGCGACCTGCTGCTCGGAGCGGCCGGTGAGCTTGAGGTAGTTCAGGGTCTCGTCGTCGATCGGGAAGATCGCGGCGGTGGAGCCGAATTCCGGCGACATGTTGCCGATGGTGGCGCGGTTGGCCAGGGAGGTGGCGGCGACGCCCTCGCCGTAGAACTCGACGAACTTGCCGACCACACCGTGCTTGCGGAGCATCTCGGTGATGGTGAGCACGAGGTCCGTGGCGGTCGTGCCCGGCTTCAGCTCACCGGTGAGCTTGAAGCCGACGACGCGCGGGATGAGCATGGAGACCGGCTGGCCGAGCATGGCGGCCTCGGCCTCGATGCCGCCGACGCCCCAGCCGAGGACGCCGAGGCCGTTGACCATGGTGGTGTGCGAGTCGGTGCCGACGAGGGTGTCGGGGTAGGCCTGGCCGCCCCGGACCATGACCGTGCGCGCCAGGTGCTCGATGTTCACCTGGTGGACGATGCCGGTGCCCGGCGGGACGACCTTGAACTCGTCGAAGGCGGTCTGGCCCCAGCGCAGGAACTGGTAGCGCTCCTTGTTGCGGCCGTACTCCAGCTCGACGTTCTGCTTGAAGGCCTCGCTCGTGCCGAACTTGTCGGCGATGACGGAGTGGTCGATGACCAGCTCGGCCGGCGCCAGCGGGTTGATCTTCGCCGGGTCGCCGCCCAGCTCCTTCACGGCCTCACGCATGGTCGCGAGGTCCACGACGCAGGGCACGCCGGTGAAGTCCTGCATGATCACGCGGGCCGGCGTGAACTGGATCTCCTGGCTGGGCTGGGCCTGGGAGTCCCAGCCGCCGAGGGCACGGATGTGGTCGGCGGTGATGTTCGCGCCGTCCTCCGTGCGGAGCAGGTTCTCCAGCAGGACCTTGAGGCTGTACGGCAGGCGGGCCGAGCCCTCCACCTTGTCCAGCCGGAAGATCTCGTACGACTCGTCGCCCACCTGCAGCGTGCTGCGGGCGTCGAAGCTGTTCGCCGACACGACAGTCTCCTTCATTGATGTGCGCGTACCACCGTCAATCGTGCCGCCACGCCGGCTTGGCCGATCCGCTAAGGTAAGGCTAAGTTAGGTAACCCTTACTTGGGTGGCGGCTGCGGTGCACCTCGGCAGATATCTCGATGTCGAGATAACTCTAGTACATGGCCGCTGGATGGTCATGCCCGGACGGCCCCGGCCACGCCGGAGTTCGGTGGCATGGCTCACACGGCACCCATCAGTGCGTGAGGAGCGGGTAACCGAATGGAGCGGCTCCCGACCGAAACCAGTCGAAGGGGGACAGCATGCCGCTCACGTTCCGCAAGAGCTTCCGGATCCTGCCCGGAGTGCGACTGAACATCAACCGGCACTCCTGGTCCATCACGACAGGCGGCGGGCACGGCCCGCGTCACACCCACAGCAGCACCGGACGTCGTACGACATCGGTGGATTTGCCCGGACCTTTCGGGTGGCGTCGGACCCGTACACGCAGGGGTCATTGACGGGGCATCACCCGAACGGACCCCCCAAGAGGCGCCATCTCATATCTGAGATAGCCTCAACCTCATGTCAGACGACTACCTCGTACGCATCGGCAAGCTCATCCGTGACGCTCGGCAACACCGTGGCTGGACACAGGCGCAGCTGGCGGAGGCGCTCGGTACCAGCCAGAGCGCGGTCAATCGCATCGAACGCGGCAACCAGAACATCAGCCTTGAGATGATCGCCCGAATCGGTGAGGCCCTGGACAGCGAGATCGTGTCGCTGGGCTATGCGGGTCCGATGCATCTGCGTGTGGTCGGAGGCCGCCGGCTCTCCGGCGCCATCGACGTCAAGACCAGCAAGAACGCCTGTGTGGCGCTGCTGTGCGCCTCGCTGCTGAACAAGGGCCGCACGGTGCTGCGCCGGGTCGCGCGGATCGAGGAGGTGTACCGCCTTCTGGAGGTACTGAACTCCATCGGCGTACGCACCCGCTGGATCAACGACGGCGTCGACCTGGAGCTGGTCCCGCCCGCCGAACTGGAGATGGCGGCGATCGACGCGGACGCGGCCGTGCGGACCCGCTCGATCATCATGTTCCTCGGTCCGCTGCTGCACCGCGTGGACCACTTCAAGCTGCCGTACGCCGGCGGTTGCGACCTGGGCACGCGGACCATCGAGCCGCACATGATCGCGCTGCGCCGGTTCGGCCTGGACATCGCGGCCACCGAGGGCCAGTACCACGCGCGCGTGGACCGCACGGTCCGGCCCGACCGCCCGATCGTCCTGACCGAGCGCGGCGACACCGTGACCGAGAACGCGCTGCTGGCCGCCGCCCGGCACGACGGCGTGACGGTCATCCGCAACGCCTCCTCCAACTACATGGTCCAGGACCTCTGCTTCTTCCTGGAGGCACTGGGCGTCAAGGTCGAAGGCATCGGCACCACCACGCTCACCGTCCACGGCGTGCCGAACATCGACGTCGACGTCGACTACTCCCCCTCCGAGGACCCGGTCGAGGCGATGAGCCTGCTGGCCGCCGCCGTGGTGACCGAGTCGCAGCTGACGGTGCGCCGGGTGCCGATCGAGTTCCTGGAGATCGAGCTGGCGGTCCTGGAGGAGATGGGCCTCGACCACGACCGGTCGCCGGAGTACTTCGCGGACAACGGCCGCACCCGCCTGATCGACCTCACGGTCCGCCCCTCCAAGCTCGAAGCCCCGATCGACAAGATCCACCCCATGCCCTTCCCGGGCCTGAACATCGACAACGTCCCGTTCTTCGCGGCCATCGCGGCGGTCGCCTCCGGCCAGACGCTCATCCACGACTGGGTCTACGACAACCGCGCCATCTACCTGACCGACCTCAACCGCCTCGGCGGCCGCCTCCAACTCCTGGACCCGCACCGGGTACTGGTCGAGGGCCCGACCCGCTGGCGCGCCGCCGAGATGATGTGCCCGCCGGCCCTGCGCCCCGCCGTGGTCGTCCTGCTGGCGATGATGGCGGCCGAGGGCACGTCGGTGCTGCGCAACGTGTACGTCATCAACCGGGGTTACGAGGACCTCGCGGAGCGCCTCAACTCCGTCGGGGCGCAGATCGAGATCTTCCGGGACATCTGAGCCCCCTCCGCAAACGCCGCTGCCGCCGCCCCCGTCGCCCGCCCGCTCCGCAGGAAGGAGCCGGTGAGGAGGGGAGCGGCGGCAGTCGCGTCCGCGGGGTGTCGAGGTGTCAGGGACCGGCCGCGAGTGCCCGTAGAACAAGCCGGGCCGGCCGGCCCGGCGGCGTACCTGCTGCGAACGGTCACGTCGTCACGGCCGGTACTCGGGTCCGCCATGGGATCCAGATGGCCGCCAGCGTGACGATCAGGGCCGAGGCCGCCACCGTGGCCATGCCCAGGGTCAGGCTCGCCGCGCTCGCGACGAAGCCGATCAGGGCGGGGCCGCCCAGGAGGCCCGTGGTGCCCATCGCGGCGACCAGGGCCAGGGCGTCGGAGCCGCGTTCGGCGGCGGCGACGTACACGCACGGGGTGACGGCGGCCGCGCCGAGGCCCACGCAGGCGAAGCCGAGGAGCGTGGGGACGACCCCGCCGACGAGCAGCGCGAGGGCCAGGCCGACGGCGGCCACGGCGCTGCCGGTGCGGACCACACGCCCGTCGCCCCAGCGGGTGCGCCAGCGGTCCGCGCACACGCGGGCCAGCAGCATCATCACGGAGACGACCGCGATGCCGAGGGGGGCCACTGCCGAGGAGGCCTTGACGATGTCCTCCATGTAGAGCGTGGACCAGTCGTTCATGGCGCCCTCGGTGATCGTGCCGAAGGCCATGGCGCAGCCCATCAGCAGGGTCGTACCGGACGGGAGGGTCAGTCGTCCGCGCTGTCTTGGGGTGTCCGGGGTGGCGGGACCGGCGTCCGTGTCCGTGTCCGTGTCCGTCAGCAGAGCCGGGCGGGCGCCGGCCAGCAGGAGCAGCAGCAGGGCCCCGGACACGGTGAAGTGGGCCGGGAGGGACGTGGTCAGCGAGGTCACGCCGGAGGCCAGCAGGGCCGCGGCGAGCAGGCCGGCGCTGAAGGTGGCGTGCAACTGGGACATGGCGGTGCGGTCGTACGCCTTCTCCAGCGCGGCGCCCTGCGCGTTCATGGCGACGTTGAGGCAGCCGACGGCGACCCCGTCGGCGCAGACGGCGAGGAGGGCGAGGGGGTAGTTCGGTACGGCGGACAGGGCCGCCAGTACGGCGACCAGGCACAGGGCGGAGGCGAGGGACAGGCGCCGGGAGCCGAGGCGGCGCGTCAGGACGGCGACGAGCGGGAAGGACACCGCCGCCCCGGCACCACAGGCCATCAGCAGCAGGCCCACCTCCCCGGCGCCCAGGTCGAGGCGGGTCTTGAGCGCGGGGAGGCGGGCGACCCAGGTGCCGTACTGGAAGCCGAGGAAGCAGAACAGCGCCGCGATGGACCACTTGGCGCGCTGGAAGGAGGGGGTGGAGGGGCCGGGCATCAGACCGCTCTCCGTCCTTCGTGGGGCCGGGCGGCGGCCAGCTGCGCCGACATGTAGACCGCGTCGCCGCCGTAGCCCGGCGGGAGGCCGGCCTCGGGGTGGGCCTGGTAGCCGTTGGTCCGCCAGAACGGCTCCTTGCCGGCGACCGCGATCAGCGACATGGTCTCGAAGCCGCGGGCGCGGGCCACGTCGGTGAGATGGCGCACCAGCCGGGTGCCGAGGCCCCGGCGGCGCAGGGGCGCGCTGACGACGAGGTCGTGCAGATGGAGGTTGGCCGAGTGGTGGACGACCTGTTCCGGGCGGGACAGGTCGGGGCAGCGGAACCTCGGGTAGGGCAGGGCGAGGACATAGCCCGCGAGCCGGCCGTCGAGGTCGAGGACGAAGCAGGTGCCGGCCGAGGCCCGGGCCCGTGAGCGCAGCGTCTCCTCGCCCTCCGTGAGGGAGAGGTCCGCGTACGCCTCGGCCTCCAGGGCGGCCAGCTGTGGCCAGTCGGCCTCGGCTATGCCCCGTATGCGCATGAGGTGTCTCATTTCAGTGCCGTTCTTCGGGGGCCGGAGGCTCGCCGGTGCCGCGTACGCAGACGCACCTCAAGGGGCGGATGCCGTTGAACCCCTGGGTCATGTAGCTGGTGGCGTAGGCGCCGGCGGAGAGGATCCAGACCGGGTCGCCGGAGGTGACGGACCGGGGCACGCGCACCGGGTGCCGGCCGCCGCCGTAGGCGTCGTCGCTGTCGCAGGTGGGGCCCGCGACGATCGCGGGGACGTGGTCCCGGTCCTCGGGGTGGCCGGGGAAGACCAGCCGGTGCGTCAACTGGTCCATCTCGTAGAGGCCGTTGAACTTGCCGCAGCTGAGGTAGAGCCAGTGGGCGTCCGACCCGTCCGGCTGCCGGCGCCGGGTGAGCCGGGAGACGTGGGCGCGGACGGCGCCGTGGTCGGCGACCAGGTGGCGGCCCGGTTCCATGACGAGGTCGAGGGGTGCGGAGGTGAGGCCGCGCAGGCGGTCCATGCCCTCGCGGAGCACGGTGAAGATCTTGTCCAGGGGCGGTTCGAGGGGGTTGCCGTGGCGGTCCCGGTAGCCGAGCGCGGGCAGGCCGCCGCCGAGGTTGACGTGGTCGGGTACGATCCCGAGCCCGGCCAGCGCCGTCAGGGTGTCGGCGAGGGTGTCCAGGGCCTGTTGCCAGGCCTCGCCGGTCATCTGCTGGGAGCCGACGTGCACGGACAGGCCCGCCGGGGTCAGTCCGGCCGCGCGGGCCGTGGCCAGTACGCGGACGGCGTCCTCGGGTGCGCAGCCGAACTTGCGGCTCAGGCCCCACAGGGCGCCCTCGCCGCTGGTGGCGAGGCGGCAGAACACCCGGGCGCCGGGGGCGTGTTCGGCGATCGCGGTGACGTCCTCGACGCTGTCGGTGGCGAAGGTGCGGATGCCGAGCCGGCGGGCCTCGGTGATGTCCCGGTCGGACTTCACGGTGTTGCCGTAGTGGATGCGGTCCGCCGGGGCGCCCGCGCGGAGGGCCTGGGTGATCTCGGCGGGGCTCGCCGCGTCGAAGCCGGCGCCCCGGTCCGCGAGGCAGCCGAGGACCTCGTCGACCGGGCAGGCCTTCAGGGCGAAGCGGACCTGGAGGCCGGGCAGTTCGCGCAGCAGGGTGTCGTACTGGGTCTCGATGCCGGTGAGGTCGTAGACGACGCGGTCGCTGCGCGCGGCCCTCAGTGCGGCGGCGAGGGGTGTGCCGGCTCCCCCGCCGGGTGCGGTGCTGTCGTTCACGCCGGTCCGCCTCCGGGGGCGAGCGCGGTGGTGCGGGCGGCCCGGACGAGTGCGGGCCAGGACTCGACCAGGTGGGCGAAGTCCGTGATGTCCTGTTCGGCCTGGTCGAGTAACCGGCCGCGCTCCTCGGCGAGCCGGTCGGCGAAGGCCGTGTACCGGCCGCCCAGTTTGCGGTAGGCGGTGTCGAGCCGGTCCAGCCGCCAGGCGTTCTCGGCGCGGTCCAGCCCGGCGCTCTCCCGCAGGAGGGCGGTGATCGTGCCGGGGCGGACGTGTCCCGTCTCGTCCAGGAGCCGGTCGCCCTCGGCCGTCATCCGGTCGTAGACGTGGTGGAAGTAGAGCATGGACAGCAGGAACTTCACGAAGCGCCGCTGGTAGGCCGGGAAGCCGGTGTCGGTGCGGCGTTCGGGGGTGTGGAAGTTCTCGATGTGCCGGTTGTGCAGGATGCCGGGCAGTCCCGCGTCGTGGACCAGGTGGAGGAGGAAGTAGTCGCTGCCGATGGTGTCGGTGGCGGGGGGCAGCGGGATCCGCTCGTACACCGCGTGGTCGAAGGCGACGTTGCACATGTCGACGCGCATCGGGTCGACCAGGGTGAGTGTCGCCCGGTCGCCGGTGAAGGGGGCGGTGCCCGCGCCCGTGAAGGACTCCTCGACCAGGTCGCGTTTGCGCTCCTCCGGCCAGTCGCCCGGCGCCCAGAGGCTGACCACGTCGTGGTAGACGCCCTCGTCCAGCCGCCGTATCTCGGCGATGTCGACGGAGAGTTCACCGATGAAGGAGGCTCCGGCCAGCGACACCGGGCGGTGGGCGTGGGCGGGCTCGAGGTCGGTGCGGGCGACGTCCTGCGAGGCCTCGGCGGCGGGCCGGCCGAGCCAGGGCAGCTCGTGGTGGACGGGGAACACCGGTTGCCCGGCGTGGAGTTGGTAGGTGCTGTCGGAGTCCCTGCGGTGCACGGAGCGGCAGCCGAGTGCGGCGGCCAGCAGGAAGGCGCGGTTGGTGCAGGCGCCGTAGGAGACGGCGGGCGGCAGCATGAGGTGCAGCAGCCGGTCGGGCTCCGGCAGGCCCGCCGATCGGATGACCCGGCGCAGGAAGTCCCGTTGGGGTTCCTCGCCGAGGTGGTGGACGGTGACGGACGGATGGGTCGGCAGGCCGGCGACGACCCGTGTGTGCTCGGCGCGGGTGCTGTCGTCGGAGGAGTCGAGGATCAGCAGCCGGACGTCGGCGCCGAAGCGGCGGGCGGCGTAGGCGGCCTCGTCGTGGATCGCGGTGAGGGTGGCGGAGCAGGCCCGGTTGGTGGGCAGGGTGAGGCAGATGCGGGGTGCGGGGCCGGCCTGGTTCACCGTGCCGTCCCCTTCGTGGTCCAGGGGTCCAGGCCGAGCAGTCTGCGGCCGAGCGGGTTGAGGTCGGCGGGGCCGTAGCGGAGGGCCTCCGGTTCGCGGGCGTCGCCGAGCAGGGTGGCGTTCCAGTCGGGGGTGGCCAGGGTGCGCCAGGAGTCCACGCGGGAGTCGCGCAGGGCCGTGTGCTCCTCCAGTGCGGGCATCATCGACAGGTACTGGACGGCTCGGACAGCGTTGTCAGAGAGGTTCGGGGCGACGCCGTGCGCGAGCAGCCCGTTGAAGATCAGCAGGTCACCGGCCTGGAGGTCGGGGCGGACCACCGGGAACTCGGTGCGGTCGGCGCCCGGGCGGATCGGGTCGCGGCCGGCCGGCTGGGCGACGCGCCACTCCTCGAAGCGGCGGAACAGCTCCGGGGCGCACTGGAAGCCGCCGAGTTCGGGCCGGGTGTCGTTCAGCGCGATGATGCCCTGGACGCGCTGCGGGAGCACGGCGAGGGTGGTGTCGACGTCCCAGTGCAGTTCGATGTCGAAGCCCTCGTCGGTGGGCTCGATCAGGGAGCGGGAACGGGTGCGTATGTTGGGCGGGTTGAGGTTGAGCCGGTCCAGGGTGACCCACAGCTCCTCGCAGTCCCAGACGTCCACGAAGGCGTCGTAGACCCGCTGGGACTGGCGGCTGTCCCAGATGAGCTGGTGGTGGTAGGCCTCGACGAAGCCGTAGATGAACAGGTGCTGGTCCAGCTCGGAGCGGAACTCCGGCTCCGTGTACCAGGTCTCGGGGCGGTCGGGGTCGAGGCCCTGGAACTGCCAGGCGAAGTCGAGCAGGCCCTTGGCCTCGCCGGGGGTGATGGCCTCGCGTACGACGACGTAGCCGTACGTCTGCCAGAAGGCGTAGTCCTCTTCGGACAGCACCCTGAGGGGCCGTGCCTTGTCGATGTCGCGCAGGGGTGTCGGGGCGAGGTAGGTCTCGCCGTCGGCGCTGAAGTAGGGGCGGCCGGTCGCCGCACGGTGGAGGTAGGGGGCGGATGTCTGCATGCGATCACTCCGGGGTGATGGTCGAGCACCTTCGGGTCGGACGTGAGACATGTGCCGGTGGCAAGCGCCAGGGCGCGGGGGGCCACCGAGTTCGCTGAGGAGAAGTTCGCTGACGAGAAGTTCGCTGAGGAGCGGTTCGCCAGGACGAAGAAGGAAGAGGTCGGCCGCCCGCGGGGAGGGGCGGGCGGCCGGTGGGCCGGTGGGCCGGTGGGCCGGTGGGCCGGTGGGCCGGTGGGCCGGTGGGTCAGCCGGCGACGACGGCCTCGGCCGCCGCCGCCCCGCAGACCCGGGCGGCGCCGTAGGTGGCGATGTGCAGGGCACCGCGCGGCGGGGCCTGCGGCAGGCCCATCTCGACCACGACGGTGTCGGGCCGGGCGGCGAGCAGGGTGTCCAGGGCGGAGCCCATCCAGGGGTGCCGGTGCTCGTCGCGGAGCACGGCGACGATCCGGCGCCCGTCGGCCGCGGCGAGCGCGGCGGTGCCCGCGTCGGCGCCGGTGAAGGAGCCGGACGTGCTGCCGGGCAGCAGCCGCTCCAGCTCGGCGGCCACCCCCCAGGGGGTCTGGTCGCCGACGGCGATGTTGGGGGCCGGGTTGAACTGGGCGACGTACACCGGCGCGGTGAGCGGCGCGGCAGCGCCGGCGCGGGTCACGGTCAGGGCGCGGCGGGCCGCGACCAGGCCGATCGCGGGATCCGGCTCGGTCCTGTCCGCGCCGCCGCGTGCCTCGGCGGTCCAGCGGGCCAGCCGGCGCACCCGGGCGGCCGCGTCGGCGAGCCGTTCCTCGGGCAGTTCGCCGGAGCGTACGGCGGCCACGAGCGCGTCGCGCAGGCTGAGCACGGTGCCCTCGTCGCACAGTCCGCCGCCGACGCAGATGGCGTCGGCGCCGGCCGCGATCGCGAGGACCACGCCGTGCTCCAGACCGTAGGTGCCGGCGATCGCCTGCATCTCCATGCCGTCGGTGACGATCAGGCCCTGGTAGCCGAGTTCCTCACGCAGCAGCCCGGTGAGGATGCGGCGGGAGAGGGTGCCGGGGCGGTCCGGGTCGAGGGCGGGCACCAGGATGTGCGCGCTCATGACGGCCTGGGTGCCGGCCGCGATCGCGGCACGGAAGGGCGGCAGTTCGCGTGCGTAGAGGGTTTCGGCGTCGACGTCGATGCGCGGGACGGCGTGGTGGGAGTCGACGTTGGTGTCGCCATGGCCCGGGAAGTGCTTGGTGCAGGCGGCGACGCCGGTGGACTGCAGGCCCTCGACCCAGGCGGCGGTGTGCCGGGCCACCAGGTCGGTGCCGGAGCCGAAGGAGCGGACGCCGATGACGGGGTTGTCGGGGTTGGCGTTGACATCCGCGGACGGTGCCCAGTCGAAGTTGACGCCGCAGGCGGCGAGGCGCCGGCCCAGTTCGCGGGAGACGGCCCGGGTGAGGTCGGGGTCGTCGACGGCGCCGAGGGCGTGGTTGCCGGGGAAGGAGGAGCCGGTGCGGACGTCGAGGCGGGTGACGTCACCGCTCTCCTCGTCGATGGCGACCAGCAGATCGTCCCGTTCGGCGCGCAACTGGGCGGTGAGGGCGGTGACCTGGCCCTCGCTGACGACGTTGCGGCCGAACAGGGCCACGGAGGCGAGGCCTTCGCCGAGACGGCGGCGCACCCAGTCGGGCGCGGTGGTGCCGTCGAACCCCGGCTGCAGCACCGCGAGGGCGTCGCGGGTCAGGGTGTCGCCGGCGGAACCGCTGTCCGATGCGGTGGTGGCGAGTGTGGTCATCGGCCGGGTCATCCCTTCACGGCGCCGTCGGTCAGACCGCTGACAGCCTTGCGTTGCAGGAAGATGAAGAGGATCAGGATGGGCAGCGCGAACAGGGACGAGGCGGCCATCGTGGCGCCCCAGTCGTCGCCGAAGGCGGTCTGGAACTGGGACAGCCACAGCGGCAGGGTCTGCTTCTCGTTGGCCTTGTTGAGGATCAGGACCAGCGGGAACTCGTTCCAGGCGGTGATGAAGCCGAACAGCGAGGTCGCCATCAGTCCGGGGGCGAGCAGCGGGAAGATCACCTTGACGAAGGCCTGGAAGCGGTTGCAGCCGTCGACCATGGCCGACTCCTCCAGCTCCTTGGGTACGGCCGCCACATAGCCGCGCAGCGTGAGGATGGTCAGCGGGAGCACCATCATCGTGTAGAAGACGGTGAGCGGGACGAGGCTGTCGAGCATGTCGTTGTCGCGGACGATCATGTAGATGGCGATGATCATGACCTCCCAGGGGGCCATCTGCGCCAGCATGAAGGTCACGATGAGACCGCGCCGGCCCTTGAACCGCATCCGCGCCAGGGCGAACGCGGCGAACAGGGCGATGACGAGCGAGAACACCACCGACAGCAGGGTGACGGTGACGGAGTTGAGGACCAGGGTCCAGAAGTGGTCGGCGTCGACCGCCCTCTTGAAGTGGCTGAAGGTGACGTCGGTGGGGAACCACACGGGGTCGTCGGAGATGATGTCGCCGGTCGGCTTGAAGGCCGTGGCGAACATCCAGTAGACGGGGAACACGAAGCCGACGAAGAGGATGACGGCGGTCGCGTTGGGCCAGAATCGGCCGAAGACCGAGCGCTTCACAGCTCGTCCTCCTCTTGCTTGAGCACCATGCGCAGGTAGTACGAGGTGATGACGAGCAGCACCAGGATGGTCAGGAACGAGATGGCCGCGCCGACTCCGAAGTGCTGGTTGCCGACGCCCTGGACGTACGCGTAGATCGGCAGGGTCTCGGTGAGGTGGTCCGGGCCGCCCGCGTTCAGCGCGAAGATCTGCGCGAACGACTTGAAGACCCAGATGACCTGGAGGAAGGTCGTCGCGTACAGGAACGGCCGCAGGAAGGGCAGGGTCACCGAGGTGAAGCTCTTCCACGTGGTCGCGCCGTCCAGGGACGCGGCCTCGTACAGTTCCTTGGGGATCGTGGTGGTGGCGGCGTAGAGGTTGATCGCCACGAAGGGGATCGACTGCCAGACGATCAGCAGGGTGACCACCGCGAAGGTGGAGAACTGGGTCTCCAGCCAGTTGTGGTCGGCCATGGAGTGCCAGCCGAGCTTGTCCAGGACCCAGTTGACGACGCCGAAGCGCTGGGCGAACAGCCACTGGTAGACGGTGGTGGCCGCGACGATGGGCACGGCCCAGGCGAGGACGAGCCCCACCAGGAGCAGCAGCCGCATCTTCTTGCCGAGCCGCGCGAGCAGCAGTCCGATCAGGGTGCCGAGCAGCATGATCAGGACGACGTTGGCGGCGGTGAAGAAGACCGAGCGCTCGACGACGTGCCAGAACTCCGCCTCGCTCAGGACCTCCCGGTAGTTGTCGACGCCGTTCCACTCGGTGAGGTGCTGGATGAGCTGCCGCGGGTTGAGGTTCTGGAACGACAGCATGCCGTTCTTGACCAGGGGCCAGCCGAGCAGGACCACTGTGGCCAGCAGTGCGGGCAGCAGGAGCAGGTAGGGGGCGGCGGCGCCCCGGCGGGACGGCGCCCGGGCGGTGCGGTCCTCACCTCGCGGCGGCGCCGGCACCCGGGCCTTGCGGACAGCGGGCTCCCCGGCCGTGTCCGTGCCTTTGGTCTGCACTGACATGAATTGCCATCTCTTCCGTGGCCGTACGAACGACACAGGCGAGCCGGGGGCGCCCGTGCGGCGCCCCCGGCACGGTCATCAGTTCTGCTGGGCCAGGCGCTTGTTGATCTCGGCCTCGACCTGCTTGGCGGCGTCCGCCGGGGACTTACCGTTCAGCACGGCGGTCATGTAGGACTTGATCGGGTTCGGGGTGTTCTCCACCGCGGCCCACTCGGGGATCAGCGGGGTGGTGCCACCGCCCGCGGCGGCGGGAGCGGCGGCCTCGGCGACGGCGTTGCCCTTGAGGTTGCTCTCCAGGGACTCCTTGTTCGGGATGACGCCGTTGAGCTTGGCCAGTTCGCCCTCGTACTGGTCGGACAGGGCGATCTTCAGGAACTCCTTGGCGAGTGCCTGCTTCTTGCTGCCCTGGGCGACGGCCAGGTTGGAGCCGCCGAGGAAGACGCCCTCGGGCTTGTCGGCCGTCTCGCCGGGGATGGTGAAGTAGCCGAGGTCCTTCTCGATGGCCTTGTTGGCCGTGACGGCGGTGCCGGCCTCCCAGCCCATGCCGATGAACGCGCCGGTCTTGCCCTTGGCGAAGACCTCGGCCTGCTGCGGGGTGGCCTCGTCCTTGTCCTTGGGGGCCTTGGAGTAGGAGGCGTACTTCTTGTAGATCTCCATGGCCTTGGCGACCTTCGCGTCACCGAGGTTGGAGACGTACTTGTCGCCGTCCTTCTTCACCAGGTCGGCGCCCTGGCCGATGGTCAGGCCGTCGAAGAAGTACCAGTTCTGGCCGGGCAGGTAGAGCGGCTCGGCGTCGGTCTTCTTGCCGATGGCCTCGAGGTCCTTGAAGAACTCGTCCCGGGTCTTGGGGGTGTCCTTGATGCCGGCCTTCGCCCAGACCTTCTTGTTGTAGATGACGACGCGGTTGGCGAAGTACCAGGGGGCGGCGTACTGCTTGCCGTCGTAGACGGAGGACTTCGAGACCGACGGCGTCCAGTCGGCGCCGATCTCCTGCTTGAGATCGCTCAGGTCGGCGAGGCCGCCGGTGGCCGCGTAGGCCGGGGTCTGGGTGTTGCCGACCTCGATCACGTCCGGCGGGCTGGACTCGGAGAGGGCGGTGGTGATCTTCTGCTGGATCCCGTCCCACTTCTGGGTCTCGAACTTGAGCTTGGCGCCGGTCTTCTTCTCGAACGCGGCCGTCACGTCCTTGACCCACTGGTCCGGCGTGGAGCCGTCCATCGCCCACACCGTCAGCGTCTGGCCCTTGAAACTGTCCGGTCCCGCGTTCTTACCGCTGTCGTCCCCGTCGTCTCCGCCGCACGCCGACACGGAGACCATCATGCCCGCGATCACGATCGCGGCCGCAAGCTTGCGCTTCACGCCACCCTCCTCAGGGATGCCACTAACCCCCCACGCCCTCGGCGGTGACCTGCGTACGACGCTGTTGCACGTAGGGCGGGCCTGGCCACTAATGGTGTAGACCAGTACCGTGGAGCTTGGCCTAGACCTTTCGGGGTGTCAAGGGTGGTCCGGGAAGCCGGTTACGGCCGTTACGAGAACGTCATCGGAGCGCGTCCGTCCCCTTCGTCCGGTCTTCGCCCGGAGCGTTCAGTTGGACTAGACCATAGGGCAGTTGGTCGCTATAACGGGAGCCCACCGACACAGCCGGGAAGGCAGGCATGACCACCGACGTCAGCAGCGCCCAGCCACGCAGGGGGGCGCCCGGCCGCACCGCGCGCGTGCCGAAGTACTACCGGATCAAGCAGCAGCTCCTCGCCATGACCGAGGCGCTCGAGCCCGGTTCGGTCATGCCCGCGGAACGTCTGCTCGCCGTCCGGTTCAGCACCTCCCGGACCACCGTCCGGCAGGCGCTGCAGGAACTCGTGGGCGAGGGCCGCCTCGACCGGATCCAGGGCAAGGGCACCTTCGTCGCCCAGCCCAAGCTGTACCGCACGCTCCAGCTCACCTCGCACACCGAGGACATGCGCGCCCAGGGCCTCACGCCCGCCTCGCAGATGCTGGACATCGGCGAGATCCCCGCCGACGAGAAACTCTCGGGACTGCTCGGCATCGGGATCGGCGAGCGGGTGCTGCGCATCGAGCGGCTGCGGCTCGCCAGCGGCGACCCGATGGCGATCGAGACGACCCATCTGTCCGTGCGGCGCTTTCCCGGCCTGCGCCGGTCCCTGGCCACGTATCCCTCGCTCTACACGGCGCTCGCCGAGGTGTACGGCGTCCATCTCACGGAGGCCGACGAGACCATCGAGACCTCGCTGTCCACCCCGCGCGAGGCACAGTTGCTCGGCACCGACGTCGGGCTGCCGATGCTGCTGCTGTCCCGGCACTCCAAGGACGCGGAGGGCACTCCGGTGGAGTGGGTGCGCTCGGTGTACCGCGGTTCCCGCTACAAGTTCGTGGCCGCGCTGCGCCGCCCGGACCTGCGCCTGTCCCCCGTCGCGGTCCGGCGCAGGAGTGCTCCGCCGGACCGCGACGGGCTCAGCGGTACCTGAGCCAGGAGCGCTCTCACTCCTGTTCGAGCGTGATGTCCTGCTCGGTGACCGCGTGGAAGGCCGGCAGCGGCACCAGACCCGAGGGCCGCAGTTCCATCAGCGTGGCCTGCACGTGTGCCGCACCCGCCGCGAGCGCCTCCGAGGAGACCTCGCCGAAGTTCTGCCAGCGGTGTTCGGCACCGTCGCACAGGGCGTCGCTGCCGCCGATGCCGTGCTTGGTGAGGGGGTCGCTCTGGCTGACCGAGGAACTGACGAACACCGGTCCGGTGCCGCCGGTGCAGCGGTAGCTGCCGGAGAGGGTGATCGTGCCGTCGGACGCGATGCGGCCGACGGGGTCGACGGTGATGGTCTCGGAGGGTTCGGCGCCGGCCGGGCCGACGGTGGCGCAGAGCAGGGCTGCGGCGCCGAGGGCCGCGGCGAGGGCGGGGCGTACGGACATGGGGTGCCTCCCGGTTCCGTGGGGTCGGAGGCCTCCACTGGTACCGGGCGGCCGGGTGGGGGGCGGTGACCGTCACTCCAACGGTGGCGCGTCATGCAACCGTTCGGAAGCCCTACGGGAGTACGGCGAAACCGTCCAGCTCCACCAGCGCCCGCTCGTCCCACAGCCGGACGACCTCCACGACCGCCATCGCGGGATAGTCCCGGCCCGCCAGGTCCCGCCAGATGCGCCCCAGCCGGCGGGCCTGGGTGCGGTAGTCGGCGACGTCCGTGGCGTAGACGGTGACCCGGGCGAGGTCGGCGGGGGTGCCGCCGGCCGCGCGCAGCGCGGTGAGGAGGTTGCCGAGCGCCCTCTCGAACTGCTCGGGCAGCGTGGCGCCGGTGACCTTGCCGTCGGGGTCGAGGGCGGTCTGGCCCGCGAGGAACACCACGCGGGAGCCGGCCGCGACCACGGCGTGGGAGAAGCCCGTGGGCGGGGACAGCTCGGACGGGTTGACGCGCTCGGTCGTCACCGGACCTCCCGGTCGTGGGTCATGGCGTACAACTCCTTCGCGATGATGCCCCGTTGCACCTCGCTGGCACCCTCGTAGATCCGGGGCGCGCGCACCTCGCGATAGAGGTGCTCGAGGAGGTGGCCACGGCGCAGGGCGCGGGCGCCGTGCAGCTGGACGGCGGTGTCGACGACGTACTGCGCGGTCTCCGTGGCGAGCAGCTTGGCCATCGCGGCGCGCCCCGGCACACCAGGGGCGCCCTCGTCGTACGCCGTCGCCGCCGCGTACACCATCAGCCGGGCCGCCTCCGTGCGCAGCGCCATCTCGGCGACCTGGTGGGACACGGACTGAAGGTCCATCAGCCTTCCGTCGAACGCCTCGCGCCGGCGCGTGTGGTCGAGCGTGGCGTCGAGCGCGGCCTGGGCCATGCCCACCGCGAAGGCGCCGACGCTGGGCCGGAAGAGGTTGAGGGTGCCCATGGCGACGGCGAAGCCGCGGTCGGCCTCGCCGAGCACGTCGTCGGCGGTGACGGGCACGGCGTCGAAGTCGAGGGCGCCGATGGGGTGCGGAGAGATCATCTCCAGTGCGCTGCCGGTGAGTCCGGGCCGGTCGGCGGGGACGAGGAAGGCGGTGACGCCGCGCGCTCCCCTGCCGGGCGCGGTGCGGGCGAAGACGGTGTAGAAGTCGGCCTCGGGGGCGTTGGAGATCCAGCACTTGGCGCCGGTGAGCCGCCAGCCGCCGCCGTCCGGCTCGGCGGCGAGGGACAGCGCCGCCGCGTCCGACCCGGCTCCGGGCTCGCTCAGCGCGAAGGCGGCGACCGCGCTGCCGTCCGCCACCCGGGGCAGCCACCGCTCCCGCTGGACGGGGGTGCCGTGGGCATGCACCGGGTGGGCGCCCAGGCCCTGGAGGGCGAGGGCGGTCTCGGCCTCGGTGCAGCCCTGGGCGAGGGACTCACGCATCAGGCACAGGTCGAGCGCGCCGGAGGTGAACAGCCGCGCCAGCAGCCCGAGGCGGCCGAGTTCGGCGAGCAGCGGCCGGTCGACGCGGCCCGGTTCACCTTTGTCGGCGAGCGGGCGCAGCCGTTCGGCGGCCAGCGTGCGCAGCTCGGCACACCAGGCGCTCTGCTCCGGTCCGAGTGAGAATGCGGGCACAGCCGGTCCTCCCTCCGGGGACGCCCGACACGACGCCCCCCGTCACCTTCCGGGGACGCCGACACGGCTCACCCCGTCGCCTCACCGGGCGGACCACGGCGACCCACCCGTTCCCTGACGGTCCGGACCCCCGGGGCCCACCCGTCGCCTTACCGACACGAGCCATCACAGCCCCCCGTCGCCTCACCCGGACGGACCACCCCACCCGTCGCCTGGCGGGGTGGGCCGGCGTGGCCCACCCTCGGCTTATCGGGGCGGGTCGGCGAAGCATCTGTTCCCCGGCGAGGCGAGCCGAGTCGGCCCATCCCGTCACTTCACCGGAGCGGGCCCGCCGCGGCTTGCCTCCTCCTCTCGAGGTTATCGCGCACAGTTGACTGCCGTCACCAACACGATACGCTCGAACGGCGAAGCCACGACGCTCGTCACGGCAAGGGGGCGAACCGCCATGCACCTCTCGGCCCACGTCGACACCTTCGCGCGCGATCACCTGCCCCCGCCGGACGAGTGGCCCGAGCTGTGCTTCGACCTGCCGGAGCTGCACTACCCCGATCGGCTGAACTGCGCCGTGGAACTCCTGGCCGGCGCCGCCCCGGACCGCCCGGCCTTCCACACCCCGACCGGGCCCACCTGGACGTACGGCGAGCTGCGCGGGCGCGTCGACCGGATCGCGCACGTGCTCACCGGCCAGCTGGGCGTGGTCCCCGGCAACCGGGTCCTGCTGCGCGGCCCCACCACCCCCTGGCTCGCCGCCTGCTGGCTGGCCGTGCTGAAGGCGGGCGCGGTCGCGGTCACCGTGCTGGCCCAGCAACGCCCGCACGAGCTGGCGACGACGTGCGAGATAGCCCAGGTGCGGCACGCGCTGTGCGACATCCGGGCGGTGGACGACCTGGCGAGGGCCGGGATACCCGGGCTGGGGATCACGGCGTACGGCGGCGACGCACCCGACGACCTCCTGCACCGCCCGGCGCCCGCCACCCCGTACCCGGCCGTCGACACCGCCGCGGACGACGTCGCCCTCATCGCGTTCACCTCGGGCACCACGGGCCGCCCGAAGGGGTGCATGCACTTCCACCGGGATGTGCTCGCGACAGCCGACACCTTCTCCCGGCATGTGCTGCGCCCCCGGCAGGACGACGTCTTCGCCGGCAGCCCGCCGCTCGGCTTCACCTTCGGCCTCGGCGGGCTGGTCGTCTTCCCGTTGCGGGCCGGCGCGAGCGCCCTCCTGCTGGAACAGGCCGGCCCCAGACAGCTGCTCCCGGCGATCGCCGAGCACCACGTCTCGATCCTGTTCACCGCCCCGACCGCGTACCGCGCCATGCTGGACACGCTGGACGGGTACGACGTCTCGTCGCTGCGCCGCTGTGTGTCGGCCGGCGAGAACCTGCCCGCGGCCACCTGGCGGACCTGGCACGAGCGCACGGGCGTTCGCGTCATCAACGGCATCGGCGCGACCGAACTGCTGCACATCTTCATCTCCGCCGCGGACGAGCACATCAGGCCCGGCACGACGGGTGTCCCGGTGCCGGGCTGGCAGGCGCGCGTGCAGGACTCGGCCGGCGCGCCGGTGGCCGACGGCGAGCCCGGCCTGCTGGCCGTGCGCGGCCCGGTCGGCTGCCGCTACCTGGCCGACCCGCGCCAGCGCGAGTACGTGCGCGGCGGCTGGAACATCACCGGCGACACCTACGTCCGCGAGCCCGACGGCTACTTCCGCTATGTGGCCCGCGCCGACGACATGATCATCTCCGCCGGGTACAACATCGCCGGACCGGAGGTGGAGGACGCGCTGCTGCGCCATCCGGACGTACTGGAGACGGCGGTCGTGGGCCGGCCCGACGAGGCACGCGGCCAGGTGGCGGTGGCGTACGCCGTCCTGCGCGACGGGGCCCGGCGCGACCCCGAGGCACTCCGCGCGTTCCTCACGTCCGAACTGGCCCCCTACAAATGTCCGCGCGAGTTCGTCTTCCTCGACGCGCTCCCCCGCACGGCCACCGGCAAGCTGCAGCGGTTCCGGCTGCGCACCACTGGTGACCGGCAGTGATACCGACGACTTAAAATGATCAACGTGACCGAGCAGCACGCACCCAGGTCCCTCATCGTCACGCTCTACGGCGCGTACGGCCGCTTCCTGCCCGGCCCGATGCCTGTCGCCGAACTGATCCGGCTCCTGGCCGCGGTCGGGGTGGACGCGCCGTCCGTACGCTCCTCGGTGTCCCGGCTCAAGCGGCGCGGCCTGCTGCTGCCGGCCCGCACGGAGTCCGGCGCGGCGGGCTATGAACTCTCCCCCGAGGCCCGTCAGTTGCTGGACGACGGCGACCGCCGCATCTACGCGACGGCACCGCCCGAGGACGCGGGCTGGGTGCTGGCGGTCTTCTCCGTGCCCGAGTCGGAGCGGCAGAAGCGGCACGTGCTGCGATCCCGGCTGGCGGGCCTGGGCTTCGGCACGGCGGCCCCCGGGGTGTGGATCGCCCCGGCGCGCCTGCACGAGGAGGCCCGGCACACGCTGCGCCGGCTGCGCCTGGACCCCTACGTGGACTTCTTCCGCGGCGAGCATCTGGGGTTCGCGCCGACGGCCGAAGCGGTCGCCCGCTGGTGGGACCTGGCCGCGATCGCCAAGGAGCACGAGCGCTTCCTGGACGTGCACGCCCCCGTCCTGCGCGCCTGGGAGCACCGTGCGGACACTCCGCCCGAGGAGGCGTACCGCGACTACCTCCTCGCCCTCGACTCATGGCGCCACCTGCCGTACACCGACCCGGGCCTGCCCGCGCGGCTGCTTCCCGCGCAATGGCCGGGGGTGCGCTCGGCGGCGGTGTTCCAGGCGTTGCACGAGCGACTGCGCGACGTGGGAGCGGAGTTCGTGGGCGGGGTGGCACGGCCCGCCGATGGGTGATCCGCGCCACTTCCGCGTCCGGTAAGGGAACCTTCAGGCGCCTCCGATCCTCTTCTCAGAGTTCGTACCTACGTTCTGGCGCATGACTCTCCTGCGCAGCCTGAACCGGGCCCTCACCGCCACGACCGGCCTCCAGGTGCGGAAGGTTCCCCGCCCGGCCCCGGCCCCGGCCGCGGCGGCCGCCACCCGGCCTCCCGAGCCCCTGTACCGATGTCCGGCGACCGAGGACCTGCCCACCGAGCGGTTGCTGAAGCGACCGGTCTTCATCATCTCGTCCGTGCGGTCCGGCTCGACCCTGCTGCGCATGATGCTGGGCTCCCACTCGCGGCTGCACGCCCCGCACGAGCTGCACCTGCCCCATCTGCGGGTGGGCTGCGCCGGCCAGGTCACCGAGCGTGCCATGGCCGCCCTCGACCTGCGCAGCGGCGACCTGGAGCATCTGCTGTGGGATCGCGTCCTGCACCGCGAACTGGTCAGGTCCGGCAAGGACTTCGTCGTCGAGAAGACCCCGGGGAACGCCTTCGCGTACCGGCGGATCCGGGACTGCTGGCCCGACGCGCGGTTCGTCTTCCTGCTGCGCCACCCGGAGTCCGTCGCCCGCTCCTGGCACGAGAGCGACCCCGTCAAGCGGCCGTACGACAAGGCCGTCGCGGAGTCGCTGCGGTACCTGGAGGCCGTGGAGGAGGCCCGTGCGAGCACCCCCGGCGCCTTCGCTGTGCGCTACGAGGACATCACCGACGACCCCGAGCGGCAGATGCGCCGGGTCTGCGCCCACCTCGGCCTCGACTACGAGCCCGCCCTGCTGCACTACGGCGAGAGGGGCCAGGGCGAACTGATCAGGGGACTCGGCGACTGGCGCGCCGCGATCCGCACGGGCACGGTGCAGCCCGGGCGCCCGCTGCCCGACGAGGAGGGGATCCCCACGCCGCTGCGGGAGATGTGCGAGGCGTGGGGGTACCTCAGCCGCCGAGCGTGAGCCGGGGTCGCGGGGCGTCCGTGCGGCCGGTCCGGGGACGCCGGCTGCCCGCCCGGTACGGCGCGGGCCAGACGACACCGGGGCCGTCGTAGCCCTGCTCGGCCGCCGCGTGCAGGGTCCAGTGCGGGTCGTACAGGTGGGGGCGGGCCAGCGCGCACAGGTCGGTGCGTCCGGCCAGGATCAGGGAGTTGACGTCGTCCCAGGAGGAGATCGCGCCGACCGCGAGCACCGGGACGCGGACCTCGTGCCGGATGCGGTCGGCGAACGGCGTCTGGTACGACCGCCCGAACTCCGGCCGCTCCTCCGCCACCACCTGGCCGGTGGAGACGTCGATCGCGTCGGCGCCGTGCGCGGCGAAGGCGCGGGCGATCTCCACCGCGTCCTCGGCCGTCGTACCGCCCTCGGCCCAGTCGGTGGCGGAGATGCGCACGGTCATCGGCCGTTCCGCCGGCCACACCTCGCGCACCGCGTCGAAGACCTCCAGCGGGAAGCGCAGCCGCTTCTCCGGCGAGCCGCCGTAGGCATCGGTGCGGTGGTTGGTGAGCGGGGAGAGGAAACCGGAGAGCAGGTAGCCGTGCGCGCAGTGCAGTTCGAGCAGGTCGAAGCCGGCCCGGGCGGCCCGCCAGGCGGCCACCGTGAACTGCTCGCGGAGGTCGGTGAGCTGGGCTCGGGAGAGCCGGCGCGGCGTCTGACTGTCCGGCTTGTACGGCAGCGGGGAGGCGGCGACGAGGGGCCAGTTGCCCTCGGGCAGCGGCTCGTCCATGCCCTCCCACATCAGCTTCGTGGAGCCCTTGCGGCCGGAGTGCCCGAGCTGCACACCGATCGCGGTGCCGGGTGCCCGGGTGTGGACGAAGTCGGTGACGCGCCGCCACGCCTCGGCCTGGCGGCCGGTGTAGAGGCCGGCGCAGCCCGGGGTGATGCGGCCCTCCGCGCTCACGCACACCATCTCGGTCATCACCAGACCGGCCCCGCCGAGGGCCCGGGCCCCCAGGTGGACGAGGTGGAAGTCGCCGGGTACGCCGTCGGTGGCGGAGTACATGTCCATCGGTGACACGACGACCCGGTTGCGCAGGGTCAGGCCGCGCAGCCGGAACGGGGTGAACATCGGGGGCGTTCCGGGCGGGCAGCCGAACTCGCGCTCCACGGCCTCGGTGAAGTGGGCGTCGCGCAGGCGGAGGTTGTCGTGGGTGACGCGGCGGCTGCGGGTGAGCAGGTTGAAGGCGAACTGGCGGGGCGGCTGACGGAGGTACAGCCGCAGGTTCTCGAACCACTCCAGGCTGGCCCGCGCGGCCCGCTGCGTGGAGGCGACGACGGGCTTGCGCTCCTCCTCGTAGGCCGCCAGCGCGCTGGGCACGTCCGGCTGTTCCTCGAGACACGCGGCCAGGGCCAGCGCGTCCTCCACGGCGAGCTTGGTGCCGGAGCCGATGGAGAAGTGGGCGGTGTGGGCGGCGTCGCCGAGCAGGACGACGTTGCCGTGCGACCAGCGGTCGTTGACGACCGTACGGAAGGTCGTCCAGGCCGACGTGCCGGAGCGCAGGGTGCGGCCGCCGAGCGCGTCGGCGAAGAGCTTGGCGCAGCGCTCGACGGACTCCTTGGGGCCGGCTTCGTCGAATCCCGCCGCCCGCCAGACCTCCTCGTGCATCTCGACGATGACGGTGGAGGCGTGGGCCGCATACGGGTAGCCGTGCAGCTGTATCACGCCGTGTTCGGTCTCGGCGATCTCGAAGCGGAAGGCGTCGAGGGCGAAGTCGGCGGCGAGCCAGATGTAGCGGCAGTGGTGTTCGGCCACCTGGGGGCGGAACGTCCGGGCGTAGGTCTCGCGGGTGGCGCTGTGGACTCCGTCGGCGGCGATGACGAGGTCGTGGCTCTCCGAGAGCAGGTCGGGGTGCGGCGCGTCGGTGGAGAACCGCAGCTCCACGCCGAGGGAGCGGCAGCGGTCGTGCAGGATCTCCAGGAGGCGGTGCCGGCCGAGGGCGGCGAAACCGTGTCCTTCGGAGGTGTGCCGGGTGCCGCGGTGGACTATGTCGATGTCGTCCCAGCGGACGAAGTCCTTCTGGAGGGCCGAGTAGACCACCGGGTCGGCGTGTTCGATGCCGCCCAGGGTCTCGTCGGAGAGGACCACTCCGAAGCCGAAGGTCACGTCGGGGGCGTTGCGTTCCCAGACGGTGACGTCCCTGGCCGGGTCCAACCGTTTGAGCAGGGCGGCTGCGTAGAGGCCGCCGGGGCCGCCGCCGATGATCGCCACCCGAAGGGGGTGGTCGCGCGTCGCTCGCGGCTGCGGGTTCGTCGTGGCTCGTCGCGCGGTTCCTCGCGCCCCTTGGGTGGGCACGGTCACCGCCCCCTCCATTTGGGAGGTCGCTTCTCGGTGAACGCCGCGTGGAACTCGGCGTAGTCCTCGCCGTTCATCAGCAATGCCTGCGTCGAGGCGTCCAGCTCGACCGACGCCGCCATGGGCATGTCCAGCTCGGCGGTCAGCAGGGCCTTGGTCTGGGCGTACGCCAGGGCCGGGCCGTCGGCCAGGCGGCGGGCCAGGGCGGCGGCGGCCTCGTCCGCGTGGCCCTCCTCCGTCAGTTCGCTGATCAGGCCGATGCGCTCGGCCTCGGGCGCGCGGACCGGCTCGCCGAGCATGAGCAGGCGGGTGGCGTGACCGAGGCCGACGACCCGGGGCAGCAGGTAGGCCGCGCCCATGTCGCCGCCGGAGAGGCCGACGCGGGTGAAGAGGAAGGCGAAGCGGGCCGAGGGGTCCGCGACGCGGAAGTCGGCGGCGAGGGCCAGCACAGCGCCCGCGCCGGCCGCCACGCCGTGCACGGCGGCGATCACCGGGAACGGGCATTCGCGGATCGCCCGGACGACCTGGCCGGTCATCCGGTTGAAGTCCAGCAGCTGGGCGGTGTCCATGGACAGGGTGGCGCCGATGATCTCGTCGACGTCGCCGCCAGAGCAGAAGCCGCGTCCCTCCCCGGCCAGCACCAGGGCGCGCGCCGAGCGCTCCCGGGAGAGTTCGGCGAGCAGATCGCGCAGGTCGGCGTAGGCGCCGAAGGTGAGGGCGTTGAGTTTCTCGGGGCGGTCGAGGGTGACGGTGGCCACCCCGTCGGCGAGCTGGAGGCGCAGGTGCTCCCAGTCACGGGTGCGGGCGGCGGAGCCGGTGAAGGGACTCATGACGTGCGGCCTCCTAGGGCGGCGGTGCCTCACGTTGCAGCGGTGGGTGCCTCACGGTGCTACCCCACGAAGCTATCACCTGTTTGTGACTGTCGTCACGTGCACGCGACAAGCCTGCCCCGATCGGCCGGATCCGGTCACACGCGTCACCGGTCGTCGACAGCGCCGTAACAGTGGGCACCGCGAGGCGAGACGGGCCGTTCGGCGGGGTAAGCCGCCCGGTACCGGGGCCGAAGGTCCCGGGCGAAGCCCGTCGACGGTCTTGCGTGGCCGGGCCCGTACCATTCCTACAGTCGAAAGCAGGACAGCCTGCTCCATGAACGGACTCGCCTTGCACGAACGCCCCACCGAATCGGCCTCCTGGCGCATCGCGCTGCCGCACACCGCCGCGGCGGTACCGGTGGCGCGTGCTCTGGTGCGTACGGCTCTCACCGAGGTGGAGCATCCGGCGGACTGCGACACCGCTGAGCTGCTGACGGCGGAGCTGGTGGCCAACGCGGTGGAGCACACCGCCGGGCGCGGCCCGATAGAGCTGGTGGTGGAGCTGCTGCCGACCGGCTGCCAGGTCGAGGTGCACGATCCCGATCCGGCGCCGCCCGGTCATCTGACCCGGCCCGTGATCGAGGAGCCCGACGTCTGGCAGGAGGGCGGGCGCGGTCTGCTGCTGATCCGCGCCCTCAGTTCGTCCTGCGGTCACCGCCCCACCCCGTCGGGCAAGGCGGTGTGGTTCACACTGCCTGCAGTTCCTGCTCAGCGGCGTCCGGCGTGACCTCGGGGGCGGTGCGGGCCAGCGTGGAGTGCCGGCGCCCGTAGGCGACGTAGACCAGCAGTCCCACCGCGAGGAACACGGCGAACTGGAGCCAGGTCTGCCACCCGGTCTCGTAGACGAGGTACAGGCAGAAGGCGACGCCGAGCAGCGGGCCCACGGGGTAGAGCGGCACGCGGAAGCTGCGGGCGAGGCCCGGTTCGCGGCGGCGCAGGGCGATCACCGTGATGTTGACGACGGCCATGATGGCGAGCGTGCCGATGGTGCACAGGTTCATGACGGCGTCGAGGGAGGCGAAGGCCGCAGGGACCGCGAAGACCACGGCGACGATCAGCGTGCCGGCGACCGGCGTGGAGGTCTTCGGGGACACCTTCTCGAAGACGCGCGGGATCAGGCCGTCCCGGGACATCGACATCAGGATGCGGGTCTGGCCGTACATCACGGCGAGGACCACGGAGGCGATGGCGACGACCGCGCCGAAGGCGATGACCCCGCCGCCGATGCTGGAGCCGGTGACCTCGTTGACGACGTACGACAGCGCGGCGGGCCGGCCGGCCACCTGGTCGCCGCCGATGGCGCCGATGGCGGCGACGGCGACCGCGCAGTACAGCAGGGTGACCAGACCCATGCAGACCATGATCGCCACCGGGATGTCGCGGCGCGGGTTCTTGGCCTCCTCGCCGGCGGTGGTGATCGCGTCGAAGCCGATGTAGGAGAAGAAGGCGGCGGTGGTGCCGGCGCCGATGCCGCCGAGGCCGGCCGGGAAGAACGGGGTGAGGTTGCCGTCCTTGAAGGCGCTGTAGCCGATGGCGCAGAAGGCGAGCAGGATGACGAGCTTCACGGCGGCCATGGCGGCGGTGGCGCGGGCGCTCTCGCGCACCCCGCGCACCAGCAGCAGGGAGGCCATGGCGATGACGATCACGGCGGGCAGGTTCACGACCCCGCCGTCGCCCGGACCGGCGGAGAGGGCGGCCGGGAGCTGCCAGCCGGTGAGGCTGTGCAGCAGTTCGTTGACGTACTGGCTCCAGCCGACGGCGACGGCCGAGATGGAGATGCCGTACTCCAGCAGCAGGCACCAGCCGACCAGGAAGGCGGTGGACTCGCCGAGGCCCGCGTAGGCGAAGGAGTACGAGGAGCCCGAGACCGGGATCGCGCCGCCCAGCTCGGCGAAGGAGAAGGCGGTGAAGACGCAGGTGAGCGCCGCGAGGATGAAGGAGACGACGACGGCGGGACCGGCCTGGGCGACGGAGTCGGAGAGACCGACGAAGATGCCGGTGCCGACGATGGCGCCGACGCCGAAGCAGATGAGCTGGAAGAGGCCCATCGTGCGCTTGAGGCCGTGTCCCTCGCGGTCGGCGCCCGATTCGGCGACGAGCAGGTGGGGGGACTTGATGCGGGGAGCGGGCATGCGGGTGGTGCTCGTTTCTGGTGGTGCGGGCGACCGTCGTACGGTCGCGGCGGCGGCCGCGGAAGGGGTGGCTCCGGGCCGCCGGTCAGAATAAGGCTGCTCAGGATAAGGCTGCTCAGGCGAGTGTGGCTACCAGCACCGCCTTGATCGTGTGCAGCCGGTTCTCGGCCTCGTCGAAGACGATCGAGTGGGCCGATTCGAAGACCTCGTCCGTCACTTCCAGGGACCGCAGGCCGTAGGTCTCGTGGATCTCCCGGCCCACGTCGGTGCCCAGGTCGTGGAAGGCCGGCAGGCAGTGCAGGAACTTCACGCCCGGGGTTCCGGTGGCGCGCAGGACGTCCATGGTGACGGCGTAGGGCGCGAGGGCCTTGATCCGCTCGGCCCAGACCTCCTTGGGCTCGCCCATCGAGACCCAGACGTCGGTGGCGACGAAATCGGCTCCCCGGACGCCCTCGGCGACGTCCTCGGTGAGCGTGATGACGGAGCCGCTGTGCTCCGCCAGCTTGCGGGCCCGGGCCACGACGTCGTCGCCCGGCCAGAACGACCGGGGCGCGACGATCCGTACGTCCATGCCGAGCAGCGCGCCGGTGATCAGATAGGAGTTGCCCATGTTGAAGCGGGCGTCGCCGAGGTAGGCGAAGGAAATCTGCCGCAGCGGCTTGGCGCTGTGCTCGGTCATGGTGAGCACGTCGGCGAGCATCTGGGTGGGGTGCCAGTCGTCGGTGAGCCCGTTGTAGACCGGCACGCCGGCATGGGCGGCCAGCTCCTCGACCTTGGCCTGGCTGTCCCCCCGGTACTCGATGCCGTCGAACATCCGGCCGAGGACACGCGCCGTGTCCTTCACCGACTCCTTGTGCCCCATCTGCGAGCCCGAGGGGTCGAGGTACGTCGTGCGGGCACCCTGGTCGGCGGCGGCGACCTCGAACGCGCAGCGGGTGCGCGTCGAGGTCTTCTCGAAGATCAGCGCGAGGTTGCGCCCCCGCAGGTACTGCTTCTCGGTCCCGGCCTTCTTGGCGGCCTTCAGCTCGGCGGCCAGTTCGACCAGACCACGGAACTCCTCCTCGGTGAAGTCCAGCTCCTTGAGGAAGTGGCGGCCGGCGAGGGCGGTCGGGACTGTCGCCATGGGGGCGCTCCAGGGGTACAGGTGAACGGACCCTTGGAATTCTATACGACGGTCAGCATTTCTATACAGCCTGCTCGGTCACACCGCCTCGCGCTCCACCGGACAGCTCATACAGCGCGGACCGCCCCTGCCCCGCCCCAGCTCGCTGCCCGGGATCTCGATGACCTCGATGCCCTGCTTGCGCAGGTGCGTGTTGGTGGTCGAGTTGCGCTCGTAGGCGATGACGACACCCGGCTCGACGGCGAGGACGTTGCAGCCGTCGTCCCACTGCTCACGCTCGGCGGCGTGCACGTCCTGCGTCGCGGTCAGCACCCGGATCTCGCCGAGGCCGAGGGCGGCGGCGATCGCGCGGTGCATGTGCTCCGGAGGATGATCGGTGACCTTCAGCTCCCGCTCGCCGACGCCCGGTTCGATGGTGTACGAGCGCAGCATGCCGAGCCCGGCGTACTGGGTGAAGGTGTCACCGTCGACCATGGTCATCACCGTGTCGAGGTGCATGAAGGCCCGCCGCTTGGGCATGTCGAGCGCGACGATCGTGCGCGCCGAGCCGGCCGCGAACAGCTTGTGCGCCAGCATCTCCACGGCCTGCGGGGTGGTGCGCTCGCTCATGCCGATCAGCACGGCACCGTTGCCGATCACCAGGACGTCGCCGCCCTCGATGGTGGAGGGGTAGTCGGCCTGCCCCCGGGACCAGACATGGAACGTTTCCTCACGGAAGAGCGGATGGTGCCGGTAGATCGCCTCGAAGTGGACGGTCTCCCGCTGCCGGGCGGGCCAGCGCATGGCGTTGATGGAGACGCCGTCGTAGATCCACGCCGAGGTGTCGCGGGTGAAGAGGTGGTTGGGCAGCGGGCGGAGCAGGAAATCGTCCAGGTCCATGACGTGGAAGCGGACCGAGGTCGGTTCCGCGTGCGCGTCCAGGAACTCCCGCTTGGTCATCCCGCCGACCAGAGCCTCGGCCAGCTCGCCCGGGGGCATCCGGTCGAAGGAGGCGCGCAGATGGTCGGTGGCGAGGGGGCCGTACTCCTTCTCGTCGAAGACCCGGTCCAGGACGAGAGCGCGGGCCGCGGCGACCTCCAGCGTCTCGGCGAGCAGATCGCCGAAGAGATGGACGGCGACACCGCGGTCGCGAAGGACGTCGGCGAACCCGTCGTGCTCGGCGCGCGCCCGGCGCACCCAGAGCACGTCGTCGAAGAGAAGGGCGTCCTTGTTGCTGGGGGTGAGCCTTTTGAGCTCGAGATCCGGCCGGTGCAGGATGACGCGGCGCAGCCGCCCGGCCTCGGAGTCGACATGGAGTCCCATGCCTCCATCCTGACCATCGCGCCCCGGGTTCACCCGCCCCTCCGCGGTTTCCGCGGCCCCCAGTTTTCGTCCCCTTGACGACAAGCCCGCCCTCCGGTTATCGTCGTCGTGACGAAAAAGGGGGGACTCATGGCCGACATCACCCGGCGCCTCGGCTTGCGCCACCTGCGCGGCGCGCCGACCGCACACATCCGGCACCACCGTTCCGGCCGGCTGGTCCACGACGGCCCCGGGCTCAGCTTCTGGTTCCGCTCGCTGACCGCCGCGCTCTGCGAAGTCCCGGTGGACGACCGCGAACTGGCCATGACCTTCCATGCCCGGACGGCCGACTACCAGGACGTGACGGTGCAGGCGACGGTGACCTACCGCATCGGCGACCCGGCGCTCGCCGCCGGCCGCCTCGACTTCTCGATCGACCCGGACACCGGCGCGTGGCGCGGCACCCCGCTCGAGCAGCTCGGCACCCTGCTCACCGAGACGGCCCAGGAGCACGCGCTGGACGTCCTGGCCCGTACGCCGCTGGCGGCCGCGCTGACCGACGGCGTGAGCACGGTGCGCGAGCGCCTCGCCGCCGGACTGGCCGCGGAGCCCCGGCTGCCGGCCACCGGCATCGAGGTGGTCGCCGTCCGCGTGGTGGCGGTGCGACCGGAGCCCGAGGTGGAGCGGGCGCTGCGCACCCCGGCCCGGGAGCGCATCCAGCAGGAGGCCGACCGGGCGACGTACGAGCGCCGGGCGGTGGCCGTCGAGCGGGAGCGGGCGATCGCCGAGAACGAGCTGGCCAGCCGCATCGAACTGGCCCGGCGCGAAGAGCAGTTGGTCGAGCAGCGGGGTGCGAACGCCCGGCGCGAGGCCGAGGAGCAGGCGGCCGCGGACGCCGTGCGCGCCGACGCGGAGGCGGCCCGCGCGGTACGCCTGGCGGAGGCGGAGGCGACCCGCGTCGAGCGGCTGGCCGAGGCGGAGGCGGCCAAGGCGGTACGGCTCGCCGGCGCGGAGGCCCAGCAGGTCCGCGAGGTGGGCGAGGCGCGGGCCGAGGCACGGGCCGCGTGGCTGCGGGTGCACGCCGAGGTCGACGTGGCGACGCTGCACGCCCTCGCCGGGATGGGCCTGGCCGAGAACGTGCCGAACATCGACAGCGTGACCATCTCGCCGGACGTGCTGACCGGACTGCTGGCGAAGCTCGGCGGCTCTGCCGGGGCGGGGGCGGAGACGGGCACGGGGACACGGCCGGGGGCGCGGGCGTGAGCCTCGCCCCGCGTGCGGTGCTCGTGCACCGGACGACCGAGTACGAGGAGCTGGTGGCCCGGCACGGCACGCACGGCCAGGCCGCGTTCTTCCTCGCCTCGCGGGGCCGGGACATCGAGGAGGTCGCCGAGCGCCACCGCCGGGCCCGGCACGCCCTGGCCGAGGTGACGGCGGCGCTGCCCCCGGCCTGGCGCCAGGCCCGGGTCGAGCGTGGCGACCTGGACCGGTTCCTGTTCGCACCCGAGGACGTGGTCGTGGTGGTGGGCCAGGACGGCCTGGTCGCGAACGTCGCCAAGTACCTGACGGGGCAGCCGGTCGTCGGCATCGACACGGACCCCGGCCGCAACCCCGGTGTGCTCGTACGGCACCGCCCGGGGGACACGGCGAAGCTGCTGCCGGCGGCGGGAACGGGGTGCGACGAACTCACCATGGTCGAGGCGGTGGCCGACGACACCGAACGGCTGGTCGCGCTCAACGAGATCTGCCTGGGCCCGCCCGGTCACCAGACCGCCCGCTACCGCCTGGGCCTCGACGGCGACGGGGGTGTCGTCGAGGCCCAGGCCTCCTCCGGGGTACTGGTGGGGACCGGCACCGGCGCGACCGGCTGGCTCCGCTCGGTGTGGCAGGAGCGGGGCAGCCGGCTCGCGCTGCCCTCCCCGACCGAGGACCGGCTGGTGTGGTTCGTCCGGGAGGCGTGGCCGTCACCCGCCACCGGTACGAGCCTGGTGGCGGGCGAACTCCGGAACGCGGCGGCGCTGACGGTCACCGTGGAGTGCGACCGGCTCATCGCCTTCGGCGACGGCATCGAGACGGACGCGCTCCAGCTGACCTGGGGACAGACGGTCCGGATCGGGGTGTGCGCGCAGCGGCTGCGGCTGGCCGGCTAGGGGGGTTTCGTTCGGATCGGGCCGGATCGGGCCGCGGCGTGCGGTGCGGTGCGTCGCAAGGCGGGGGATCACCCGCGTACGAAGCCCCCGGGCCGTCAGATCGCGGTGCAGGGCACGGGCCACTGCCGGACGCGCGGGGGCAGGGCCACCGCCCAGCCGCCGCAGACCAGGACCAGCCGCTCGGCGGCCAGCAGTTCGGCGGCCTCCCGCTGGGTGGCGTCGAGGACGTCGAGGGGCGTGGGCTCGAGGAGCCGGAGGAAGGCCGCGTGCAGAGCGGGGTGGTCGAGGGTGAGCCGGACGGCCGTGCCCTCCTTCCTCCGGTCCAGGACCGTCACGAAGCCGGGGCCGCGCCGGTGGTAGAGGCTCTCGCCCCACCAGCAGCCCCGGGCGCCCTCCACGACCAGCTTCGGGTGGACGTGCTGTTGGACCGGGGAGGCGTCCAGGGCGGTCTGCCACTGGTCGTAGTCGGGCGAGGGGATGTCGGCGGGCGCCACGGTCCGCCGGGTCTCCGTGTTGGCGCGGGACCGGGTGCCGTCCCACCAGCACAGGCCCGGCACGTCCACGGGCGCTGTGCCCGCGTCCAGGTGGCGTAAGAGGGCCGGGAAGGCGTCCTCGGCCTCGCCGCGCACCACGTGGTCGACGAAGACGTGGTTGCGGTGCAGGGCGTGGCCCATCGGGCCGTCGCAGTTGCCGCCGCCGAAGACGATCACCGACTCCGGGCGTCTTCGCTTGAGTTCGCGGGCGAGCGCGAGCGAGGGGACGTTCTGCATGAACGTGCTGGTGAACCCGATCACGTCCGGCTCGGCCGCCAGCACCTCGGCCGCGCACTCGGCGATGAAGGCGGCGGCGTACGGGCGCATGGCGACGGCGGTGTCGACGAAGACGTCCCGGCCGGCCGCGTAGTCCCGCAGCCGGGCCAGGCCCCAGCCGGGGTCGTCGTACAGGGCGCCGGAGAAGACCCAGTCGCCCAGGCCGTGGAAGATCGTGTCGCTGCCGACGGCCACATAGTCGCCCGGCCGCAGGCGGCCGCCGGAGCGTTCCAGCAGGAACTCCGCCCAGCGCAGGGAGCCGTGGAACTCGCTCACCGCGTCGCCGGGGCGGGCCCGGCGCACGATGCGGTTCAGCAGGCCCAGTTGCAGCGAGGGCAGGTCGATCGGGTGCCACGGCATCGTGACCAGGTGGACGCGCATGCTCAGCGGGTCGGCCGCTTCTCCAGGATCGCCGGCCGGCGGGCCGTGCCCGGCTGGTCCTCGCGGACCACGACCTTCTTGATCTCCACGTCCACCACTCCCGTCGCGGCCGACGAACGCCCTTGTGCCGTACGGCTGTCCACCATATGGACAGCCTGTGTGCGGCACAAGGGCGTGGTGCGAGGAGGCCTACAGACGCGGGTCCACCGGCTCCGACTCCAGCGCCAGCACCCCGAACACCGCCTCGTGCACCCGCCACAGCGGCTCCCCCTCCGCGAGCCGGTCCAGGGCCTCCAGGCCGAGGGCGTACTCGCGCAGCGCGAGGGACCGCTTGTGGTTCAGGAACCGCTTCCGCAGCCGGGCGAGGTTGTCCGGCCGGGTGTACTCGGGACCGTAGACGATCCGCAGGTACTCGCGGCCCCGGCACTTGATGCCGGGCTGCACCAGCCGCCCGTCCGGGTTGCGGACCAGCGCGCCGACCGGCTTGACGACCATGCCCTCGCCGCCCCGGCCGGTCATCTCCAGCCACCAGTCGACACCCGCGCGCACCGACTCCGGGTCGCCGGTGTCGACGTACAGCCGCCGGGTGGTCTGCAGCAGTCCGCTGCCGTCGTGCTCCACCATGCGGTCGATGAGGGCCAGTTGCTCGTCGTGCGGCAGCGCGGCGAGGCTGCGGCCGGGGGCGGCCAGGATCTGGAAGGGGGCCAGGCGGACGCCCTCCAGGCCGTCGGTGGTCCAGCAGTAGCGGCGGTAGGCCTCCGTGAACGCGGCCGCGTCGGACGCCCGGTCGCGCTGGCGGGCCAGCAGGCCGGTCACGTCGACCCCGCGGGCCGCCGCCCCCTCCAGCGCGGCCAGCGCACCCGGGAACACCGCCCCGGAAGCGGCGCCCACCGCCGCGTACTGCGACCGCAGCAGCCCGGTCGCCTTCAGCGACCACGGCATCAGCTCGGCGTCCAGCAACAGCCAGTCGCCCGCGCCGGAGGAACCGCCGGACCCGGCGAGTTCGTCCCACAGACCGGCCGCGTCGATCGCCGAGCGCAGGCGCCCGAGGATCTCCTCGGTCACCTTCTCGTCGTCGAAGAACGGCCGCCCGGTACGGGTGTACAGCGAGCCCGTGGGGCCCTCCACGCCGAACCGCTCGCGTGCCGCTCTCGCGTCCCGGCAGACCAGGGCCACGGCCCGTGAGCCCATGTGCTTCTCCTCGCACACGACCCGTGTGACACCGTCCCGCGCGTACTGCGCGAAGGCCTCGGCGGGGTGCTCCAGGAACTGCCCGTCAGCGGCTGCGCCGGGGGCGTCGGCCTCGGAGGTCGCCGTGGGTGCCATGGTCGGCGGCAGATACGGCAGCAGGCGGGGATCGGTCGCGAAGCGGCTCATGACCTCCAGGGCCGCCGCCGCGTTCTCCTCGCGGATGGCCACCCGGCCCGCGTGCCGCGTCTCCACGGCCCCGCGGCCGCGCACGTCCGCCAGGGCCAGTGGGCGTCCGTCCTGCCCGCCGGGGGCCTCGCTGCGCAGTGGCCTGGCCGGCTCGTACCAGACCCGCTCGGCCGGTACGTCGACCAGCTCGCGCTCCGGCCAGCGCAGCGCGGTCAGCTTGCCGCCGAACACGGCTCCGGTGTCCAGGCAGATGGTGTTGTTGAGCCAGGTGGCCTCCGGGACGGGGGTGTGGCCGTAGACCACGGCCGCCCGGCCCCGGTAGTCCTCCGCCCACGGGTAGCGCACCGGCAGCCCGAACTCGTCCGTCTCACCGGTGGTGTCGCCGTACAGGGCGTGCGAGCGCACCCGGCCGGAGGTGCGGCCGTGGTACTTCTCGGGCAGACCGGCGTGGCAGACGACCAGCTTGCCGCCGTCGAGTACGTAGTGGCTGACCAGGCCGTCCAGGAAGCGGCGCACCTCGGCCCTGAACTCCTCGCTCTCGCCCTCCATCTGCGCGATGGTCTCGGCGAGCCCGTGGGTGTGCTGGACCTTGCGGCCCTTGAGGTGACGGCCGTACTTGTTCTCGTGGTTGCCGGGCACGCACAGCGCGTTGCCCGACCCGACCATCGACATCACCCGGCGCAGCACGCCCGGGCTGTCCGGGCCGCGGTCCACCAGGTCGCCGACGAAGACGGCGGTACGGCCGTCCGGGTGCACGCCGTCGGCGTAGCCCAACTCGGCCAGCAGCGACTCCAGTTCGGAGGCGCAGCCGTGGATGTCGCCGATGATGTCGAAGGGGCCGGTGAGGTGGGTCAGGTCGTTGAAGCGCTTCTCGGTGACGACGGTGGCGTTCTCGGCCTCCTCCACCCCGCGCAGGACGTGCACCTTGCGGAAGCCCTCGCGCTCCAGGTGCCTGAGGGAGCGGCGGAGTTCCCGGATGTGCCGCTGGATGACCCGGCGGGGCATGTCGGCGCGGTCGGTACGAGCCGCGTTGCGCTCCGCGCACACCTCCTCGGGCACGTCCAGCACGATGGCGATGGGCAGCACGTCGTACTTCTTGGCCAGCTCGATGAGCCGGCGCCGGCTGTCCTGCTGCACGCTGGTGGCGTCGACGACGGTGCGGCGGCCGGCGGCCAGCCGCTTGCCGGCGATGTAGTGCAGGACGTCGAAGGCGTCGCTGCTCGCGCTCTGGTCGTTCTCGTCGTCGGAGACGAGGCCGCGGCAGAAGTCGGAGGAGATCACCTCGGTGGGCTTGAAGTGCTCGCGGGCGAAGGTCGACTTGCCGGAGCCGGAGGCGCCGACGAGGACGACCAGGGAGAGGTCGGTGACGGGGAGGACCCGTCCCGTGGGGGTCTCGGTCATGCTGCCTTCGCCTCCTTCTCGGTGTCGTTGCGGTGGAACAGGGCCATCTGGGTGGGCGGCCCCACCTCGGGGTCGTCCGGCCCGACGGGGGCGAACTCGACCTCGTAGCCGTGCCGTCCGGCCACGGCCGTCGCCCAGGTGCGGAACTCCTCGCGGGTCCACTCGAAGCGGTGGTCGCCGTGCCGGACGTGTCCGGCGGGCAGGGTCTCCCAGCGGACGTTGTACTCGACGTTCGGGGTGGTCACGAGGACCGTGCGCGGGCGCGCGTGCCCGAACACGGCGTACTCCAGGGCGGGCAGCCGGGGCAGGTCGAGGTGTTCGATCACCTCGCTGAGCACGGCGGCGTCATAGCCCCTCAGCCGGTTGTCGGTGTAGGCGAGCGAGCCCTGGAAGAGCTTGACGCGGGCCGCCTGCCGCTCCCCCATGCGGTCGAGCTTCAGCCGGCGCGAGGCGATGGTGAGGGCCCGCACGGAGACGTCGACGCCGAGGATCTCGGTGAACCGCACGTCCTTGAGCAGTTCCTGCACCAACTGGCCCTGACCGCAGCCCAGGTCGAGTACGCGCGTGGCACCGGACTCGCGCAGGGCGGCGACGACCGCCTCCCGGCGCTGCACGGCGAGCGGCGTCGGCTTCTGCTCCGCCTCCGTCTCCTCCTCGACCGCGTTGTCGATCTCCTCGACCTCGCTGTCGTCGGCCTCGGCCAGCCGTACCAGCTCCAGCCGCTCCATCGCCTGCCGGGTCAGCGACCAGCGGCGGGAGAGATAGCGGCTGGTGATGAGCTTCTGCTCCGGGTGCCCGGGCAGCCAGCCCTCACCGGCCCGCAGCAGCTTGTCGACCTCGTCGGAGGAGACCCAGTAGTGCTTGGCGTCGTCGAGGACGGGCAGCAGGACGTACAGGTGGCGCAGCGCCTCGGCCAGGGTCAGCGTCCGCGACTCCAGGACGAGGCGGACGTACCGCGAGTCGCCCCATTCCGGGAACTCGCTGTCCAGCGCGACGGGTTCGGCGCTCACGTCCCAGCCGAGCGGTCCGAAGAGCCGTCGTACCAGCTCCGGGCCGCCCCGGGCGGGCAGCGCGGGTACCTCGACGCGCAGCGGCAGGGGGGCGGCGGCACGCTCCGGACGGGCGGTGCACACCCCGCGCATGGCACTGGAGAACACGCCGCTCAGCGCGACCGCGAGCAGCGAGGAGGCGGCGTAGGGACGGTCGTTGACGTACTGCGCGAGCGCCGCGTCGGGCGCGCCGCCCCGCCCCTTGCCCTTGCCGCGCCGGACCAGTGCCACCGTGTCGATCTCCAGCAGCAGCGCGGCCGTGCAGTGTTGGTCGTCCGCCTCGGGGTAGAACACGTGGGCGGTGCCGTAGGACGTGGAGAACTTCTGCGCCTTGTCGGGGTGCTTGTGCAGCAGGTACCCGAGGTCGGTCGCCGGGTGCGCGGCGTCGCCGCTCGTGGAGATCGTCAGGAACACGTGTCCGAGTCTCCCGGCCTCCAGGCCCGGTGACCACCGGTTTTCGGCGGCGCGGCACTAGCGGCCGGTGTCGTCCTTCTTCCACGGGCCGACGCCGAGTCTGCCCGTCGTGCCGAGGTCCAGCTCCGGTGTCACGGTCACCGGGCGGGCGTCCGGCCTCGCGCGCACGCGCACGTACGGTGCGTCGACGGGGCCGAGGCCGTCGCCGGCTTCGGTGGTGTTGCGCCAGGTGAGCACGGCGTGGGCGCGCTCGCCCGGGGCGAGGGTGAGGGGCTGGGGTGTGCCGTCGGCGCCCGTGCCGGTGGCGATCTCCTCGCCGTGCACGATGCGCACAGCGGTGACGGGTTCGTGGTCGGCGTCCAGGACCTGGAGCGTGGGACGGCCGTTCAGGCCGTACGCGCGCGTGCCGCAGTTCTCCAGGTGCAGGCTCACCACGCGCAGTCCCATGGCGGCGTCGCCCTGGTCGGCGTACAGACGCACCCCGGAGGCCGGGCAGCGGCCGCCTGCCACGGGGGCCTCGTCGACGGGGACGCTCCGCACCTTCAGGATCGACACGCCGGTCACGGCCGGGGCCCGCGTGGGCAGCTCCCCCATGACAGCGGTGCCCTTCACCGTTCGCCCCGGCGGGACGGCGGCAACGGTCTTGTCCACGGTGTCGACGGCGCCCCGGGACGCCGACAGGAAGCTGACGGTGACCGTGTAGGTCATCGCCGTCCTGGCGTCGTTGGTGACGGTGAAGTCGGCGGCGAACCGGTCGGACGCGCAGTCGTCGCGGCGGCCGGACGTCCAGCCGGACAGGCCGGTGAGCCGCACACCGTCCTGGGCCGCCGGGGTGCCGGCGGGCAGCGGGGTGCGGGAGGCAGGAGGGGTGCCGTCCGCGGGCGGCGCGCTGCCGGCCGGGGCGGTGCCGTACCGGGGCATGCCGGACGGGCACAGCGGGTCGGCGGTCACGGCCCCGGGGCCGCCGGCACCGGCTGCGCCCCTGCCGGAGCCGGCCTGCTCCGAGCCGCAGCCGGTGAGGACGAGGACCGCGGCGGTGGCGGTCAGCGCGGCGCTCCCGGCGCGGACCGCCTTGCTCACGACTGCTTGCCGATGATCGTCCGGGCGTTCTGGACGGCCCGCTCGTCCGCTGCGCGCAGGTCCTCCAGAGCCTTCCTGCGCTTGCCGATGACCGTCTTCTGGGCGCCGGCCTCGATGGCGTGCACGGTGCCGATGTAGTCGGTGTCGAGCTTGCAGCGGGCGTCCGCGGCCGCGGTCTTCTTCTCCTTGGCCGACGGCCCCTCGGTCCGGTACCAGGCGGTGTCGAGCGAGGCCTTGTCCGGGTCGGAGTAGCGGAAGCCCTCCTCCTTCATGCAGGCCGCCCACGCACGGTCGGCCTTCTTCCAGGCCGGGTCCTTGCGCGCCGTCTTGTGGGACTCGTACCACAGCTCCAGGGCCAGCGAGTAGTAGCCGGTGAGCTTCACGCCGTTGACCTTCGTCGCCTTGGGCGCAGGGCCGTAGATCTTCCGTGTCGCCTGTCCCAGGCAGCCGCCCGCGGGGATGGGGTGCCCGTGGGCGAAGTGGCTGTCGCCGGAGCCGAACGTGCCGGTGAGGGCGACGTACTGGTCGGCGGCCCATTCCTGGGGCTGGGAGGAGTCCTCCTCATGGCGGTTGTGGTAGCCGCGCTCGGCCGCCTGGTCGGGGTCGTCGACCCCGTAAGGGCTGTCGTCACCGGTCGTGCCGCGGCCCGCGAGGGTTCCCTGCCGGACCGGGTACGTCGACTCGACGGACCTGGTGTTGAGCGTCGCGAAGCCGGCGAAGCCGAGCCGGACCATGCACTGCTTCGCGAGGATCCACTGCGCCTTGCCGATCGTCCTGCCGCCCTCGGACGACGGATCCGGTATGTAGGCGTGCAGCGGGAACGACTTCATGGTGTTGAGACGATGGGCCTCGGCGGCGGGATCGTCGTGGTCGCCGAACTGGCAGGCCGACAGGGCCAGCAGGCCGGTGACGGCAAGAGGGAGCACTTTACGCACGCGGTCATCCGACCAGGCCGGGATCATGTGCGCTGTGATGGAGCCCACAGTTCCGGCACATGACGTTCACAGTCGGGTCACGCCGCCCACGTGATCCACGGTTCCTGTGATCTCCACCATGGCCCGGGGAGCCGGGACCTGATGAAGTGAGCCCCCGTCAACTGACCACTGACAGAAGGGGGAACCATGAACATCGGCCAAGGAGGCGTCCGCAGGAGAGCCGTCGTCGCGGTGGCGGCCGGTGTCGTCCTGAGCACGGGGGCCCTGGCAGCCGCTCCGGCCCAGGCGGCCCCGGCCCGTGCCGCCGCGGCGGCGCCGCAGGTGTCGGCTCAGGGCGCGTTCGCGATGAACGCGGCCTCGGGGAAGCAGCTCTTCGGCAAGGCGCCGGACGGACGGCTGCGGACCGGCTCCACGACGAAGATCATGACGGCACTCGTGGTGCTGTCGCAGCGGAACCTGGACCTCGACAAGAAGGTGAAGATCAAGAAGACGTACACGGACTACGTCATCGACCCGGCCACGCAGACCCAGCGCTACTCCAGCGCGAACCTGATCCTCGGTGACTCGATGAAGGTGCGCGACCTGCTGTACGGGCTGCTGCTGCCGTCGGGCTGCGACGCGGCCTACGCGCTGGCGGACACGTACGGAACGGGCTCGACGACGGCGGCGCGGACCAAGTCGTTCATCGGGAAGATGAACAGCAAGGCGCGGGAACTGGGTCTGAAGAACACCCACTTCGACTCCTTCGACGGGGTGTCCAACGGCAAGAACTACTCGTCGCCCCGTGACCTCTCCAAGCTGGCCGTGACCGCGCTGAAGAACAAGACGTTCAAGAAGGTCGTCGGCACCAAGGAGTACGACGACATGCAGTCGTACCGGCCGGGCGGCGGCACGCACGCGATGGCCGCGTGGAAGAACAGCAACAAGCTGCTCACCTCCTACCCGGACGCGATCGGCGTGAAGACCGGTTCGGGGCCGGAGGCGAAGTTCTGCCTGGTGTTCGCCGCGGCCCGCGGGTCCCGGACGGTCGTGGGGACCATCCTCGCGGACACGTCGGCGGACCAGCGGTTCAAGAACGCGGCGAAGATCCTCGACTACGCCTTCACCCAGCGCGGCTGAGAACCGCCGGGGGGACCACCGGGTCCCCCCGGCGCGCCCGTCAGCTGAAGTCCGCCCGGGCGAAGTGGGTGTCACAGACCTGGCAACGGAAGAGATAGGCGGTCGGCGAGCCGTCCTTGTCCAGCGCGGCGAGGAAGTCCTCGCTCTGCGCGGTCCCCCAGCCCCACTCGGCACACAGCCCGCGCAGGTGGTCGAGCGCGTCCGGACGGTGCCGCAGTTCCTTCGCGCCGACCGCGCCGAGATACACCCCGGCGTCGCCGCAGTGCGCCGGCCAGCCCCAGTCCTGCCAGGTGGCGAAGCCGGGCGTGCGCTCACGGATCCGGCGGGCCGCCTCGTCCGGCATCCGGCGCGCCTCGACGTCGTTGAAGAACGCGCCGTACCGCTTGGCGGCGGTACCGAAGGCGATGCAGTACGGGCAGACCCGGCCGTCGGGTACGTCCGCGCCGTGGACCGGTCCGGTGTGGATCCAGCCCTGGTCGTGCCCGCAGCACACGCATGTCTCGTCGGCGGCGATCACCGACCCGGTGGCCACCGGGTCGGGATGGTAGGGGAACGGCGGCAGCGCGGGCCTTCGCCTGGGCTCCGGCCGCGGCCTGACGACCTGTTCGATCGCGTTGCCGGTCAGGGAGGCGGGCGGGACGACGACGGCGTCCTCGCGCAGGCTCTCCTCCAGATGCGCCCGGTCCTCCTCGCTCGTCACGATCGCGGTCGCCGGGTTCCCGAGCAGCAGGACGGCCGCGCCGGTACGGCGGGCCACCTCGGCGACGAGGTCCAGTACGCCGCGGCCCGGCCGGTCGAACGACACCCCGTGGCTCACGTGCACGTCGGCCTCGCTGCCGTCCGCGGTGCGTACCCACTCGACCGGCTCGCCCTCGGGGACGTCGTAGGGCGCGTACGGTTCCAGCACCTCGCGGACCGTGGAGGCGTCCACCGGGACGATGTCGCCGTGGCGGAATCTGTAGACGTGGACACCGAAACCCATGCCGGTCACTTCATCATACGAGGGCGGGGCGGCGGGACCCGCCGGCGGGCGCAGGCAACCCGGGCGGCGTGAGAGCCCTCTCACCGGGGGGAGAGGCAAGGACCGGGCCAGGATCTCGAGGGGGAATCACGTCGTGCGCTCGACCGGCCGGACCGGCGGACACCTGCCTGCGTGGGCGCCGGCCGCCCTGGCACTGCTCGCGGTGGTGTCCTGCGACACCGGCGCGCGGCGGCCGCCGTCCGCGTCACCCCCGGCCGCACCGGCCCACGTCGCGGCCTACGACGCCGGCCGGCAGACCGGCAGACGGCTCTACGCCGTCGGCGGCAAGGGCACGGCCGTCCGCGAGGTGGTCTGGGGCGGCTGTGTGCGCCGGTCGCTCACGGCCCGGCCGCGGGAGGTCGTGGAACGGGACCGCGGCGCCTGGGTGCTGGGCTGCCGGCACGGGGTCGGCGGGGAGCCGCACCGGCGCCCGCCGGACCGTCCGCTGACCCGCCGCGAAGCCGACCCCGGCCTGCTGAAGCGCTTCCGGACCTGGGCGGAGGACAACGGTCGGGCAGAGTCCGCCGCCGCGGTGACCCGGGTCGTCCTCGTCCATCTCGTCGGCAGCGAGTACGACATCGAGCTGACGGCCGGCGGCGGCACCGCCGGCCGGAGGACGGACGCGGAACGGCTGGCCGGAGCGTTCGCCGACTGGTGGGACGGCGACGACGGGGACGGCACCGCCTGGAACGTCCTCGTCCGCTCCACGGACGGCGACCGTCTCACCGTCCGCGACCTCTGACGGCCGGCACGGTGCGGCCCCCGCCCTTCCCGGCGCGCCCCTCGCCCCGGCTCGCCCCTCGTCGTTACGACAGCTGCGACTGGACCTGGGCGGAGATCAGCTCCAGGTGGTCGAGGTCGTCGAGGTCCAGGATCTGCAGGTAGACGCGCCGGGAGCCGATCTCGGCGTACCGGCCGATCTTGTCGACGACCTCGGCCGGGGAACCGGCCAGCCCGTTGGCCTTCAGTTCGTCCACGTCACGGCCGATGGCGGCAGCGCGCCGGGCGACCTCCTGGTCGTCCCTCCCGACGCAGACCACGAGCGCGTTGGAGTACGTCAGGTCGTCCGCGTCGCGGCCGGCCTCCGCCGCCGCGGCGCGGACCCGGCCGAACTGCCGCTCGCTGTCCTCGACCGAGGCGAACGGGATGTTGAACTCGTCCGCGTACCGGGCGGCGAGCCGCGGAGTACGGGTGGCACCGTGGCCGCCGATGAGCACCGGCACCTTCTTCTGGGCGGGCTTGGGCAGCGCGGGCGAGTCGGTGAGGTCGTAGAACGCGCCGTGGAAGTCGAAGGTCTTGCCGACCTCGGTCGCCCACAACCCGGTGACGATCGCGAGCTGCTCCTCCAGCCGCGCGAACTTCTCCTTCGGGAACGGGATGCCGTACGCCTTGTGCTCCTCCTCGAACCAGCCCGCGCCGAGGCCCAGCTCCACCCGGCCGCCGGACATCCGGTCGACCTGGGCGACCTGGATGGCGAGCACGCCGGGCAGGCGGAAGGTGCCGGCCGTCATCAGCGTGCCGAGCCGGATGCGCCGGGTCTCGCGGGCCAGTCCGGCCAGCGTGATCCACGCGTCCGTGGGGCCGGGCAGGCCGTCCGCGCTGCCCATGCGGAGGTAGTGGTCGGAGCGGAAGAAGGCGTCGAAGCCGAGGTCCTCGGTGGCCTTCGCCACGGTGAGCAAGGTGTCATAGGTGGCCCCCTGCTGGGGCTCGGTGAAGATTCGAAGGTCCATACACCTATCCTGCACGCCGGGTGTCCCGTCGACCTCGCCGGTCCCGTCCGGCACGGCCGTCCACGGTCGGGGGAAAATCATCCATTCCGGCCGGGGACCGTGGGGCGGGCCGGTGACCGGCCCCGGTGATGATCGTCGGGCCGTCGGAGCCGGACCGCCCGGCGTCCGCGCCGGACGGTGGATGCCGTCGGGCGTCACCGCGCCGGCCTCGCCGGGCCGGGCCGGGGGCCGAGGAGGCCGGCCTGGGCCGAGGTGCCGTCCTGGGGAGCCGCCCCAGGTACTTCCGCCTCGGTCCGAACGCCTCGTGCTCGGCGCCGGACGCGCCGTCCTGCTCGCGCTCGTCGTCACAAGGCGCCGGAGGGGCTGCTCTCGTTGCCGTTCTCCGGCACCGCCTCCTCCCGCGCCGCCAGCTTGCGCAGCATCTCCAGGACGCGGTCGCGGGACTCGTCGGCCGCGTCGATGGCCTCCATGCACTGCCAGTACGTCGTCTCGTCGGCCGCGGCGCTGGCCATGCCGACCAGGGCGATGCCGACCTCGCCGAGCAGGCCGCCGAGGCAGAGCAGGGTCTCGCGGGCGTCCTCCAGCTCGGTGAGCTGGGCGGCGCGCAGGTCACCGGGGTCGAGTTCGGGCGGGTCCAGGACCCCGCAGCCCCGGCCCGCCAGCTCGGTCAGCCCCAGCGCCTCGCCGCGCAGCTCGGGAGGCCCGGAGACCGCGAGGCGGCTGCCGATCGCCTGGGCCAGGGCCTGCGCCTGCCACACCTCCGCCATCATCTCGGCCGCGTCGGCGCCGCCCGCCAGGGCACGCCTGCTGGTGAGGATGAGCCGTATCGCGTCCATCCGTTACCCCCGTCCGTCCGCGCGCTCTCCGCACGTCTGTGTGAACTTCCTTGTTCACTACCCAGAGTGAGGGCCTGTGGGACGAAAAGCCAGAGGAAGGGGGAAATCTGTGGACAACAATTCGGATTCGGTGAGCATTTTGACTACGAAGAGTAATAACGGAGCACTTGCGTCCGCCCGTTGAGGGAGCCGGCCGGACGCGGCCCGTCAGGCGCGGTCCTCCGGTCCCGGCAGCGGGAAGCGGTGTTCGTTGCGGTCGATCTTGGCGGCCAGGGCCGCCAGCGGGTCGACGCCCAGGACCTCGCAGAACTGCAGAAGATAGGCGAGTACGTCGGCGACCTCGTCCGTGACCCGGTGCGCGCGCCCGGGATCGTCCATCACTCGCTCGGACTCCTCCGGCGTCAGCCACTGGAAGATCTCGACCAGTTCGGAGGCCTCCACCGAGAGGGCCGCGACGAGGTTCTTGGGGGTGTGGTAGGGCTGCCAGTTCCGCGCGGCCGCGAACTCGGCCAGTCTGCGCTGGAGTCGGGCCAGGTCGAGAGGTTCGGTCACGCCTCCAGGTGTACCACCGTGACGCCCTCGGCTCCGGCGGCCCACGAGGCGTCGCTGACCGCGGCCACGCAGCGGATGTGCCCGCGCTCGCCCATCCGGGCCGCCGTCGCGAGCAGTTCCCGGCGCTGGGCGGGGTCGAGGGCGCGGTCGAAGCCGTCGGCGAGGACGGTGAGGCTGCGCAGGGCGTCGGGCACCTCGCCCGGGACGTCCATGGCGAGGACGCCGGGGCCGGTCAGCAGGACCAGGGTCAGCGCCAGGAAGCGCAGTTCGCCGTCGCCGAGCCGGGCGAGTTCGGTGCGCCAGCCGTCGCCGCGGTCGAGCAGCGCCCGTACCGTGCCGTCGGACAGCGGCTCGGCGAGCAGGTCGGTCACCGGGCCGGCGCAGCCCGCGCGCAGCGCCTCGACCAGCAGGCCGTGCCGGCGGGCACACTCCGCGCGGGTGCGCCACAGCACGTCGGCGAGGTTGTCGCAGCCGGGCAGCAGCCGCCCGGAGCCCGTGGGGACGGGGGTGCGCATGTGGTCCGGGCGGGGGTCGCAGGGGAAGACGGAGCGCAGGGCGACGACCATCTGCTCGGCCGCGGCCAGCACATGGCGCTGCCCGTCCGTCTTGCCGGCCACGCGCAGCGGCAGCAGGGCGGTGCCGAGGCGGTCGTCGGGGAGCGGGGCGCGGGTCACCGGGGCGGAGCCCGCGGTGTGCCAGGCGGCCTGCACGGTGCGGCGCCCCGGGTCACGCAGGGCGGTCTCCAGCAGGACGACCCCGCCCGCGGTCAGCCGCTCGCCCACGATCCGCAGGACCGGCTCGGCCTGTACGGCGACGTCGAGCCGGACGGGGCCCTCGGCACCGTCGGCCGTGCACCCGATCCGGAAGCCCCGCCGCCCCTCGGCGTCCGGGCGGGCCCGCGCCGGCACACAGGCGACCGGGTCCGGGAAGGCCTCTCCGAGCGGGGCGCCGCCCCCGAGCCGCGCGAGCGCCTCGAACGCCGCGAGCGCGGTCGTCTTCCCCGTGCCGCTGGGTCCCGCGAACAGGGTCACGGCCCCGAGCGGAAACCCGGCCCGCCGGTGCCCGGCGAAGGCGGACAGCCGCAACTCGGTGACCCGGGCGCGCCTGTCGGGGCTCCTGCGGGACTGCGGGGGGACGGTCGCGGTGGACGCGTCGGCCGCCGAGGGCCCGGCGGACACGGAGGGCACGGCCATAGGCGGACCGTAGGGCTCCGCCGCCGCGGCGAACCGTTCAGCCTCCGGTCCTTCCCACGATCGGGGGACGGGCCGGGAGGACGCCGGTATGAAGAACGCCGTCGGGACGGACGCCGACGCTCAGTCGGCCGGCCGCGGGGCGCGGGACGCCGCCGTGTGTGTCAGCCGGTGCCCGGCGGGCCGCGGCACCCCGGCTCTCAGCGTTCCGAGACGCCCGCGCCCTCCATCAGTCCGCTGACCTCCGTGCCGGGCGGGGTGAGGAGGAACACGTTGCGGTCGACGCGGTGCATTCCGCTGCCCAGGCCGAAGACGACGCCCGTGCTGAAGTCGAGGACGCGTTTGGCGACCTCGCCCTCCGCGCCGGACAGGTCGAGCAGTACCGGCACTCCGGCCATGAGCGTCTCGGCGACGTCCCGGGCGTCCGCGAAGACGTTGACGCGCAGGACCACGAACCGGCGCCGGGTCTCGGTCTCGGCGTCGGGCAGCGAGCGGTGGCTCACCGCGGACGGCCAGGCGTCCCGGCCCCGCAGCGGCACGACCTGGGCGAGCCCTTCCCACTGTTCATCGGTGACGTCGTAACGGCTCACCGGCTCCCCCCGACCTGACTCGCACTGATTGCCTGCACCGGCCAATTCTTACGCCAAGTCACCCGTTCGGCCCAACAACGACACGGTGTGCGACCGGCCCACGGGCCCCGACGCCCGTGCGAGCCGGTCGACATGTACGAGTTCGCCCGCTTTTCTGTTGTGCCGCGCTCCTGGTGCCCGGCGTGCTCGCGCGTGCGCCGGCGACGATGGTCCGCCTGGGCTTCGGCCCCCTGCCGGTGTGCCGGCCCGGCTCGGTGCGGGCGGCCGGCCGAAGGGGTGCGGCCGCGCGAGCGTGCTGCCCGTCGCGGCCCTGCCGGTCCTGCTCCTGCTGCTCCTGCTGCTCGCGCGGCGGGCGCCCTCCGGCCGGTTCCCGCTGCCCGCCGGGGAGGGCGCCCGCGCGCGACCGCGTGGCTTCACGGCGGCCCTGCGGGCCCTCTCCACGCGGGACGTGCGCCGCGGTCGGCTCGGGGGCCGGCCTCAGGCGCCCGCGCGCGTGAACCGCAGCCTGGTCGCCACCGTGGACTCCTTGGCGACCATGCCCAGCTGGTTCCAGGTGATGCCGAACTGCGTGCGGTCCACGGTGAACTCCGCCTCGAGGACGAGCGCGTCGGCGCGCACCTCGGCCAGACGGCCGGTGAAGGAGAGGGGCTTGGTGACACCGCGCAGTGTCAGCCGGCCGGTGACGCGGACGGCGTCGCCGTCGAGACGGTCGGCACCGGTGACCGCGAAGGTGATCTCCGGGTGGCTGTCGACGTCGAAGAAGTCGGCCGTGCGCAGGTGGGTGTCGCGCTTGGCGTTCTTCGTGTCCAGGGAGGCCGCGTCCAGGGTCAGGGAGCCCGTGGCCGAGCCGTCGGGCTTCACCTCGCCCTCGCCGTGGACAGCGGTGAAGGTGCCCTTCACGGCGGACAGGCCCCAGAACGCCTTGTGCCGCAGGTTCACGGTGGACGCGGCGGGGTCGAGCTGCCAGAGACCTGTTTCCACGGCGACGGTCATCGTCGTACTCCTGAATCAGTGGTCCAAATTTGGATGATCACCACGCTAGCGACTGCCCCGATGGCGAACAAGCCCACCCATCCAAAATTGGACAACGGGCTTACACTCGCCACATGTCCGCCTCCGACCTGCACCCCAGCGACCAGCCCGAATGTCCCGCCGCGGGCTCCGGACTCCTGCCGGACGAGCTACGCGCCTGGATGCTATTGCTGGCCGCTACAGGAACGGTCGAACAGCGGTTGAGGTCGGTCGTGAAGGAGAACCTCGACGTCTCCCACGACGAGTTCCTGATCCTGTGCCTGCTGGCCGAACAGGACGGTGCCGGACTGCGGATGAGCCGGGTCGCCGAACTCCTCGGCCGCCCCAAGACCCGCCTGACCTACCAGATCGCCTGCCTCCAGCACGCCGGCCTGGTCACCCGCAGGTCCGTGTGCGGCGACAAACGGGGCGTGCAGGTCGCCCTCACCGACGAGGCGCGCGAGCGGCTGCGGGAGGCCTCCGCCCTGCTCGCCGAGACCGTCCGGCAGGCCCTCGCCGACTCCATGGGCGCCGAGCAACGCGCGGCCATGTGCGCGCTCGTACCGGCCCTGGACGAAGACGTACGCTGACCTCCGGAGGGCGCCGCCACGCGCGGAAGAGGCACAGGTCACAACGGCAAGAGGAGAAACCTCACAGCGCTCGCTCTGCACGCGCTCTAGGTGCCTGCCCTAGCATCCGAGCCATGACGGTCCTGCCTGACGACGGGCTCTCACTGGCCGCCGAGTTCCCTGACGCGACACACGAGCAGTGGCAACACCTCGTCGAAGGTGTGCTGCGCAAGTCGGGCAAGGAAGTCTCGGGCGCGGCAGCTGAGGACGCTCTGTCCACGACGCTGGAGGACGGGCTGCGCACCCGGCCCCTCTACACCGCGCACGACGACGCGCCCGACCCCGGCCTGCCGGGCTTCGCCCCGTTCGTACGGGGCAGCCGCCCCGAGGGCAACATCGCGGACGGCTGGGACGTACGGCAGCGGCACACCACGCTCGTCGACGGTACGGCGAGCGCCGTACTGGCCGACCTGGAGAACGGCGTCACCTCGCTGTGGCTGGTGCTCGGCAAGGGCGGCATCCCGGTCTCCGAGCTGGGCCGGGCCCTGGACGGCGTCTACCTCGACCTGGCGCCGGTCGTGCTCGACGGGCGCCGGGAGACCGAGGCCGCCGCCGAGGCGCTGCTCGGGCTGTACGAGGAGCGGGGCGTCGACCCCGAGGCCGCGCGCGGCAACCTGGGTGCCGACCCGCTCCGCTACGAGGCCCGCACCGGCACCGCGCTGGACTTCGCGCCGTTCGCCGCCCTGGCCGCGCGCTGCGCCGAGACGTACCCGGGTGTGCGCGCCCTGACCGTGGACGCGCTGCCGTACCACGAGGCCGGCGGCTCGGCCGCGCAGGAGCTGGGCGCCTCCCTGGCCACCGGTGTGGCCTACCTGCGGGAGCTGACCGCGGCGGGGCTCTCCGTCGGACAGGCCGCCGGACAGCTGGAGTTCCGCTACGCGGCCACCGCGGACCAGTTCCTGACCATCGCGAAGCTGCGCGCCGCGCGCCGGCTGTGGGCGCGGGTCGCCGAGGTGTGCGGGGCGCCGGGCGCGGGCGCCCAGGTGCAGCACGTGGTGACCTCGCCGGTGATGATGACCCGCCGCGACCCGTGGGTGAACATGCTCCGCACGACGGTCGCCACGCTGGCGGCCGGGGTCGGCGGCGCCGACTCCGTCACCGTGCTGCCCTTCGACCACGCGCTCGGCCTGCCGGACGCGTTCGCCCGCCGTATCGCGCGCAACACCTCCACGATCCTGATCGAGGAGTCCCACCTGGCCCGGGTGATCGACCCGGCGGGCGGCTCCTGGTACGTCGAGCGGCTCACCGACGAACTCGCCCACGCGGGCTGGGAGTTCTTCCGGTCCATCGAGCGCGACGGCGGCCAGGCGGCCGTCCTGCGCTCCGGCCGGCTGCGCACGGACCTGGCGACGACCTGGGCGGAGCGCTCCAAGCGGCTCGCCAAGCGGCGTGAACCCGTCACCGGTGTCAGCGAGTTCCCGTTCCTCGCCGAGAAGCCGGTGCAGCGCGAGCCCGTCCCCGAGCAGCCGTCCGGCGGTCTGCCCCGGGTGCACCGCGACGAGGCGTTCGAGGAGCTGCGGGCCCGCTCCGACGCGCATCTGGCGGCGACCGGCTCCCGGCCCCGCATCCACCTCGCCACGCTCGGCCCGGCGGCCGAGTACACCGCGCGCTCGACCTTCGCGGCCAATCTGTTCCAGGCGGGCGGCATCGAGCCGGTCACCGAGGGCGGCTTCGAGGACAGCGGCGCCACCGAGGCCGTGCTGTGCTCCAGCGACGCCCTGTACGCGGAACAGGCCGAACAGGCCGCCGCGTCGCTGCGCGCGGCCGGCGCCCGGCACGTGTTCCTCGCGGGCCGCCCGGCCGAGTACTCCGGCATCGACAGTTACGTCTTCGCGGGCTGCGACGCCGTGGCCGTGCTGTCCGCGACCCTCGACCGCATGGGAGTGTCCTGATGGGAATCCCCGACTTCTCCGGCATCCAGCTGGGCACCCCGGTCGCCGACGGCGGTGCCGAGGAGTGGCGTACAGCCGTCAAGCGGGCGACCGGGGGCGCGGAACCGCTGTGGGAGACCCCGGAGGGCATCGGGGTCAAGCCGCTGTACACCGGCCGTGACCTGGAGGGCCTGGACTTCCTGGGCACCTACCCGGGCATGGCGCCGTACCTGCGCGGCCCCTACCCGACGATGTACGTCAACCAGCCCTGGACGATCCGCCAGTACGCGGGCTTCTCCACGGCCGAGGAGTCCAACGCCTTCTACCGGCGCAATCTGGCGGCGGGCCAGAAGGGCCTGTCGGTCGCCTTCGACCTGCCCACGCACCGCGGCTACGACAGCGACCACCCGCGGGTGACCGGCGACGTCGGCATGGCGGGCGTGGCGATCGACTCGATCTACGACATGCGGCAGCTGTTCGACGGGATCCCGCTGGACAAGATGACCGTGTCGATGACTATGAACGGCGCCGTGCTGCCGGTGCTGGCGCTGTACATCGTGGCGGCGGAGGAACAGGGCGTACCGCCCGAGAAGCTGGCCGGGACCATTCAGAACGACATTCTGAAGGAGTTCATGGTCCGCAACACCTACATCTATCCGCCGAAGCCGTCGATGCGGATCATCTCCGACATCTTCGCGTACACCTCGCAGCGGATGCCCCGCTACAACTCCATCTCGATCTCCGGCTACCACATCCAGGAGGCGGGTGCGACGGCCGACCTGGAGCTGGCGTACACGCTCGCGGACGGTGTCGAGTACATCCGCGCCGGACGCGAGGCGGGCCTGGACGTGGACGCGTTCGCGCCCCGGCTCTCCTTCTTCTGGGCGATCGGAATGAACTTCTTCATGGAGATCGCCAAGCTGCGGGCCGCGCGGCTGCTGTGGGCGAAGCTGGTCTCCCAGTTCGACCCGAAGAACAACAAGTCCCTTTCGCTGCGCACCCATTCGCAGACCTCGGGCTGGTCGCTGACCGCGCAGGACGTCTTCAACAACGTCACCCGCACCTGCGTCGAGGCGATGGCGGCGACCCAGGGCCACACCCAGTCGCTGCACACCAACGCCCTCGACGAGGCGCTGGCCCTGCCGACGGACTTCTCGGCGCGCATCGCCCGCAACACCCAGCTGCTCATCCAGCAGGAGTCGGGCACCACCCGGGTCATCGACCCGTGGGGCGGCAGCGCCTACGTGGAACGGCTGACGTACGACCTCGCCCGCAAGGCCTGGGCGCACATCCAGGAGGTCGAGCAGGCCGGCGGTATGGCGCAGGCCATCGACGCCGGCATCCCCAAGCTGCGCGTGGAGGAGGCGGCGGCCCGCACCCAGGCCCGCATCGACTCCGGGCGCCAGCCGGTGATCGGCGTCAACAAGTACCGGGTGGACAGCGACGAGCAGATCGAGGTCCTCAAGGTCGACAACTCCTCCGTGCGCGCCCAGCAGATCGAGAAGCTGCGGCGGCTGCGGGCCGAGCGGGACGAGACCGCCTGCCGGGACGCGCTGGACGCGCTGACCCGGGCGGCCGACGGCGACGGCAACCTGCTGGAGCTGGCCGTGCGCGCGGCCCGCGCGAAGGCGACCGTCGGTGAGATCTCCGACGCCCTGGAGAAGGTGTACGGCCGGCACGCGAGCCAGATCCGTACGATCTCCGGCGTGTACCGCAACGAAGCAGGCCAGTCCCCGTCCGTGGACCGCACCCGTGCCCTGGTGGACGCCTTCGAGGAGGCCGAGGGGCGCCGGCCGCGCATCCTGGTCGCCAAGATGGGCCAGGACGGCCACGACCGCGGCCAGAAGGTGATCGCGACCGCCTTCGCCGACCTCGGCTTCGACGTCGACGTCGGCCCCCTGTTCCAGACGCCGGAGGAGGTCGCCCGGCAGGCGGTCGAGGCGGACGTGCACGTGGTCGGCGTGTCGTCGCTGGCCGCCGGTCACCTCACGCTCGTCCCGGCGCTGCGCGAGCAGCTCGCCGAGGAGGGCCGCGAGGACATCATGATCGTGGTCGGCGGGGTGATCCCGCCGCAGGACGTGCCGACCCTGCTGGAGATGGGCGCCACGGCCGTGTTCCCGCCCGGGACGGTGATCCCGGACGCGGCGTACGACCTGGTGCAGCGGCTGTCGGCCGACCTCGGCCACGACCTGTAGAGCCCGATGGCCGCGATCGATCTCGACACGTATGTGAAGGGTGTGCTCGACGGCAAGCGGGCCCTGGTGGCCCGCGCCATCACGCTCGTGGAGTCCACCCGTCCGCAGCACCGGGCGCTGGCGCAGGAGTTGCTCACCGAGCTGCTCCCGCACAGCGGCCGGGCGCGGCGGATCGGCATCAGCGGAGTGCCGGGCGTCGGCAAGTCGACGTTCATCGACGCGTTCGGCACCCTGCTGACCTCGCTGGGCCACCGGGTGGCGGTCCTCGCCGTGGACCCCTCCTCGACCCGTACCGGCGGCTCGATCCTGGGCGACAAGACCCGGATGGAGCGGCTCGCGGTGGACCCGGACGCCTTCGTCCGGCCCTCCCCCAGCGCGGGCACGCTGGGCGGGGTCGCGAAGGCCACCCGGGAGTCGATGGTGGTCATGGAGGCGGCGGGCTACGACGTGGTCCTCGTGGAGACCGTCGGCGTCGGCCAGTCGGAGACCGCGGTCGCCGACATGGTCGACTCCTTCCTGCTGCTGACCCTGGCGCGCACCGGAGACCAGCTGCAGGGCATCAAGAAGGGCGTCCTGGAGCTGGCCGACGTGATCGCCGTCAACAAGGCGGACGGTCCGCACGAGCGCGACGCGCGGGCCGCCGCCCGGGAACTGGCCGGGGCGCTGCGCCTGATGCACGGCAAGGACGCCTTCTGGACGCCCCCGGTGCTGCACTGCAGCGCCCGGGAGTCGACCGGCCTGGACACGGTGTGGGAGCGGCTGGAGCAGCACCGTACGCTGCTCGACTCCACCGGGCGGCTCGCCGCCAAGCGGCGGGACCAGCAGGTCGGCTGGACCTGGGCGATGGTCCGCGACGAACTGCTCGGCCGGCTGCACGCCGACCCGGCGGTGCGCGAGGCCGCGCCGGACCTGGAAGGGCAGGTCCGGGAGGGCCGGTTGACCGCGACGCTGGCCGCGGAGCGCATCCTGGCGGCGTTCGAGGGGCGTACGACTCCCCCGGCCGGCGCCTGAGGGGTCAGTTCGGCCCGCCGTGTTCGCAGATCCGGCGGGCCACCTCCCGGAGTTTGACGTTGTGCTCCTGGGAGTAGCGGCGCAGCACGTCGAAGGCCTGGTCCTCGGTGAGCCGGTGGCTGCCCATGAGGATGCCCATGGCCTCCCCGATCACGTGCCGGGTGGCGACGGCCTCCTCCATCTGGGCGTGCGTGCGGGCGCTGGAGAAGGCGACCGCGGCGTGCGAGGCGAGCAGCCAGCCGGCCGTCTCACTGACCTCGGTGAACGCGCCCGGGCTGCGGGAGTACAGGTTCAGCGCGCCGAGGTCCTCGTCCTCGGTGAAGAGCAGGAAGCCCATCATGCTGCCGAGGCCCAGCTCCCGGGCCCGGGTCACGTAGGCGGGCCAGCGCGGCTGCTCGGTCCGGAAGTCGGCGATCCGGAACACCCGCTCCTCCTGCTGCCGGCGGGCCGCGTCGAAGCAGGGGCCTTCTCGCAGGCGTTCCTGCAGCCGGTCGCTGTCGATCACGAGCTGGTGGGTCGGGGCGAGGGTCCGCGCGCCCTTTCCGTGCAGGATGAGGATGCCGGCCGCGTCACAGCCGGCGACGAGCCGGGTGGCGGAGGCGGTGATCCGCTCCAGGGTGGCGGTCACCGAGTCCTGCGCCAGCAGGTCGCGCGCAAAGGCCGCCAGCTGTTCGGCGAACGTGCGCCAGTCCATCGCGCCTCCTGAGTCCCGGCCGCCGTCCACCACGTCGCCTGCCCACTCCCCACCGTCTCCTGCCCACTCCCTACCATCGCATCCGCCCACCGCGCCGACGACGCGCGGCTCGACCGCCCCGCGGCGCGGCGGAAGGGCGGCGCAACCGCCCGGACGAGGCTGCCGGGCCGCCCGCGCCGGGTCCGGGTTGCGCATACCCGGCCACGACCGGGCATCACCCGCTAGGCTGACCCGTGCAGCTGGTTCGCCCCGTCCGCCAGGCGGGAGCGTCGCAAGAGGGAACCCGGTGGGAATCCGGGACTGCCCCGCAGCGGTGAGCGGGAACGACCGCCGTCATACGCACTGGGCCCGAGAGGGCCTGGGAAGCGACGGCCAGTAGGTGTCCTCCATTCGTGAGGACGTGCCCGCGAGTCCGAAGACCTGCCAACTGCCCGCGTGCGAACACTCGTACGCGGACATCCCGGTGACCTCGAGGGCGGGTCGGCGTACACCACCGCACGGAACGGCCGTGGGCCGCCGCCGTCCGGTACGTCACCCCTTCGCGCTCTCGTCCCGTCCCCGGGATCTCAGGGATTCATCTCGCGAAGGAGATCTCCGTGACCACCACGTCCGCAGCCGCGGCAGCACGGGCCACCGTGTACGGCTACCCCCGACAGGGGCAGGGCCGGGAACTGAAGAAGGCCGTCGAGGGCTACTGGCAGGGCCGTGTCGGCGCCGACGCCCTCCGGCGGACCGCGGCCGAACTGCGCCGCGCCAACTGGCGGCAGCTGGCCGAGGCCGGCCTCGACGAGGTCCCGACCGGCGACTTCTCGTACTACGACCATGTCCTGGACACCACCGTCATGGTCGGCGCGATCCCCGCACGCCACCGGGAGGCCGTCGCCGCCGACCCGCTCGCCGGGTACTTCGCGATGGCCCGCGGCACCCAGGACGCGGCGCCGCTGGAGATGACCAAGTGGTTCGACACCAACTACCACTATCTCGTCCCGGAGCTGGGCCCGGACACCGTCTTCACGGCCGACTCCGCCAAGCAGGTCGCCGAACTGGGGGAAGCCCTCGCCCTGGGGCTCACGCCCCGGCCGGTCCTCGTGGGCCCCGTCACCTACCTCCTGCTGTCCAAGCCCGCCCCCGGCGTGGCCGGCGGCTTCGACCCGCTCACCCTGCTCGACCGGCTGCTGCCCGTCTATGCCGAGGTGCTCGCCGACCTGCGCGCGGCCGGCGCGGAGTGGGTCCAGCTCGACGAGCCCGCGCTGGTCCAGGACCGCACCCCGGCCGAGCTGAACGCCGCGGCCCGCGCCTACCACGGCCTCGGCACCCTCACGGACCGGCCCAAACTGCTGGTCGCCTCCTACTTCGACCGCCTCGGCGAGGCCCTGCCGATGCTCGCCAAGGCGCCGGTCGAAGGGCTCGCCCTGGACTTCACGGAGACGGCCGCCGCCCACCTCGACGCGCTCGCCGCCGTCGGCGGACTGCCCGGCAAGCGGCTGGTCGCCGGCGTGGTCAGCGGCCGCAACGTCTGGGTGAACGACCTGGGGAGGTCCCTCGCCACCCTCGGCACCCTGCTCGGCCTGGCCGACCGGGTCGACGTGTCCGCCTCCTGCTCCCTGCTGCACGTCCCCCTCGACGCGGCGGCTGAGCGGGACATCGAGCCGCAGATCCGGCGCTGGCTCGCCTTCGCCCGGCAGAAGACCGCCGAGATCGTCACGCTCGCCAAGGGCCTGTCCCACGGCACCGCCGCGATCACCGCGGAACTGGCGGCGAACCGGGCCGACCTGGCCTCCCGCGCGACCTCACCCCTCACCCGCGACCCCGCCGTCCGCGCCCGTACCGCAGCCGTCACCGAGGCGGACGCCCGCCGCTCCCAGCCCTACCCCGAGCGGGCCGCCGCCCAGCGGGCCCAGCTGCGCCTGCCGCTGCTGCCCACGACCACCATCGGCTCCTTCCCGCAGACCGGCGAACTGCGCACCGCCCGGGCCGACCTGCGCGCGGGACGGATCGACACGGCCGGCTACGAGGACCGCATCCGGGCGGAGATCCAGGAGGTGATCGCCTTCCAGGAGAAGGCCGGACTGGACGTTCTGGTGCACGGGGAGGCCGAACGCAACGACATGGTCCAGTACTTCGCCGAGCAGCTCACGGGCTACCTCGCCACCCGGCACGGCTGGGTCCAGTCCTACGGCACCCGTTACGTCCGCCCGCCGATCCTCGCCGGCGACGTCTCGCGCCCCGAGCCGATGACCGTGCGCTGGACGACGTACGCCCAGTCCCTCACCGGCCGCCCCGTCAAGGGCATGCTCACCGGCCCCGTCACCATGCTCGCCTGGTCCTTCGTCCGCGACGACCAGCCCCTCGCCGACACCGCCCGCCAGGTCGCCCTCGCCCTGCGGGACGAGGTGAACGACCTGGAGGCGGCGGGCACTTCGGTCATCCAGGTCGACGAACCCGCCCTGCGGGAGACGCTGCCGCTGCGTGCCGACGACCACCGCGCCTACCTGGCCTGGGCCACGGAGGCCTTCCGGCTCACCACCGCCGGCGTGCGCCCGGACACCCAGGTGCACACCCATATGTGCTACGCCGAGTTCGGCGACGTCGTCCAGGCCATCGACGACCTCGACGCGGACGTCATCAGCCTGGAGGCGGCCCGCTCCCACATGCAGGTCGCCCGTGAACTCGCCGCCCACGGCTACCCGCGCGAGGCCGGACCCGGCGTCTACGACATCCACTCCCCGCGCGTACCCGGCGCGGACGAGGCGGCCGGCCTCCTGCGCACCGGCCTGCGGGCCATCCCGGCCGAACGCCTGTGGGTCAACCCCGACTGCGGGCTGAAGACCCGCGGCTGGCCGGAGACCCGGGCCGCCCTGGAGAACCTGGTCACCGCCGCCCTCACGGTACGAGCGGAGCTGTCACAGGACTAGGGGGCTCCGTTTGGATCAGCCCGGTTCCGGGAGGTTCCCGGAACCGGGCCCTTCGCCGGCCCATGGAAGGCCTATGCCTCGAACACCTCACGCACCAGCTGCTCCTGCTCGGCCTGGTGGCGCTTGGCCGAACCGACCGCCGTGGACGAGGAGTGCGGGCGCGAGATGCGCCGCAGCCGCTCGCCCGCGGGGATGTCCGCGCCGACCGCCAGGTCCAGGTGGTCGATCAGGTTGAGCGCGATGAACGGCCAGGCACCCTGGTTCGCCGGCTCCTCCTGCGCCCACAGGTACTTCTCGGCGTCGGGGTACTTGTCGACCTCCGCCTGCAGCTCCGCACCCGGCAGCGGGTACAGGCGCTCGATGCGGATGATCGCCGTGTCCGTGGCACCGCGCTTGACCCGCTCGGCCTCGAGGTCGTAGTAGACCTTGCCGGCGCAGAAGACGACCTTGCGGACCGCGGCCGGGTCGACGGTGCTGTCGCCGATGACCGGGCGGAACTCTCCGCTGGTGAACTCCTCCGCCTTCGAGGCCGCGGCCTTCAGGCGCAGCATCGACTTCGGGGTGAAGACGATCAGCGGCTTGTGGTGCGGGTTGTGCACCTGCCACCGCAGGAGGTGGAAGTAGTTCGACGGGAGCGTGGGCATGGCCACCGTCATGTTGTCCTGGGCGCACAGCTGGAGGTAGCGCTCCGGGCGGGCCGAGGAGTGGTCCGGGCCCTGGCCCTCGTAGCCGTGCGGCAGCAGCACCACCACTCCGCTGGTCTGGCCCCACTTCTGCTCCGCCGAGGAGATGAACTCGTCCATGACCGTCTGGGCGCCGTCGGCGAAGTCGCCGAACTGGGCCTCCCACATCACGAGCGCGTCGGGGCGGGCCAGCGAGTAGCCGTACTCGAAGCCCATCACCGCGTACTCGGAGAGCAGGGAGTTGTAGACGTTCAGGCGGGCCTGGTCCTCGGAGAGGTACTGCAGCGGGGTGTACTCCTCGCCGGTCTCCCGGTCGATGAGCACCGCGTGGCGCTGGCCGAAGGTGCCGCGCTGGGAGTCCTGGCCCGACAGCCGCACCGGGACGCCTTCCAGCAGGAGCGATCCTACGGCGAGGGTCTCGCCCATGCCCCAGTCGATCGTGTCGTCCTCGACCATCGCCGCACGGCGCTGCAGCTGCGGCAGCAGACGCGGATGGACCGTCAGCCGGTCCGGCAGGTCGATCTGCGACCGGGCGATGCGCTTGACCGTCTCGGTGGAGACGGCCGTCCGGACCGGTGCCGTGATCCCGGGCCGCGGTTCCGGGGGGCCGGGGGTGCCGGGGGCCGCGTCACGGACCTCGACGAAGACCTTCTCCAGCTGGCCCTGGTAGTCCTGCAGGGCCTGCTCGGCCTCTTCCGGGGTGATGTCGCCGCGACCGATCAGGGACTCGGTGTACAGCTTGCGCACCGAGCGCTTCTTGTCGATCAGGTCGTACATCAGCGGCTGCGTGAAGGCCGGGTTGTCGGTCTCGTTGTGACCGCGGCGGCGGTAGCAGATGAGGTCGATCACCACGTCCTTGTTGAACGCCTGGCGGAACTCGAACGCCAGACGCGCGACGCGGACGACGGCCTCGGGGTCGTCGCCGTTCACGTGGAAGATCGGGGCCTCGATCATGCGGGCCACGTCCGTCGCGTACATGGACGAACGCGAGGACTCGGGAGCCGCGGTGAAGCCGACCTGGTTGTTGATGACGATGTGGACCGTGCCGCCGGTGCGGTAACCCCGCAGCTGCGACATGTTCAGCGTCTCGGCCACCACGCCCTGGCCCGCGAAGGCCGCGTCGCCGTGCAGCGCCACCGGCAGGACCGTGAAGTCCGTGCCGCCCTTGTTGATGATGTCCTGCTTGGCGCGGGAGACACCCTCCAGGACCGGGTCGACCGCCTCCAGGTGCGAGGGGTTCGCGACCAGCGAGACCTTGATCTGCTCGCCGTCCAGGCCCGTGAAGGTGCCCTCGGCACCCAGGTGGTACTTCACGTCGCCGGAGCCGTGCATCGACTTCGGGTCGAGGTTGCCCTCGAACTCACGGAAGATCTGCGCGTACGACTTGCCGACGATGTTCGCCAGCACGTTCAGCCGGCCGCGGTGCGCCATACCGATGACGACCTCGTCCAGGCGCGACTCGGCGGCGCTGTCGATGACCGCGTCCAGCAGGGGAATCAGGGATTCTCCTCCTTCGAGGGAGAACCTGCGCTGGCCCACGTACTTGGTCTGCAGGAAGGTCTCGAAGGCCTCCGCGGCGTTCAGCCGACGCAGGATGCGCAGCTGCTCCTCGCGCTCCGGCTTGGTGTGCGGGCACTCGACGCGGTCCTGGATCCACTTGCGCTGCTTGGGGTCCTGGATGTGCATGAACTCGATGCCGACGGTGCGGCAGTACGAGTCGCGCAGCACGCCGAGGATGTCGCGCAGCTTCATCAGGGACTTGCCGGCGAAGCCGCCGACGGCGAACTCGCGCTCCAGGTCCCACAGGGTGAGGCCGTGCTCGACGATGTCCAGGTCGGGGTGCTTGCGCTGGCGGTACTCCAGCGGGTCGGTGTCGGCCATGACGTGGCCCCGGACCCGGTAGGAGTGGATCAGCTCGAAGACCCGGGCGGCCTTGGTGACGTCGTCGTGCGCGTCGGTCACGTCGGCGACCCAGCGCACGGGTTCGTAGGGGATGCGCAGGGACCTGAAGACCTCGTCGTAGAAGTCGTCCTCGCCGAGCAGGAGTCGGTGGACGGTACGCAGGAACTCGCCGGAGGCGGCACCCTGGATCACCCGGTGGTCGTAGGTCGACGTCAGGGTCATGGTCTTCGAGATGCCGAGCCCGTTCAGGGTGTCCTGGCTGGTGCCCTGGAACTCCGCCGGGTACTCCATCGCTCCGACGGTCACGATCGTGCCCTGGGCGCGTGGCAGGCGGGGCACCGCGTGGACCGTGCCGATGGCGCCGAGGTCGGCGAGCGACAGGGTGGCCTCGGGGCCGCCCTCCGGGGCCGGCTCGTCCGCCCGGGCCCGCGCCACGGCGGCCTCGCACGCCTGCCAGAACGTCGCGAAGTCCATCGTCTCGGCCTGCCCGATGACCGCGACGTCCATCCGGTGCTCGCCGTTCGGCTGCACCACGTCGACGGCCAGGCCGAGGTCGAGGTGCTCGGGTATGACCAGGGCGGGCTTGCCGTCCCGCACGGTGTAGCCGTGGTTCATGCCCGGGTGGGCCTTCGCCGCTCGCACCAGCGCGTAGCCGACCAGGTGTGTGACGGACACCTTGCCGCCACGGGCCCGCTCGAGATGGTTGTTGATGACGATCCGGTTGTCGATCAGCAGTTTGGCCGGAACGGCACGTACCGATGTCGCCGTGGGAATGTCCAGCGAGGTGTCCGCGGCGGGGGCCGGCTCCGGTGGCGCGGCGGGGGCGGGCGCGGGGGCCGGGGCGGAAGCCGGCGCGGGGGCCGGGGAGGGGATCAGCCTTCCGCCGGGAGCGCCGGCCGGTGTTCCGGTGTCGACTCGCTCCGAACCGAAGAATTCTCGCCAGGACGGGTCCACCGAGTCGGGGTCTTCGCGGTACTGCTGGCGGAGTTCGTCGACGACCCACTCATTGGCGCCGAAACTCTGAATCGGGACTGATCCCTCGGACATGGGTATTCAACTTCCCTCGGCAATGAGAAACTCCCCGCGGAGGCTACTCCGCGAGTCCGACTGTTTGCAGTAATTCGCCAGCAAAATAGGCCTGGTTCGGGCTAGCCTGCAACTGCCAAATTTCGCGGCCCATAGGGAGCATCCGATGACTTCTGCAGCGCTGGACCATGACTCCTGGATACGAACCTTCGACGCGGGAGTGGAAAAAGGACCCGTGGTCGACGGATTCCGCCTCGTATGCTTCCCGCACGCCGGGGGTTCGGCCAGCTTCTACTTCCCGTACGCCAAACTCCTGAGGCCGGAAATCGAAGTGCTGGCGGTGCAGTATCCGGGGCGGCAGGACCGGCGGGGAGAGCCCTGCCTGGACGAGATCGCCGTGCTGGCGGACCGGGCGGCCGAGGTGCTCAGGGGTCGCCGCCCGGACGAGCGACTGGCGTTTTTCGGCCACAGCATGGGTGCGGCGGTCGCCTTCGAGACGGCCCGCCGGCTCGAAGGGGGCCCGGGTCCGCGGGTGCTGCGCCTCTTCGCCTCGGGCCGGCGGGCGCCGAGCGTCTTCCGCCCCGAGTTCGTTCACCTCAAGGACGACGACGGGCTGGTCGCCGAGTTGCAGGCGCTCAGCGGTACGGATCCCGCGCTGCTCGCGGATCCCGAGGTGCGGGCCCTGGTGCTGCCCACGATCCGCAACGACTACCGGGCGATCGAGACCTATCGGTGCGAGCCGGGGGCCTCGGTCGCCTGCCCGGTGACCGTCCTGATCGGGGACGCCGACCCCCGGGTCTCGGTGGCGGACGCCCGCCCCTGGGAGGAGCACACCAGCGGGGATTTCGACCTGCGGGTGCTGCCGGGTGGCCACTTCTACCTGGAGGAGCAGCGGGACGTCGTCGTCGCGGGGGTCCGGGCGGCGCTGCGCGAGCATCCGTGAGCCGGCCCGGGTGACGCGCCCGCCCGTCATGTCGCGTCCGCCGCGAACTCGGGCGGCCGGGCGGGCGGCCGGCGCCGCCCGCCGCCGCGGGGCGGCGGGGCCGATGCCGGCCCGGTCCGCCTCACCGCGCGCTCCCGCGCATGCCGCCCCCCTGTTCCGCATGTCTGCGCCCCGCCGTGCACGTCACTCCCCCCGTGCGGGGCCGCCACCGGCCCCGCTCGTTCACCCCTCGACGGCCGGACCGCCCCCGCCGCGCAGGCCGTCGCAGTAGACGGCGAGCATGCGGCGCGGCAGCTGCGGGTCGCCGGTGCGCTGGGCCGCGATCAGGGTGCTCGCCATGACGGCCATCAGATCGGCGACGGCCACGTCCTCGCGGACCCCGGCCTCCTGAGCGCGGGTCAGCAGCACCCCCAGGGCCTCGTTCAGGCCGAGGGCGGCCGGGCCCGTCACCTCGCCCACGTCGACCCCCGCCCCGATCAGCGCGTCCACCAGGTCCTTCTTGGCGCGGCCCTCTTCCAGTACGTCGAAGAGGAAGCCGAACAGCGCCTCGACGGGGTCGTCCGGGCCGGTCAGTTCGCGGGCCTTCTGGGTCAGCCGCTGGATCCGGGTGATGATCACGGCTTCGAACAGCGCTTCCTTGGTGGGGAAGTGCCGGTGCACGGTGCCCGCCCCGACGCCGGCGCGGCGCGCGATCTCGTCCAGCGAGACCGCGTGCCCCTCGACCGCGAAGGTCTCCAGCGCGGCGGCGAGGATCTGGTCGCGGTTGCGGCGGGCGTCGGCACGCAGTGGCCTCGGTGGCGGTGGCGCGTAGGGAATGGCGGAGTCCAGTCCTGACGACTTGCCGACTGCCATGGTGCCTCCCCATCGTCACAAGCCCCGCCAGAACCCCCCAGGGCGGCGGAGGCCTCCGATTGTAACCGCACTTCCGCAACAACCGGGGCGGCGGCCCCGCATGCGGGCGTACTTCGTTGACAACCGGGGCGGCGGCCCCGTATCGTCCGTAACCGGGTCCATGGGCCCGGTTAGCCCGACTGGTATCTCCCGTTCCTTCCAATCCGGGGAGTCCCCACCGTGTCATCTTCAGCGGCGCCAAGCCCCAACGCCGGCATCCGCAGTGTGCTGCCCGGGCTGATGCTCGCGCTCCTGCTCTCCATGCTCGACGCGATGATCGTCACCACCGCACTGCCGACCATCGCGGGTGACCTCGGCGGATTCAACCGCCTCTCCTGGGTCATCACCGCCTACATCCTGACCTCGACGGTCTCCACCCCACTCTGGGGCCGTATGAGCGACTTCTTCAGCCGCAAGCAGCTGCTCCTCGCGTCGATCGCGATCTTCACGCTCGGCTCCGTGCTGTGCGGCGTCGCCCAGTCGATGGACACCCTGATCGCCTTCCGCGCCCTGCAGGGCATCGGTGCCGGCGGTCTGATGGTGGGCGTGATGGCCGTGATCGGTGTCATGGTCGCCCCCAAGGAGCGCGGCAAGTACCAGAGCTACATCGCCGCCCTCAGCGCCGTCGCCACCGTCGGCGGCCCGCTGCTCGGTGGCGCGCTCACCGACCACGCCTCCTGGCGCTGGGCGTTCTACCTCAACGTGCCGATCGCCGCCGTCGCCGTCTGGTACGTGGCGGCCCGCCTCAACCTGCCGCACAACCGGGGCGCCGGCCGCATCGACTACCTCGGTGCCGTCCTGCTGAGCGTCGCCAGCACGGCCGTGGTGCTCTTCACCACCTGGGGCGGCAACGAGTACGCCTGGGGCTCGGCCACGATCCTCGGCCTGATCGCCCTCGCGGTGGTCGCCGTCATCGGCACCGTGCTGGTCGAACGCCGGGCCGCCCAGCCGATCCTGCCGCCGCACCTGTTCCGCTCCCGCAACTTCGTGGGCAGCCTGGTGCTCGGCTTCCTCGTCGGCATCGCGCTCTACGGCACCATCACCTACCTGCCGGTCTACCAGCAGAGCGTCCAGCACCTGTCCGCCACCAGCAGCGGCCTGCTGCTGCTCCCCGTGCTCGGCGGCATGCTGGTCGCCTCGATGTACAGCGGCCGGCTGATGAGCGAGTCCAGCCGTCACCGGCCGATCCTGCTGGCCGGCGGGGCGTTCCTGAGCGTCGGCTCGTTCCTGCTGTCCATGCTCGACGTGGACACCTCCCGTGTCGTCTCCTCGCTCTACATGGTGATCTTCGGTATCGGTCTGGGCCTGCTGTTCCAGAACGTCATGGTGATCACCCAGAACAGCGTCGAGCTGAAGGACATGGGCGTGGCCAGCGGCACGCTGACGTTCTTCCGCTCCGTCGGCGGCTCGTTCGGTACGGCGCTCTTCGCGACCGTCTTCACCAGCCGGCTCACCGACTCCCTCGACTCGAAGCTCTCCGCCGCCGAACTGCAGTCCGTGCACGACAACGGCGGGCGCGCGGGTTCGGGTGCGATCGAGTCCCTGTCCCACTCGGCCCGGGCCGCGTACGTGGACGCCGTGGCCGGCGGCACCCAGAGCATGTTCCGCTGGGCCCTGCCGTTCTTCGTCATCGCCTTCCTGGTGGCCCTGTTCCTGAAGGACAAGAGCAAGCCGGCACAGGCGGCCCAGGCGCCCGCGCCGGCCAAGCCGCAGCAGGCCGGGTCCGCGAGCTGAGCCCACGGGCCGGCGATGTGTGACCTGACAGCAGTCGGGCCCGGGGGGGGGGGGGGGGGGGGGGGGGGGGGGGGGGGGGGGGTGGGGGGGTGGGGGGGGGGGGGGGGGGGGGGGGGGGGGGGGGGGGGGGGGGGGGGGGGGGGGGGGGGGTGGTGGGGACG